>JAOMTZ010000001.1 GCA_028356125.1 Candidatus Poseidoniaceae archaeon
CCGCTTCAGCTGCTAGAGCGGGCCCTTCTGGAATGGTAGGTGGTAGACCAGCGGTATTTTCTAGTATTTTTGCTTCACCTTCAGCTAATTCAACCAATGGAAAACACTTGGTATGGGAGAATTAGAAATTGATACGATTCCCCCTACACTGGTTACTGTCAAAGATTCTAACAGTTGCGAGAAGAACCCGCATTTAGGGTCGATTTTGTGCCACATGGACGAAGGTGTTTTGGAAGGTATCCTGATTGAAAGGCATGGCTTCGACGCGACTGCATCTGAAAGACTGTGCACATCAAAGGGACAGGACCATTGTCTATTCGAAATATCAATACCGTTGCCAGAATAAGCACACAGATTGATATGAGTCCACCATGTGGAGTGTACATGGACTGCAATACTTGTGATACAGCCCCGGCCGTAGTGATCAATAAGCCAGATGTAGTTGATGTCGATTTGACAATAACTGAAAAGGCAAAGGAAATGCTATCATCTGCATTTGGAGACGACATGTCTCATTCGCTCCTCGTTGGAGTATTATCAGGTGGATGTTCAGGCTACATGTACGACTTACAAATTGTCGAATCGACAGATCAAGATTGTCAAGTTGTAGAAATTGATGGTTTTAAGGTTCTAGTTCCTAATGCAACATCTCACCTCTTAGATGGCATTGAAATCGACTATATTGATCGCCTTATGGGTGGCGGATTCAAAATAAACAATCCTAATGCTTCAAGTTCTTGTGGCTGCGGCGAATCATTCTCCTGAGTGTTGATTAAATGGGTGTCGTCAAACTCGACGCTTACGTGTTGATAATACGTGGCACAGACGCCCTTAAGTTGATTGACGGACTATCTACGAACAAGGTTGAATCATCTTGCTCTACCGTATTTACTACAAATGCTGCCAAAGTAATCGACATGGCTAGTGTAATTGTAATGGATGATTTCATTGCATTGGTTGGACATAACCCGTACAAAGAGAATCTGTTGGCACATATCTCTCAAAAAATACTCAACCAAGACATTACAATCGGCGATGCTACTGCATCGAATAATGTATATTTGTCAACAACAGAAATATCCCCTCCAAGTGGTGTAACGATATCTCATACATTCAGAGGGTGGCTAATGGTAGCACCAACTAGTGTTGAGATTACATCAAATATGAGTCAGAGTGAATTCGATGATTATAGAGTGGAAAATATGATCCCAATGCAAGGTTTCGAGATAACTCCGAAAAATCATCCTCTTGCATGTGGGCTTGGGCACTTGGTCCATGAATCAAAAGGATGCTACCTTGGGCAAGAAGTACTCGCAAGAATGCGAAGCCGTGGAAAGCAGGGCAAAGAGTTGGTTAGATTACCAAACCCAGTAGAAAATGCTACAACTGTCGGTAAAAAGAACTCATTAGTAATTCAAAGGGTCAGAAACAATTGACTGGTGTTCAATACTCAGGAAATACTCATTTCCAACAATAACATTAGCAGAATGCTAAAAGTGAATAGTTGATGGAATCGGTATGGCAAGTGGGGTAGCAAAGCGAAACGATTCAGGCTCATCCAAGATGCAAGCCCGGATTCATGAAATCATTTTTGAGGCAGACACTCCTACTGGGAAATTTTTCGACGTAGCATTGCTGGTTTCAATTGTAGCATCCGTACTAACTGTATCGCTCGAAAGTGTTGATGCTATAGATTCTAAGTACCATTCACAACTAGTATTCATAGAATGGTTTTTTACAATATTATTCACTATTGAATACTTTTTACGATTATATTCAACCCGTGAATCACTGAAATATTCAACATCATTCTTCGGGATAGTTGACCTTTTAGCAATACTCCCTACGTACCTAAGTTTGGCTTATGCTGGTGCACAAAGTCTGCTTGTAATTAGGGCGCTGCGTCTTTTACGAGTATTCAGAGTATTCAAATTATCAAGATATCTAGGTGAGGCAAATGTATTGAGTCAAGCAATGATTCAATCAAAAGATCGTATCATAGTGTTCCTGTCAACAATTACTATCCTGAGCTTCATCACAGGAGCAGGAATGTACTTAGTTGAAGGCCCTAAGAATGGTTTTACATCAATTCCACAAAGTGTTTACTGGGCAATTACAACTCTAACTAGCACTGGTTACGGAGACACTGTTCCCCTTACACCAATAGGTAAAATGCTGGCCATACTGATCATGGTGATGGGTTATAGTTTGATTATTGTGCCAACAGGAATTATATCAAATGAATTAATCAAAATTGGAGACATAAGCACACAAGCCTGTCTTGCATGCTCTAAAGAAGGTCATGACTACAACGCAAAGCACTGCAAATGGTGTGGAGAGATGTTGTAGAATCACTCCAAACCTACAATAAGGGATTTCTTTCCCCACAGAGATATGAACAGATTGTTGTATTTCCCAGTTCCAGGACGCGGAGAAGCTAGTAGAGTTGCGCTATCCTTGTCGGAACTGGAATGGGAAGATGTTGAAGTTAATGGAGAAGTTTTCAATCAGATGCGTAATGATGGAGATTTACCTTGGGATATGTTACCTGTATTACAAACTCCTCACGGAACTTTGGCAGAATCTTCTGCTATCCTGAGGTATGTAGGTGGCTTTGCCGGGTTAATCCCCACCGACTCATATCAAGCAGCCAAGGCTGACGAATTCATGGACGGGATGGGCCCTCTAGCAAGAGCGTTGGATACTACATTCGGAATTTCAGATTTTGATGAAAGAGTGGCCAAACGTAAAGCTATTTTCGAAGTAGGTGGGCAAGGAGCTAAGAATCTTCAATTCCTTGAAGAAAAAGTTGGCAGTTCGGTTTCTGGCTGGGCCGCAGATACAAAGGAAATGAGCATTGCAGATCTGAAATTATTCACGGAACTCTTCGCATTGTTTTCAGGTAATTATGACGGAATAGAGAAATCAGTAATAGTAAGATATCCAAAACTTCTATCCTACCACAATAAAGTTTCAAATGAACCAAGAATTCTAGAACATTACCGAGGAATTACGGAAGAAGATATTCGTTGGACATTCTTACCTGGTGCTTTCGATTAATACGAATTATTCATAGGGTGGCTGTCTAATTTCAACTCATTATTTGTTGACTACGGTCGCAAAGGATTGTTAGTGGGCATTATTGCTGCAGCAAGTGAAATTGCTTAGAAATCTACATTGCATGATGCAGTTTTAATTCCTCTACCCTTAATCAGCATTATTTCCATAGTCTGGTTGTATAAAGACAAAAAGATGTTGAACAAGTTGTCAATAATGCAGAAGGGGTAATGTGGGTTTAATACGTCCTATTATTTTTCATAATACTGCCATTATTACTAATGAGGTTGGAGTTTCAAGCTGTAATATCGATCGTAATAATTGCTACGACTTCAGCATATATTTTGGCGACTTACCTTGCTAAAATTCAGAGTGAGATACAATCTTAGTCTTTATTCTCTGAAATCGGACATGTGTTAATTCCAAACGCACGATAAATCATACAGGTTCCAGATATTGCATTAAACAATAATACTCCAGCGACTACCAAACCAATATTTGCAATTGAAGCATTAACACTAGAAGGAACGGCGAAATAAAAACCAATCAAAATAACCGCAATCACTGCACGAATTATCCTGTCTTTGTCGCTCTCGTTTTTTGGTAATAACTTCAAACCCGAATCTTCTTCCATGCTTGGGCTAATCGACGCCGATTAATGTTTTATTCGATTAATATCCCAATATATCTTTCAGTTGCCCTTTGTAAAAGTTAGCCGACCCTTGAAGAGATTCTAGTTCAGCATCTGAAAGATCCAATTCAAAAATAGTCTCGACGCCATTCGCTCCAATAATACACGGTACACCAATGTAAACATCTTCAAGACCATACTGTCCTGTTAGATGACATGATGCAGGGATTACTCTCCGACGGTCATTCAGTACTGCTTCAGCCATTATTGCAGCAGCCGAACCTGGAGCATAGAATGCTGAACCTCTCTCTAATAACTTGACAATTTCGCCACCGCCACCAGCAGTTCGAGCGCTGATCGCTTCAATACGTTCATCGGACATTAGTTGAGTTATTGGTATTCCACCTACTGTTGTGTAGCGAGGTAGAGGGACCATAGTATCCCCATGTCCACCGAGAACCATTGGTGAAACGTCTTCTTCAGCACAATTCAATTCGAGAGCGATAAAATGAGCCATACGAGCACTATCTAGTACACCTGCCTGACCAATTACTCTGTTAGTTGGGAAACCAGTGACTTTCTGCATGTGGTATGTCATCAAATCTAATGGGTTGGTAACCATTATGATTGTAGCATCAGGAGCGTGGCCTTTGATTCCAGTTCCAACTTGCTGAACAATTTCAGCATTTTTACCAATAAGGTCTTCTCGAGTCATACCTGGTTTGCGTGGGAACCCACTGGTTACTACGATGACATCGCTACCTGCAATGTCTGCATAATCGGCAGTACCAGTAATTGTTCCATTATAATTGAGTACATTGCTATTCTGACTCATGTCTAGAGCCTTACCTTTAGCAAAGCCTTCGAATATGTCTAATAGTACAATATCTGCAATTTTCATTTGTGCTAGTACGAATGCACAAGTTGCTCCTACATTTCCGGCTCCAATAACTGCTATTTTTCTACGCCCGGTTGCCATTGATAACACTCCGATATGACACCCCAGACAAACTACCTCCATAAGCATAGGCGGTGTTATTTCGAACACCAAATATTCGAATGATGACCGAGTCGTTCAAGAACCGGATATCATTGGGGGCAAATATCGAGTGTGCTTTTGCATATGCGAGGTGGAATCATGAAAATCGGAGTCCCTATGGAACCTGAAGGCGAAACGAGAGTTGCAATCGTACCAGGTAGCATGAAGAAATTGCTGAAATTCGGATTTGAAGTTGTTGTCGAAAAGGGTGCAGGAAAGGCTGCTAATTATTCAGATAGTGAATACACTGACGCTGGCGCTACACTCGGAGACAATGCTGAAGTTTTGGCATGCCCAATCATAATATCAATTCGAATGCCAGATGCAAGTAAACTGACCAAGGGCCAGATTGTTGCATGTGTCGCTGATCCTTTCCGTCACCCTGAGAAAGTTCAATCATGCATTGACGGTGGAATCACCCTTCTTAGCATGGACATGATACCAAGAAGACTTTCACGTGCTCAATCTATGGATGTAAATTCTAGTCAAGACAACCTTGCAGGATACAAGGCTGTATTGTTAGGGGCATCTCAAGTACCTCGTGGAATCCCAATGATGACCACATCTGCTGGTACAGTAAGACCTGCTAAAGTAGTCATAATGGGCTCTGGAGTTGCTGGATTGCAAGCTATTGCAACAGCGAAGAGAATTGGAGCAGTTGTTTATGCATCGGATGTCCGAAAGTCTGCAGCAGAACAAATAGAATCAGTTGGTGGAAGATTCATCGAAGTTGATGGAATGGATGATTTCGAAGATGAAGCAGGATATGCAAAACCATTGACCCCAGAATTTATTCAAAAGGTGAACGACACAGTATGTGAAGTTGCTAGCGATGCAGACATCATAGTTACAACAGCGAGAATATTTGGTAGGCCTGCACCTATCACAGTTCCAGCATCAGCAGTTGAAACTTTCAAATCAGGTGCTGTAGTTGTTGATATGAACGCTGATGTCGGTGGTAACTGTGAACTAACCAAGGCTGGAGAAGTTCACACAACTGAAAACGGGGTGATAATAGTAGGGACATCGAACCTGCCAGGAACTCTTGCCAATACTGCTTCAATGCTCTACTCAAACAACCTCACTACTTTCATTACGAGTTTGGTTGACAAAGAAGATGGTTTCCAAATATCTGAAGATGATGATGTTCTAGTTGGAGCTCCTGAAGGCAATGACTTCCACGTCCCAGGAATGGGAGGAGTACTGATTTGTAAGGATGGAGAAATGCATCCTAAGCAGACTCGACTAGGAGGTGTTCTCTGATGACCCCTGAAATGTTAATTGGTTCAATTACTCTGTTTGTACTATCGATTTTCCTTGGTGTAGAATTAATCACTAAGGTTCCAGCAATGCTGCATACTCCATTGATGAGTGGCGCAAATGCAATCTCAGGAATCAGCGTAGTCGGCGCCCTACTAGGAGCAAATGTCGCATATGAATCTGGAGATACTGCAGTATCTGGAATACTAGCATTTGTCGCATTAGTATTAGCAATGATCAACGTAGTTGGTGGCTTCGCAGTCACAAATCGAATGTTGAATATGATTGCTGGAAAGAAGAGAGGTGCTTGAAATGTCTACAGATTGGGTTGCTTTCGGATATTTATTATCTGCAATACTATTCGTATTTGGTCTCAAAAAATTAGGCCATCCTAGAACTGCACCTCGCGGTAATCAGTACGGTATGATGGGTATGGCTGTAGCAGTAATTACCACTGTATTTGATATGCACTTTGATGGTGGAATCGTAGGTTGGACTATTATTGGAGGAGGTATCCTTCTTGGTTCACTGATTGGATACATTATGGCAAAAAGAGTCGAGATGACTGGAATGCCAGAACTTGTGGCATTATTCAACGGGTTTGGCGGAGCAGCATCTGCATTGGTCGCACTATCTGAAACTTGGAAGTATCTCGAAAATTCAGATGCTATCCCTGATAATGAACTCAAACTAACAGTGACAATGGTTGCTGCAGGTTTGTCAGCACTAGTTGGATGGATGACACTAACCGGTTCATTGCTTGCCATGTTCAAATTAAAGGGTGGTGTCGAAGTATTTGGCAAGTGGATCAGAACTCCAACTTGGGGCCCGACATGGCTGAACCCAATCAAAGGAATACTTTTCATATCGGTTTTAGCATTGATTTATCTTTCAACAGAAGACCCAACCAACACTGACTACTTATGGGGAATAATAGCCATATCATGTGTATTAGGAATAATACTGGTTCTACCAATTGGTGGAGCAGACATGCCAGTGGTTGTCAGCCTTCTAAATTCACTATCGGGAATTGCTGCTGCATTCACTGGTTTCATTATAGGTAACAGTGTACTAATTGTTGCAGGAAGCCTAGTTGGTGCATCAGGACTCATTTTGACTGTAATCATGTGCAAGGCCATGAACAGACAATTGATTGACGTATTGTTCAAGTCATTCGGTGGTAGTGAAAAGCAAGAATTAACTAGAACCAAAGCAGGAAGTGACGCTGATGAAGTTGCAATGATGGCCGACGGTGCACAGAAGATTATCATCGTTCCAGGATATGGAATGGCTGTAAGTCAATGTCAACACCAAGTCAAGGAATTTGCTGACCTTATGGCAGAAAAGTTTGACACAGAAATCAAGTATGCAATCCACCCAGTTGCTGGAAGAATGCCAGGACACATGAACGTCTTACTAGCTGAAGCAAACGTACCTTACGAACAACTCATTGAAATGGATGAAATAAACTCTGAATTCTCAGAATGTGACATGGCTATCGTTATCGGCGCAAATGACACATGCAATCCTGCGGCAAGAACCGGAGAGGGTCCATTGGCAGGAATGCCAATCATAGATGCAGACCAGGCTCGTACTGTCGTCATTATCAAGAGAAGTTTATCGGTTGGATATGCTGGTGTTGACAATGATTTGTTCTATGAAGATAAGACGATGATGTTGTTTGGCGATGGTAAAGCAATGATGACACAATTGAACAATGCAATCAAAGATCTTTGAGCATTCTTACAACATAGAATACGCCCCTTTAGGGGCGACAGAATGTGACAATGTTCAATAGGCAATCACAGGTGGCATTAAACGATGTCCCGTAGGTTTACCTTGCTGCTGGTTACAGTTTTGGCAATAATGCTTGCAGCGCCAGCATTTGGTAACTCGCAAGGACCGCCATGGGAGCACAATGACAGAATAGTCCCAGAAGAAGGATGTTCGTGCCACGGTGCGGGTGGCTCTCCTTCATCAGAAGTTATTCTTTCAATATCTGGAGTCCCGAGAACTTATGTTGCTGACGCATCATACAATTTCACAATTAGTCTAGTACATGCATCATACTCAACTGGCGGATACATGATTTGGGATTATGAAGCTGGTACATTCACCCCAGGTGAAGGAAGTAAAATCGTACCTGATTCTGGCGGAGCAGTATCTCATGATGCACCAAGTAACGACTGGGTCATCGAATGGCAGGCACCTTCTGAAGATATAGGTGACATCCACTTCTCACTAGCAGGTAATGCAGTTGATGGAAGCGGTGCACCAGATGCAGGTGACCATTGGACGACTTTAGCGTTCACTGTCAGCGCCCCGGATACTGCAACTCCAGACGAAGATCCTAGCCTAAGAACAATCAGCGTTGGAGATTATGATTCGCTATTCGGACAAAAGTCAGATGAACAATTGGAAGCAGAAGCTCAGGCAGAAGTTGCAAATGATTACCTTACTCAAGGCAATCTATACTTCTGGACTACCTTGTCTGTTCTTATCATTGCAGCAGTAATACAAGGAGAGTTTTACGAACGCCGGTTTGGTGGAGGTCCTCCTTACTTGGACATGAGACTAGCAGTCCCACAAGGAATACGCCGTGGCTCGATTGCTCTAGTTCTGGCAATAGGTCTGGGATGGGCTGTTGACACTGAACTCCCTTGGGGTTACACACTTGTTATTGGAATGTGTATGCTTTGGGGAATATACGGGGTATACCGTACAGTGGTTCAAGCACGCGCTCAAGAAATGCCAATGGACATGGTATGATTACCATGAATGACTTGCACCTGTCAAGTGATGACAGGAGCAGTATTCAATCTCATCTTGATGAGTTTGCAAAGCGGCTAACTTCAATCATCATTTTGGTAGTGATACTGACAATAGTGTGGTCTATTTCAATCGATGAAATACTGCATTACGTGTTATTACAATTAGATCCATGTTCAGAGTCTTGCATCAACATTTTCTCTCCAGATGAATGGGCTGGCACGAGATGGCTAAGCGCATCTCTGCTAGGATTATTCACGGCCGCTCCTTTTGCAATGGTTCAAGCATATACATTTGCAAGGCCGGGTTTACTTCCTAGTGAAAGAAGAGCATTCGTTTCATGGATGGTAATAATGTGGGCTCTTGCATTGTGCTCCCTTGTATTTACTGTAATCAAATTTCTCCCATGGCTATACGCTTATGGTCATTCATTCAACGACGAAACAGGACTTGTAGGTCGGTATGATGCCGCAGAAATGCTGCAAATCTCGATTTCAATTGCATGGGCGATTATATTGGTGCTCGCGGCAATGAGCGTAGTTGTTATTGCAGGCATGTCTAAACTTCTCTGGTCAGGGAACGCTGGCTGGTGGAGATTACGTATTCACGGTTTCATGCTGATGCTTTTGTGGCTCGTAATTCCAGATGGCTTACCGGGATTATTATTCACCTTGACATTCTTTGCATCAGGACTTGTAGAAATTGCAGGATATAGAGCATTTAGGGCAACCATTCCAATAGGGCATGGATTGATGGATTTACTAGATATTGAAGGTGGGAGATTCAGAGTATTGTATGTTGATTGCAGTTGTCATGGGACTGCACCAAGAGTCAGCCCATTGAAAGGAATGGGGTATGTCTCCTATGAATCAGTTTGTAGAAGTAGTGAACAGCAAGACATGTTATTAGATACTGTGAAAAGATTTGGAGCAGACAAATTAGTGTTCTCAGGTTGTGTGATCGAATCATTACCTGTAGATTACATCGATTCGTTACGATTCTTGGGTTGCACAACAGAATCGCTAGATTTAGCTCATTTGTCTGTAGTTCGAACAGATGGGAGTATGATTGACTGTGAATTGGCAATGGCTTGCATTCATGGTCCTTGGAGCGAAGAAAGCGTAAACATACGGTGCACAGATATTTTGTCAAAATCAAACTGTAAGACAGTATATTTCGGCGACAATATACCATTCGGACTTAATCTACAGACCAACGAGGCCTGGATTACCAATCCAAGCCTCTCCCTAATCACCACAATAGAAAAATTAGGCATTGAAATGAATCGATTAAGCAATTGATTCATACCTTTTGACAGGATGATTGACTCTGATGCGACCTGTAGTCGGTTGGCCTATTGCCATCTTCCTATCACTGTTGACAGTGGGTGCGTATCTTAATGGTGAAGCTGTAAATAATTTGGTCGAAGAATATTCTATCACTATTGGCGAAGAAGAAGATGAGGGACCATTAGTCGGAATTACAGATGAAGAAAAGTGGTTTGTAGTCTTAATCGACTTCCCCGACCAGCAGGAAGTAGCCAATTGTAACCAACAACGAGCCTCAAATATTTTTGATGATGCTGCTGAAGATTACATGCAGCAAGGTATTTCTCCAAACTCTACATTAGAAATTAATTACCATGAGCGAATAGTAACTACTGATTTCCCAATGTCTGATTACGGGCATGATGTTAATGGACAAAATGATGTGGGTAGAAACGGAGTCAATCCCAGAATCCTAGCTCAAGAAATAGTTTTAGAAATCGAGGATGAAGTAGACTGGGATAAATATGATCTCAATGATGATGGTTGGGTTGACCGCTTCCTAATTCTTCACTGTATCAAGCCACAGGAAGACGGAGGGGGTTCAAATTCAAGGATTTGGTCTCACTTCTCATCTATTGAAGAGATTGTAGATTTGCCCGATGGAATGAAAATCTCACATTACACAATCTCTAGTCAGCATTCTAACAATAATTTTGGCACAGTGATACACGAGATGTACCATCAACTGGGAGCTGCAGATTTGTATCCTGTTGAAGATATTACTGTTAACCAGGTTTGGGAGGGTGTTGGAAAATGGGACATCATGGCCCAAGGGAATTGGAATGGAAATGGAGTATGGCCAGCACTACCAACTACACCCAGTATCGAACTTGTAGGTGGAGAACGACACCAAGAAATGCAACTAGACTGGTTGCCAGGAACTAACTGTATAGGCCCTAAAATCAAAATGGAGGGGCTTTCTGAAGGAGGTACCTCCTTGAAAATCCCTATCGGTGACGAAGAGTATATTTGGATAGAGTACAGAAGTGATTCAGGATATGATTCAAGGCTACCAGGCAACGGTATTCTTGTATTGCAACAGGATTTAAAATCAGGCGATGTTGATGATAATCTAGTCAATTCGCACCCTGAAAGAGCGTGGTTATTGGTGATTGAAGCCGATGGTGAACAGAATATGGTCGCAGGTAATAATGAGGGTGAAGCGAGTGACCTATTCTGGGAGAACGACACGTTCGGTGCAGAGGGTGTTACTATCAGGAATCGGGATGGGATACTAGTTGATTGGACAGCTAAAATTATTATCGAAGATGATTATCCGCACGTTGAATTCTCGTCTACGGAGTGTGGACATATGACAGATGTCAACCTACCTGATTTTGGCTCAGTACTAACTATTGATGATAGTATTCCAATCGAAGCAGAATGTGACGGTATTATGTTTGACCTGCAAAGTAGTGATGGAAGAAACATCGTAGTAGAAGATGGAGAAATAATTTTCCAGCAAACTGGAACAATAGGAGTTATTGGATTGATTACAGGTACTATCTCATGTGATTCAGGAACTATTGTTGACGTGAGACATGAATTTGAGATATTTGGAAACATACCAAAAGAAACATCATTTACCAGCAATATCAGATTTAATCAGTTGTCAGAAATTGAAATACCAATTGAAATTTCGGGAGATGCATCTCAAACTTGGATCATCGGGATAGACGGCCCATTATCGAGAATAGCCACTACTGAAAGTACCAAGAAAATTTCTCCAGGTTCAACGATCGTGTTGGATATTGACCCGGCTGGTTTGCTAACACCCGGAATGATGGTAAAGGGAGAAGTTATTCTAGCATCTGATTCAGGACATCGGTACGCAATAACTGTTGAATTAGAAGCCGAAAGTTCAGAATTATCAACATTTGACAAATACACAAAACCAGCGAATTTAATTCCGATTGCACTAGCTCTAGCGACACTATGGGTAGTCCTAGGAATTAGTTCACCTACCAGGCAAGTGTCTACGGATGAGCAAGAAATTCCAGTCGTCCCGCTTGAGGGCGATGACCCATCCTTTGTGGACCCCTTCAGCCAGTCTTACAGATAGACTGACACCTTCCCAATTTCTTGGTGAATCTTGTTCCATTTGTAGAAGCCAAGGAGCATGGTCAACATCTACAGGTGTTGAATAAACTCTCCAACGACAACCATACTTGAACCCAGGCCGCATCAATAGACCACGCGAATTGAGTTCGCCGAACAAATCCGTCACTTGATTCTCGACACCATTAATCCAGTTCAATTCGTCATTCCTGAGGAATCGACGTGATAAATGTTCAACACCCAGTAATGGATAATCATCCTTTGTTGCAGGCTCAAGAGAACCTTGTGGCTGGATGATACTTAACCGATACATTGTAACATCCATTTCATCATCAATCAATGCAAATTCAGCCAACATCCCATCTTTGGAAATTAATTGTGCCCAAGATAATAGTTCACTGATATCCAAATCATCACCTGTTCTTGCCCATCTAACTACAGCCTCTGCATCACCTCGACTAGGGTGGGATTCTCGGGACCATCGCAACCACTTGCCATCAACTGGAACGACTTTATCTCCACCCTCCCTAACAACATCAAAAACTACAGATTTGTAAACAAAGTTAGCATCTTCAGCTATTCTGTCATCTAACCAGCCATTAGGCAACGGAACATGTCGATTCCAGTGGCAGAACATTATTTCTTCAGCAGTCAAAAGGACACCACCAGTTACCGGAGTTCCCAATGCTGATTTTTGATGCAGACGATTAGAAATTGGTTCAGGTAAGAACCAAGCGCCATCCCTAAGTTCTGGCTCGGGATGATTCTTAGATGGTGGACTTTCGGCTGATTGTCCAATTGGACGGGTCTTCCGAACCCTTAGTTTGGGTCTTTTCCCGCCTGACATATTAGTCCCAGAGTGACCAGTCTTATGTGCCTCCCCCCTCCTCCTAACTGTGAGGGAGAAGTATGGTTGATGGTTACCTCGGCACATTGACAACAGAAGAGCGCACTCTTTTACATCTCTTTGACAACATCCTACCTGAAGGGAATTGGGAAGCCCCCAATACTATCACACAGGCTGGAATTTCTGCTGCTGTCCATGTACAAAGGAAACATGTTCCACGTACTTTGAAAAAATTAGAAAACCGTTCAGAATTAATCACTGGACAAAGGCATGTTCCAGGTGCTAGACAAAAGCGCAGAGTGTATGGTCTAACACCAGCAGGAAGAGAGCGTGCTGGTGCTTTACGAGATCGAATCCTTGGCCTATTTGTTGATAAAAATGGTCAGAAGGTATTGCTTTCATCATTAAGAAAAGGGGGTCAAATGACACTCGAACTTGTTTCTCATGTTGATGAAGGAATGGTATTCCATGATAGTGCAGTTATATCCCCGGTATCTAACCCAGAAGGAGTTGCTTCCTTGGATGCTCAGGCAGGAGAAAACCTCGTGAGAAGAATGCTTGCCAGAGCATGGGAAGATGGTAAAATTACCAAGGATGAACAGCAATTAATTTCTGAAGTTGTTAATTTTGTAGGAATGCATCCAGACAGAGTCCGGCGGTTATCAGATGAGGCTAGGCGGGCTCAGAACGCCCCTCCTCCTGAGGAAGTTTATCTTGATATGCTTAGGCAGGCTCTTGTCGATGGAGAAATTATGCAAGATGAAATTGCACTCTTGAAAACAATGCGAGAGGCATTTGGAATCGACCTTGAAACACATGAGAAATTGATGACAGATGCTAGAATGGATCCAGTTTTAGATGACTCTACTAAGGCTTACAAAGCCACATTGGTAACTGCTCTGGAAGATGGAATGATTACTTCAGACGAAGCAGCAATGCTTGCTACTTTGCGTGACACACTAGGAATTAGCGATTCTCGTCATGCAACACTACTTGCAGAACTTCTCGACAGAGATGATTGAAGAACAAGAAGCCCCGGAGGTGAAAACATGGGAATGAGCGATGTTGAGCACGAGACCCACGACAGGTTGGTAAACCTGCAAACTCAAATCAAGAACATGTCTGGCGATGTAGTCTTGGTTGGCGACATCATGTTGGATAGATACATACATGGTTATGCTAACAATCTGAACTCTCGTGCTCCGGTTCCCGTTCTGAAAGAAACTCACCGGCATGAAGACGTAGGTGCTGCTGCACACGTTGCAAGAGGCTTGGAGAACATCGGACTAGATGCCATATTGTTCGGAGTGATTGGAGATGATTTGCCAGGTGAAAGCATTATTGAAGCACTTGAAGAAGAAGAAGTGGATTGTGACGGTATTGCTATTATTGAAGATCGAACTACAACTGTCAAAACGCGTCTAATCGCAGGAAGAGAATATCTTATTTCGAATCAACAACTAGTTTTGAGATGGGACATTGAAGACGATACTCCAGTCGGTGCTGAAGCCCATTCGACAATCATGGACCAGGCTGTTAATCGAATCACTACTTCCGATGTCCTAGTAATTTCAGATTATGGACAGGGAGTGGTTACTGACGAAGGCGCAGCACGTCTGATTAATGCTGCCAAATTAGCCGAGGTTCCAGTTATTTGTGATCCTAAACTTACAGGTCTTCACAGAACAGCGGGAGCAGATTGGGTCATATTCCAAACCCGTGGATTAGATTTGATGGCAAAGAGAATGGCAAGTAATGATTCTTCAGAAGCTGCTAAAATCCTAATCAAAGAGAACGATTGGAGTAATTTGGTCGTTCTCCAAGGTGAGAATGGAGTTACAGTTTACACTTCCAATGGTGATGTAATATCTGCACCTTGTACGCTTGCAGAACCACGAGGTATGATTGGAATAATCGATGCTGCTGCTGTAGCAGTGGCTGCAGGTGTAAACCTTGGACTGACTGTGGAAGATATTGCGCATCTTGCTAACGCTGCTTGTGAATGCATTATGAGTGGCACGCAGAATTTCACATTGACTAGTGATGACCTGGCCAACAGACTAGGCGAAGTTGCTTGGAGTCTACAAATCTCCCAGAGGTGATTCATTGAGTTACTGGGTTCGCCCAACCACTGCTGATGTCGGCATCAGAGCCTTCGGTAAAAACCGTAATGATCTCCTTAGAGAGATGACACTTGGTATGCAATCTATTCTGTTGGCACCTAATCAAGATGTTAACTCAATTCAGAGAAAGGTTGCAAGATGGGAGATATCCCATGATGGTGATTTTGACATTCTGATAGTAAAGTGGCTAGATGAAGTAATTTACAGAGCCGAAGTACATGAAGAATTTTTACTTGAGTGCCAGCCAATGGTTCGAGACGGGATAATCGAAGCACAGGTGTCTTATGTGTCCAAAGATGAAGTCGAACTGGAAGTCGAAATAAAGGCAGTAACTACCCATGAATTCGCTTTCAGAGAAGTTAAGGCACAGGAAAAAATTCCTTCTGATTGGCCAGAAGTACCATCATTCGAGGGTCCCGGATGGTACGGAGATGTCGTCTTTGACATCTGAAGTTGCTAGTATACCAATCAGCAAACCAATCGGTCCAGCCATCATACAGAATAACAAAACGGGCATTGAGATTTGGATAGGGCGTTCTGCGGCTAACATTCGCATCCAAATATACCTGCCAGCAAATGTATCCATAACCAGGAAATGTAACCATGCTAACATTATCATTTCATCAGTAGAAAATAACTCTAATACTATATCAGGAGTTGGCATTTGAGTACCAAGTGAAATCATTACATCAATGAAATTTGGAACCAATAATATTCCATATGATGCGATTAATGGCATTACACAAATTCGTAAGTCGCCAACAATTTTCTTTGTTATATCATGCTGGGGGAAGAACCACATCATGATCCACATCGGCCCTATGAATAATGAAGAAAACCAAAAAGTAACCACTGCCAAATCATTCATGTTAATCAGTTACTACTCTATGACTAGGCTTACAAACCCTTGTTTGAAAACTGAAGGAAAGTGGGAATCCCGAAGGTGGACCCTCGTATCCAAAGGCCAAATCCACAAGCTTCCTCCGTCCCGTTACCCCACGGCACCCATGGCCCCAGGTAGGGCTGCTCCGTTCCCGGCCTGACCTGTTCCCCCGGTTATTCATTTCCCGACTCCTTCCGGCTTCGGTTCGTGACACCCGGGTCACGTGGGGGCGAGACATCGACGTCCGCCTATGGGAACCCATGAACCGGCTGAGCCGCTCCTCGGTGTTCGGACCGCCATTTGCGATTTGCGGAAGAGGGCACGCAAACTCCCCTCCTATCCCGGCTTGCCGTGAAGCCTAACTGTTTTGAACCCACCGAAGGTTATTCATCTGTGGCTTCTTCATATTTGGAGGGGCAACTCGTCTTGATGACATCAGCTTCAAAGACCCAAATACCGTCTTTCTGAGTCAGTTTTCCTTCTGCGTAAACTGTTCTATTATCATCCAACCCATTGGATACAGAAGCATCGCTAAAATCGACTAGTAATTCTTCTGACACACCATGAAGGATGAAAGTTGAAGTCTCATTATTTATTGAACCATCAAGAACTTCGCCTCTAATGGCGATTTCACGCCCTTCAAGTTCATCTGGGCTGTCCATTACTTCATCAACGCTTCTAGTAGCCTCAGGCGCCTCTAACAGCAAAGTAGCGGCTAAAGCGATTGTGAGTACGCCACCGATTAGTAATAGTCTAGTTCGATGTGTGAACATGTCATGCCCTCCTTGCAAGACCTACTGCGTCTTCAATGTTGGAGATACCGTGTGATTTCAATTTCTTATCTAAGCCATTTACAATCGATTTGATTGCGCTCGCCCCTTGAAAAACCATAGCCGAATAGATTTGAATTAAACTCGCTCCATTGATAATTTTCTCCCAAGCATCATCGGCATTTGAAATGCCACCTACACCAATTATTGGCCAGTTACCATCGGTATGATCAGCAATCAATCGTATAACTTGAGTGGAACGTTGACGCAAAGGTCGACCTGAAAGACCACCGGTTTCAAGCATAATACCCTCTTCTTCTGGACGTTCAATCGTCGTGTTAGTAGCCACTATACCTGCACACCCAAGGCCACGCGCCGTGTCTACAATAGAACGAATCTGCATGTCTTCAAGGTCGGGTGCAATCTTAATCAAGACCGGTTTATTGCCAGAGTGTTGTTGTACTGCTTCGATTATTCTTGCCAAATCTTCATCCTTCTGTAGTTCTCTAAGGTTTGGAGTATTTGGTGAAGAGACATTAATTACGAAGCCATCGACATATTCTTGGCATCGTTCTACAGTTTTGGCATAATCGAGATGAGCGTCTTCTAGAGCAGTTATTTTTGACTTCCCCACATTAAGAAACAAAGGGACACCAGGCTTCGAGGATTTAGAAAGGTGGCTCGACATTAACTGACTCCCAGGGTTGTTGAACCCCATTCTGTTAACTAAAGCACCGTGCTTTCCAGATCTAAACATACGAGGTTTAGGGTTACCAGATTGCTCATGTTCGGTAATACCACCAACTTCAATGAAGCCGAAACCCAAATTTTCCCAACCAGGCATTGCTTCGGCTTTTTTATCCATTCCAGCAGCAAGACCTAGAGGGTTAGGGAAATCTAACCCCATACATTTGGAGAAAACATTTCTTGGCCGATATATGACACGCAGCATCCACCTTCCAAGGAAAGTGAAAGAAGTAAACCTGAGTCCTAGGAGGGCTCTTGAATGGGCCTTTTCGCTATCCATTAGCGCCAGCATGGGCCGGACAAGTAGAGAATATCCTAGCCCCATTGACCACTCGTTACCAAGGGCATCCTTCAAATCTTGCCCTATCGTGGGCTTCAGAGTGGACATGAATGACCCCCGGTGGCCATCCCTTAGAGAGGCAGCAAGGAGATTCCTAAGAGAAGATGGTTGTATTTTGTCTGTTGATGCCACAAATACCAAAGATGCGTGGTCATTAATTCAGTTGATTTCAGATCACATTCCTTCCAAAACATCACTCCCAAATGTCATCGAAGGTGATTTCCAAATAATCGGTATGGCAGATTTTGGCGCCGATGAACCTGATGTGGAGGTTTGTTGGGTACCGCTTTGTAACTGGGCTGATTTCTTTGAGCAAGTTACAGACCTTCTTGAAGCCGGATATCCAGGTTGCATAGGTTGTGCGGGTCCAGGGGCAGAAGGGGAGTGGAATGAGACCGCTCGGAGAAGACAATTTATTCGCTAAAAAAATTCCATAATTTTTACAGGTACTATAGTACCTGCTGGAAAACCACCTAATCCGAGGCTTCAAGTATCGCCGGTTTTCCCCAGCCGAAACATGCCAGTAGTAATTATCGCGGAGAAGCCAAGTGTCGCCGCAGATATTGCCAAGGTTTTGGGTGCAAGTTCGAAACAAGAAACCCATTGGCAATCTGAAGATATCTGGGTGACATGGGCAGTAGGGCATTTGCTTGAATTGAAAACGCCAGAAGAATATGATGAATCATTCAAGAATTGGAGGAAGTCGATCGACAAGCTGCCATTCATTCCAGAAAATTTTGAACTGAAACCAATTACTGGACGAGGATCTAACAGGAAACAACTAACTGCCATTAAGAAGATGATTTCTGGAAAAGACTGTACTGAAGTAGTGAATGCATGTGACGCTGCTAGAGAAGGAGAATTAATTTTCAGGAGAATAATACAATACTCTAAAGTTAAATCACCTATGAGTCGTATGTGGTTACAGTCCCTTACTACTGATGCGATTCAAACCGCATGGGATAATAGAGCATCTTCAGATGATTACTCTCCTTTACGTGATGCTGCTGTGTCACGGGCAGAAGCAGATTGGATTATCGGAATGAATGGCTCAAGAGTTGCTGCAACTTTCCTAAGAACAAGTCGTAATGACAAGAAGTCATTGTCTCTAGGTCGTGTACAAACGGCGACTCTGGCTATGATTGTGGAGCACGAACTTGAAGTTCTTTCTCACAATCCAGAACCGTTTTGGGAATTAGAAGGTGAATTTGAAAGTGGTGCAGCGAAATGGTCTGCAAGATGGGAACGTTCAGGACACAAAGACGATCCCGAATTCCCTGAACTGAAGGCCCATCGAATCATGGAAAAGAGCGAGAAAGAACTTCTGGAAGAGGTACTAAAATCTGAAAGTGATTTTGAAGTATCTCAGAATGACAGGAACTCAACAGAAAAGCCACCTCTCAACTTTGACCTGACCAGTTTACAGAGAGAAGCCAACAATATTTGGTCATGGGCAGCAAAAAGAACACTATCCATTGCACAAGAATTGTATGATACGCACAAATTAACTACCTACCCCAGAACAGACTCCAGACACCTTCCAGAAGACATGATGGAGTCTATCTCGAAGACCATTAGACAACTTGGGGCTCAAGACAAATTGAATACTCACTCGCAAAGATTGATTGATGATGGTCTAAAGAATGTAAAAAGAAATTTTGACAATTCCAAGGTATCAGATCACTTCGCCATTATACCAACCGGGAAAATTCCTCCTGGTAATTTAGGCGCAGATGCGGCTAAGTTGTATGACTTGATTGCCAGGCAATTTTTGGCTTCTTTCCACCCTGAATCTGTTTGGAAAGTTGAAAAACGAACCGCAACAAAAGATGGGCAGAAATTCATCAAAGAAGCAAGAAGCATAACTACTGACGGATGGAGAGCAGTTCGTCCTAAGAATCAAAATCTACCTGATGGCTGGGGAACAATACCATCAAACCCCGCTCCAGCGAAATTAGAATCTCATGAGTTTAAAGAACAAAAGACCAAACCTGTTGGCAGACTAAAGGAAGCCGGATTGTTACGATTAATGGAGCACGCTGGTAAGAAAATCGAAGATGAAGACATGGCTGCAGCAATGAAAGGGAAGGGTCTTGGAACTCCAGCAACTAGGGCAGATACAATTGAGAAATTGATTTCTCGAGAATTCATTGGTAGAGGTAAGGGAGGTTCACTAAGAGCAACAGCCCATGGAATAAAAATGATTGACATTCTTCGTAGAATCCCAGTTGAATGGATTACTTCTGCTGAGTTAACAGGTGACATGGAATCTAAACTTGATGGAGTCCAAAAAGGAACACACAAGAGAGACTCATACATGGGAACTATCAGGGAAATAGTTCAAGAGATGGTCGACAAGATTAGAGATCACGACCGTTCAGAACTATATGCAAAGGATGCACCACTAGGCAGTTGCCCACTGTGTGCAGCAAATATTGGAGAAACTGTACTATCTTACATCTGTGAAAAGAACGAAGGAAGGGACAAAGGTTGCTCATTCGTAATGTGGAAAGATGCTAGTGGTCGTTGGTTTGATAGGAATACAACTACTAGACTGCTAGAAAACAAAACCATTGAGAAACTACATGGGTTCTTTTCTAGAGATGGCAGTCCATACGAAGTCTCAGTCAGCATTGGTGATGATGGAAAGGTAAACATTGCAGGTAGTAATGCAGAAACAACATCTTCAGATGATGAGGAACTTTGCCCATGCCCAAAATGTGACCAAGGTGTAATTAGAATTGGCGAAAAAGCATATGCTTGTGATAACGGTGAATGCAAATTCAGAGGGCTTGGAAAGAACATTTGCAAACGTGACATCTCTGTAGCTGAAGCGAAGAAAATATTGACAGAAGGAAAGTCAGAACTTATCGAGGACTTCACTTCAAAGCGAGGAAAACCATTCCCTGCATTCCTTGTATTGGAAGCAAACAAGGTAGGATTTGAGTTCCCACCAAGAGCACCTGCTGCAGATGCTACTAGATTCCCAGTTGTTGAAGGAATCGTAGCAATGTGTACAAAACACAATGTTGGAATAATTGAAACTGAGACACATTACCAATCAGAGCCAAACTCTGAAGGATGTAAAATATCGATCATGCGAGAAGTTAGCAAGAGAGTAATAACACGTGAAGAGGCCAAAGAACTTGTAGAAAAGAAGAAGGTTGGACCGTTTGAAGACTTCACTTCAAAAGCAGGCAAACCATTTACTGCAACTCTTTACTTCAAGGGTAATGAATCGGTAGGATATCGCTTCGCTAAGAGATAAATTGGCACAACCTTGACAATATAGAGGCTGACAGTACCGCCTGATGTACCAAGTTGTTATCATCGGCGCCGGCCCAGTCGGCGGTCGTTTAGCAACAGAATTGGCATCCCGTGGAGTTTCAACATTAATGGTCGAAGAGCACGCTGAGATTGGACGTCCATTCCAATGTGCAGGACTTGTTAATCCCCCTGCTATGGAAAGAGTAAATTTACAAGAAACAATACTACAGAACGTTGACGGAGCTCTAATTCACTCACCATCTGGGATAATGGTACCAGTTGGCAAAGATGGCCATACAAGAACTCACGTAGTTTGCCGTAAGAGATTCGATCAAGGCGTTGTGGCACAAGCTATGGAAGCAGGTGCGCATCTGTGGTTGATGTCAAAACCAATAGAAGCCGAAGTCAAAGAAGATTACGTAGAACTTAAAATTGAACGTGAAGGTGAAATTATTGACATTCAATGTGATTTGCTAATTGGTGCAGATGGTGCACATTCTTGGACTCGTAGACACTTCAAGATGGGCCGTCCAAAAGAGATGATGATAGGTTTCCAAGCAGATGTAAGTGGATTGTCTGGGAAAGACAATTGGCTGGAGATGTATACTGGCAGAGATGTAGCTCCTGGACTTTTTGCTTGGGTAATACCGACTGGCGACAACACTCACAGAATTGGAGTTTGGTCACGACCACAAGACCTTGAAGGAAGGAGCATGGAGCAATGTTATGATGCACTTATCCAACATCCATTATGGAAAGAAAGATTCGCAGATGTAAAAGAAATTGCACGCTATTGTGGCCCGGTCCCTTGTGGAGTAATCAAGAAACCATTCAAGAACCGAGTTATGGTAATTGGAGATGCAGCAGGCATGGCTAAACCCACGACTGGAGGAGGGATTGGACCTGGGTTTAGGCAAGTAGATGCAATCATTGAAAACCTAGTCAAGGCTATCGAAAAGGGAAGATTACGCTCAAGTGATTTGGCTACTGTTTGTAAGCCATTCAAGGCATTTAGAAAAGAACAAGACAGGGCTCGAGCACTACGTGACTTGATTGTTACAATTCCTGATGATGAAGAATTAGATTCACATTTCAGAATGTTCAACCGTCCCGAAATATTAGACTTAATCAACCTTGAAGGTGACATCGAACATCCGGTGCCTCTAGGAATGACATTACTGCGCAGAGTACCTGAATTTAGGAAATTAGCAGTCAAGGCTGGATTCAAATTATTGTTTGCTTAGGGTGAGGAAATGGTTAGTGTTAAACATCGAATCAGATATCCTCCTTTTGAATCTGCAAAATTAAAGGCAGAACATATTCCAATTGTCGAATATTCGTTTGAAATTGAAGGCCCTGTAATTCCACCATTCAGACTGGGAAAAGAGGATTCTTGGCTTGTCGAGAGAGTGATTGAAGGCGAATATGAGAAGGACTCTAATTATCATGGAGATAATCCTCAGATTATTGAAAAACAGCGCACAGGATGGTACTTAATCCCTCACCCGATACACGCTAAAGTTCGAAATTATATCAACGGAGTCGTAATACTTCTTCTTTTGTGCTTATTCTACCTATTTACTACACCTATTCAATCATCACTAGGAATTACAACATTTGGCACTGGAAAAGTTAGGTTTGGATTGCTAGACTATCCGATTCTAGCAGTGATTATTGTACCAATGATGATAGCACCAATTATGTTACGTGTTGCTGCAAACCTAGGAGATTTACGAAGGCAGCGTTTATTCCTTTCAAATGCACCTAAGAGTCCTAAGATAACAATTGAGGATGTGAAGAGTGGTGAAAACCTCGTAGGTAAAATTGTAATCGATAATCCACAAGAAGATTGGGTCAATATGAAACTATCTTGGCGCGTTGGGATTTTACCGCCAGCTAGGCATAAAATATTCTCAGCACTTGGCCGTGATAAAGATGGTCAGCCCCCTCCTGGCCTTACAACACCATTACCACACCATTGGGAAGAAGGACTAGATGATGGAACTGGCATGGGTGAAGATGCACCTATGGAAAGACATGATGCACCAGGTGGAGTGTTCTTGCGCCCAATGAGAATAATGGGCTTAGGATCCTCTCAATCGTTGGAAATCAATGGTGGCGAATTTGAATTACAAAGGCCCGATGGAGACTGGCCAGGTACTGTATATGGTGACTTATTGAGAGTTCATTGGGAATTAATTGCGAACATTGAGAGGACCAAAGGCGGACCACTACTATGGGTTGAACCTCTAATTGTATCACACCATGATCAAGCAGTAATTAATGAGGATATTCTGATATCAGATGGCCGCACTGAAAGTGACACATTGTGATGAAAGGTTTCATGTGCTTACCGCATAGTGTATGTTCATGGAGAGCAAGCCACTTAGTGCGGTAATCCTAACTTTAATCATGGTTTTATCAGGGTGTTTAGGCTCAGACAGTGACGTTGAAGATACTGAAAAGGAGATTATCCCAGAAGATATTTACGCATCTCTTTCAATTAAAGAAATCAATAGTGAATCTACAGTTGGCGAGATTGTAATCATTGATGGATTAGTTGAAATTACGCCAATAGGTTTGTCTGCCGATTATGAATACGACCTCATTAGTTCTCGTGGAATTGAAAATGTCGAAAGTAGTTTGTCAGAGACTGAGGATGGAATACGGTTGGTATTCGTTCCAAACGTTCCAGGGGAATGGGTTGTTAATGTTAGATTAATTGTAGAAGGAATTGATGATTCCATCAAAGACCAAATGACATTCACAATACTAGCCCCAGATGAAGGAAAAACTATTATTTCAGTAGACCCGATAGTTGAGATTGAAAACCCAACGCCATTAACTATAGCCGGTAAAGTAATTCATTCAAATATCTCTACTTGCATCATTAGCATTGGAGAACAATACACAGTTTCACCAAACGAATTTGGTGATTTTTCATACTCGTACCAGCCTTCAGAGATTGAAGAATCTTTCAATTTGACTGTTAGTGCTGTTTGTGGTGAATACACAAGTACAACTGATTCTCGCATTGTAAGAATAATTCTTCTATCAAACAATGATGCTGATGGAGATGGAGTTCCAGACGATGCTGATTCATGCCCAAATGGGTTTGGGGAGGATGATGGATGGGTTCCTAACGAAATTACTGATCGTGATGGTGATGGATGCCATGACTTTGAAGAAGACTTGGATGATGACAATGATCTCATTCCAGATATTGATGATGATTGCGCATCGGAAATAGGATGGATTAGCAATGCTGAAAACGATTATGACCGTGATGGTTGCTCAGATTCAACAGAGGATGATGATGATGATAATGATGGAGTCTATGACACATTTGACTCATGCCCTGTAGGTGAAATCGGGTGGGAATCAAAGCCCTATACAGATTGGGATGCTGATGGTTGTAGAGACCTTTCAGAGGACCTAGATGACGATAATGATCAAGTAAACGACACTGATGATTCATGTTGGAGAGGGATCTCAAATTGGTATAGCAATTCTGAATTCGATTATGATGGTGATGGATGTCAAGATTTGTCTGAAGATGATGATGATGACTCAGACGGAGTAAATGATGTAAATGAAACAGGCGTGATTCTTGATGAATGTCCAAGATCACCACTTAATGCTCAAGACATTGATGAAAGGGGTTGCGACTCAACCGAAAGGGATACTGATTCTGATGGTGTAATGGACTCTGATGACTATTGCCCTGGAACACCAATCGGGAATATTGTGAACTTGGTTGGATGTGCAGACTTAGATGGTGATGGCGTATTCTCCAATGTCGACAATTGTTCAGAAACAGAACCGAAGTGGACACCAGATAATGCAGGTTGTGCTGTTTACCAACTTCCAGTGGCTTGGAAAGAAACCGGCCATGGTAATGGCCGAATGGACACTGTGGCTCACTTTTCAGTTCCAACATTAGATGGAACATGGTCATTTAGAAATGAGTGGAACGGTGATGATGTATACATATTTTTATTCAAATATACAGATAGTTCAGGTAATGGAAATAGTGCAGACTGGACTAAGAGTCCGGGTTCAATGATCAGGCAGTTGCCAGATAATGCACACTTATTCTATGGTTCATTCGACAATTCATACCATAACGATGTAATCGGAAGGCAAAATGCTGTTCAAAATGCTTTGAATCCAGATGAAGAACTGAAGTGGCAAGACAGAATTCACTACATCGACCAAGACATGTCGACAGCTGGTGGGGGATTAGGAGACTTAATTGGAAACTGGAATTCTTTTTATTATGGAATAGATAGATTCCAGAGGGCAAGAGAAATCGGCTCAATTTACGCATGGACAAGTTCATCCAATGACATCACCCATTGGGCATATGAAGCCCGAATGTACAATTATGAATATCCTACCGAAGTCAGAGAAAATGATCCAAACGTGCATTCTGTAACCATAATTGATGAGACATGGCACAGCGGTGGCTGGCAAGGAGGTTACACTTCGACATACCAGGATATTAACATTAATCTTCCAAATAATATCACCACTTATGACACACTAGAAGTCTTCCATGAGCATGCTTGCGAAGATAGAAGAAATCGTTATTCCAATAGTGATGGAAGCTACGGTGGTTGCCATGAATGGGATTACTTAGCATACATGAAAATCTGTAATCGTGACAATTCAAGTGTTTGTGGAACTGAATACATGCGTTGGATTACAACATATGGAAGAGAAGGTCGTTGGCTAACAGATATCACTCCATACATGTTCATGTTGGAGGATAATGACGTTAGGACTTTCAAGTACCAAGGTGCAAATAAGGGACTGATGACAATTAAGTTGCTATTCTCAGACTGGGATGTTGGTGAAAGAAGCAGCAGTGGAGAACAGGTGTTTACTGGCGGACAATTCAAGGGACAATACAACAATGAATCGCAGTATAAGCGACAACACAACTTCACTGCATTAACCGATTACCACCATGTGAAAATTGTTGCCACAATTACAGGACATGGTTTTAATCAGGACCAAGCAAATTGTGCTGAATTCTGTGACCACGAGCACCATTACTACCTAAATGGAAACCATGCATACGAATGGCATCCAATTATTGGCGATAATCAAGGCTGTGAGAAATTAGTCGATGAAGGAGTAGTGGCAAATCAATACGGAACATGGCCATATGGTAGAGCGGGTTGGTGTGCAGGACAGGATGTAAAACAGTGGACATATGACATCACCGATTGGGTAGATAATTCATCTACTAATAATTTGCAATACAAAGGATTGTTCAATGGTCAAGAGTATGTTCCACAGGATACTAACGGTGGAAGCCGTGAGATTAGAGCCAACATTTGGTTGGTATGGTACGATCAAAATTGAGACGGAGGCGGAGCAGCCAATTGTTCACGATTGGTCAGTGGAGAAGGAGTTTCAAGTATATCATACCTTGAATTCCTCCGACGTGGCCTAAACCCTGCTCTTACAATTGCATCTTGCAATTCGATTTCACTAGCTTCCATTTTTTCCGTACCTGAAGCAGACACTACATTTTCTTCCATCATAGTAGAACCTGCATCATCCGCACCGCCCAATAAGGCCATCTGAGCAATGGATAATCCCATTGTAGGCCATGATGCCTGAATGTGCAGTATATTGTCGAGGAATAGACGGGACATAGCAATATGACGAAGATATTCACTTGGACCAGCACCGAGTTCAAACTTGTTTCTTCCTTTGTTCCTTTTGCCATAGGTATTGTTTTCCAATTGTACAGGCCAAGCGATGAAGGATGTGAAACCATTTGAGTATTTTTCTATGCTTTCGTCTTGAAGATCACGAATCCTTCTCATGTGTTCGATTCTATCTTCAAAGACTTCGCCAAAACCAAAAACGTTTGTAGCACTGGTTATCAAACCAAGAGATTGGGCCTCAGACATCACCCTGAGCCAATTAGCAGGAGCTCCTTTTTTCGGAGAAACATCTTTTCTTACATCATCGACAAGCATCTCTGCCCCGCCTCCTGGTAGTCCGTGCATACCGGCATCCTTCAACTTTTGAAGAACCTCAAGAGTAGATGACTCAGTAACTTCGGCAATACCTTCAATCTCTATAGGTGAGAAACAATCCAAATCTATTGTTGGGTGCAATTCTCGCAATGACTGAATTAAATTAGTGTAATAATCAATACCAAGTTCAGGGTTTACTCCACCTTGCATTAGAATTCTAGTACCTTCAATCTCCTCTAACTTCCTAACTCTATCACTAATTTCAGTGATAGTTTGAGTATAAGTTTCTTCATGACCAGGTGGTCGGTAAAATGAACAGAATTGACAATTTATTGTGCATATATTTGTGTAGTTGATATTACGGTCTATCAGGTAAGTGACTTCCTCATTCCCGTTAATCTCTATGCGACGTTGATTTGCTGCCTTGCGAAGTGCGTGAAGAGGAGCATCACGATACAAGACAACTGCATCTTCTGGTGACAAACGGTCACCACTTGTCATGTGAGACGTCAGAATATCGTTCCAAGACATAGTTACCACTCATGCGGTTCCTACAATGGATTCGATATTATCAATTGTTTTCGGGCAGTCACTGGATAATACATCTGGACCGTCTTTTGTGACTAGTACATCGTCCTCGATTCTTATTCCAATGTTAGCATATCTTTCAGGACAATCAACATCTGGCCTCCAAGCCCCAAAGTATAATCCAGGTTCAACAGTTAGAACCATTCCTTCTTCGAGCAACCTAGCTTCGCCGTCAGGGCGATAGATTCCAACATCATGTACATCTAAGCCTAGCCAGTGCCCAGTATTGTGCATATACCATGTATTCAATTCTCCATCTGCAGATATTGCTTCGTCTAAACCTTGTTTGATAACACCGAGTTTGATCAAACCCTCAGCAAGAACTCGCCTTGCTGCTGTATGAGGGGCATCATATGAATTACCAACCCGGCATTCATCTATTGCGGCTAATTGAGAATCTAAAACGATCTGGTAGATCTCGGCTTGTGCATCGCTAAACTTTCCATTAACTGGCCAAGAGCGAGTAATATCTGATGCATACCCCTTGTATTCACAACCAGCATCTATCAGCAAGACTTCACCGTCATCACAAGTGTCATCATTCACAGTGTAGTGTAGAACTGTAGCATTGTCACCACTACCAATGATACAAGGGTAGGCTATTCCTGAAGTGCGACAATATTTGAATAGGCCTTCGATAATACCTTCCAATTGCCATTCTCCAACTCCAGGCTTAGTATTAGCCATTGCTTGAATGTGGGCTTGACTTGCTATCTTTGCAGAATGTCGCATTATTGCAATCTCACCGTCAGATTTTCTTAACCTAAGTTCGTTAATCTGGGAAGATGGATCAACGATGCTAACAGGACCGGTCCCAAATTTTTGTCTTGCACGAGAGTTTCGTTTCATTTCATTTTCAACTAATGAATCAATATTTTCATCGACGCCCAATTTAACAAATACTCTGGAACATTGTACGAGCAATTGTGACAAGTTATCATCCAATTCGTCATGCGGATAAGCAATGTCAATTGGCCAATCTTTGACTGCTCCTTCAACCCCAGGCCTACGACCTTCCCAGATTTCTTTCAGTAAATCCTTTGGTTGAACGAATAACAAGGATTTCCATTCGCCTTCTTCATTGAATGCACAGAATACAGCCTCTGGATCTTCCCAGCCACATAGGTACATCATTTCGCTACTAGTTCTGTAAGGATAATGAACATCGTTTGATCTTGTAGACTCATGAGGTGCAGTGATAATTAGAAGGTCGTTTGGACGGAGTTGAGAGAAAAGTCGTGCTTGTCTAGCACGAAATTCATCATTACCAATTGAAGCAGGCTCAGCGCCTACAGCCTGCAGTGAATCATCCCACATGCTTAGGCGGTGTAGGGACTGAGATTTCAGTCCTTGCCTCCTACGGAGGCATTAGAGTCATCCCATAGGTCAGATTCTGGAAGGTCAGAATCAGTGTAATCTGGAGATTCAGTTTTCGACGACTTGTTCCACTTAGGCATGGATGAAGATTCATTCTCTGTTAATCTCATTCGCTTTGTAAAAAGAACTACACCAACCAAAATTGCAACGATTAGTAAGATTGCCCAAACATTGATTTTTTTATCATCAGTTTTAGAATTGGCATTAACAATTAGGTCCATTTCATGACTGTCGGTAGCACCATTATCGTCTGTAATTACCAATCGTAATTCATGAGTCCCAACTCCTAAATTGGATATATCTAACATTTCATCATTGGAAACAAATTCATCATTGATGTACCACTCGTAAACCAGTGTTTCCTTGTCGCTACCAGTTTCATGTGCTATAGCAGAAACAATTAGATTCTCTTCTTCGGCTAATTGTATTGAATTAGGGCTGGTATTTTCGAAACCCTCAATCGACACCTCCAATACAGGTACAATATTTTGAACTACGATTGTAACTTGTGAACTCGACATTCTTCCAACCATGTCGATTACATCAAGTTGTACAGAATAATTCCCAGATTGTTTAGGATTTAATGTTAGTACTAAACCATTGGTTTCTGATTGTTCAGCAACACGCATAGAACCATCTGGCTGATGGATGTACCAAACAGCCTGAAGGTTTGAACTCCAAACACCATCCCAGGAGTCGCTTCCATCAATGATTATTGTGTCACCTTCTGATGCATTACTAGGGCTAATCAGAATAGATTCAGGATTGGTCTGGTCAACGAAGACCCTTACAGAAACATGTGGCGAAGTTCTCAGAAAACTATCTTGTAACACATATGTTAATTCCCAAGTCCCATCATAGAGTCCTAATTCTTCGGCATCGATTATGAATGACCCGATGTGTTCACCATCTTGAAGATTCCATGAAGCATTTACGTCCGCTGACAATAGTTCTCCATCGCAAGCTCCATTCGGTGCATGACACCAAGACAAAATGATATTCGAGTCCGATAGAATTCCATTCGCAAGTAAACCTAAGGTCGAAATCATTACCGGCTCATCTAGAACGATTGATGAATCGTGCTTAGGTGATAAAATAGGGTCATGTGGACCGTCTCCAATGAAAACTATTCGATTTAGAATAGCCCTTTGGAGTCCATCTGGTTGACTAATTTCTAACCAACATGTACATTCTAATCCTTGAACATCTATTGTTATCGACCAGTTCCAAACCCCTAGATCAATTGGAGTTACCTCACTGAAGTACTCTCCGCTACGTAGAACACTCCACTCACCATATAGGTCATCTAAATCATACAAAATCCAGTTTGCATTTTGCGGATCAAGTGTAGTGGATCCATTTACAACAAGTGTGCCGTTTACCCATTCACCATCATCCAAAGTACTAGATAAATCTCCGGGGAGAGAGGTGGATAGAGAACTGCCCGTATTCAAACACGTAGACAGAAGCAATATCGAAACCAACGTTATGCTGGACTTCGTCAGGGGCCTCATCTATTCTACTCCTCAAACGCATTACAAAGTTGGCCTTGGCCAGGGAAGCTGTTGATGTCACGAGGGTTAGTGTCCCACTTGTATTCACAATAGTTAACGTGGCCATCACCGTCTGTGTCAGTCATTCTGTCGACTCCATCATATGGATCGAAATTGAAATAATACTCCCATCCTGTCGCCATTCCATCATCATCGTGGTCTTGGTAGAAAACTTCAGCTCCATCTTCCCAGTCGTCACCATCACTGTCATTAGCAATCGGATTTGTTCCATTAACGAACTCTTCAAAACTAGTGTAATTTTCTAGATTGTCATAGAATGATTTCCCATCTGGAGTATCTGGGTCAATGTGACAATTGCTAGATTGTGGGTCTTCATATGAAGGACAATACTTTGCAATTAACCCTGTACGGTTTAAGCCATCCTGGTCTGGGTCTTCCATCCCATCATCAATTCCATCAGCATCTGAATCCTTTAGTGCAGGATCCATAACTCCACGAGCCCCATTTGCGCTTGTTGTGGCATTGTCAACCAATCCCAGAATAAGTGCCTGTTCAGAGTACCTAACTTCCCAACCGTCTGGAAGAAGGTCACCGTCAGTGTCATCATCCACAGGGTTTGTATCCCATCTATCTGGCGCTTCTGCACCGTTTGGTAGTGTGTCGTTATCGATATCATAAGTATCGTCCTTCATCGAACCTTCAGACGGGTCTAGTGCCCATCTTCCGTTACAATCACAAAGTGAGTTGGAAGGAACTGCGAAATTAGTCATGTTCATCTCATGAATTTCATATTTCTTTTCTAGAATAAATCCACCGAGCCAACTCTTCCAGACATACCCACCAGAATCCATACCACACTCAATCATTGAGTCGCATCCAGGAGGAAGCCATAGGTCGGTTGATACCCATAGTGAATGAGATTTCGTATTATCTTCGACAGATTCTATTTGCATCTCCCAACCATCAAGCATGCCGTCGCTGTCTGTATCGTTAATCAAAGGATTCGTAGGGTTTTGATACGGCCTAGGAACGAAGAGAACTTCGTAACCATCTTTCAGCCCATCGTTATCTGTGTCCGAATTGTTCGCATGAGTTAGGAAGTTGTCTAGTCCAAGAATTACTTCTTCACCATCTTCCAATCCATCGTTGTCTGTATCGTACATACATGGGCTGGTGAAGTAGTCTTCACCGTACCATGAGAAACCATTCAGTGCTTCGGCTTGATCTCCTAAACCATCACCATCTGTGTCTGCGTTTGACGCATTAGAGCCTGTTTCACAGACATCATTGAATTCTTTGTAATCTGAAAGTCCATCTTCGTCAGTGTCCCAAAGTCCAGGGTCTGATGTAACACGAACATTCTGAACACCACGGTTAACGACTAGTATTTCCCAGCCAATAACTTCGATTCCATCTTTCAAACCGTCTCCATCGGTATCAGGGTTTAGTGGGTCAGTAGAACGACCGTCAATGATCCCATCACCGTCTGAATCTCTAGCATTGTATTCCATAAGATTGGTGAACATTTCATCTAATTCAACAATTTCAAGCCAGACATCAAGCCTACTTTCGATTGTGTCACCGACTTCGACATTAATTGAGTAAACGTAACCCTCGACAGGGGCTACTAGAGGGATAACCTGTTGGTTACCTCCGGATAATGTAATTCTAGCACGTGCAACTGTTTCGTTAACGCTTACCCAGTCATCAAGTTCAACATCAATAGCAACAACTAGTGCTGCATTTTCAAGGGTTGAGAAGGTAACCATACCATTCTTGTCAGCGTCATATCCATCACGGTCTGAATCAATGTCCCCATTGGAACCATCTCTTGGATCTAGACCGTTTGTGGCTTCCCATCCATCAGGCATTCCATCTTCATCAGTATCAGCATGCCAAGGAGAAGTGAATTTATCATCTCCAAATGCAATAGCTACTTGATATTCTTCGATGTTATTCATTCCATCTTCATCCCAATCGCCATATCCATCAGAACTATTTGCTGGATTCAACATCTGCTGGAAGGCTAAAGTTGGGTTCTTCGGGTTACTTTTCATAGCAGGATGGTCATTGACTTCGCCGAAACAGAATTCAAACCCATCAGGCATCCCGTCACCGTCTGTATCCCAGTCAGAAGGTCCATTCAGTAGGCCATCTCCATCCATGTCTTCCTTGAACCAAGCAAGTCCATTTTCCAAGACTTCCTGGGCGAAAGGAGCATCCCTGATAATCGGGGTAATGAGACTTAGACCACAGTTTTGTCCAGTTGCCCTCATTACTGAGATCGTTGAATTTGAAACCTCGTGACTATCATTTAGCATATCCCCATCAGAGTCAGGCTTGGTTGGGTCTGTTCCATAATCTTCCTCCTCGAAGTTGAATAATGTGTCTTCATCAGAATCTAACACTTGGTCGCAGGAATGTTGTCCGGCACCATTGGATAATCCTTCCCAACTGGGCACACCATTTTTCCCATCGAAATGATCTTTAAGAGATTGAGTCATTGCAGCATCTAATTTTACACAATCCCAGTTAGGAGAAAGAGGGTCAAACAATGTGAAGTTACCACGTGGGTCTTCGACAAATTGCTTGTAGGTTACTTCCCACTTGTCATTTAGTCCATCACCATCTGTGTCGGCAAGACGAGGATTAGTACCTTCGATTACTTCGATTGAATTGATTAATCCATCTCGGTCGGGATCTCCTTTTGGTCCGTCATCAGGATCAGGCCATGAATCGTCTTCATCCTGTTCTTCTGCGTCCTCGGAATTGGCTTCACTCGGATCATTATCCGCATCATCTGATTCTCCGTTGTCAAGAGGATTGAGGCCATTTTCTACTTCCCAGCCGTCTTCCATACCGTCGCTATCAGTATCGTTGTCTAAGGGATCTGTACCATATTGAGCTTCGATCGCATCTGGGAGACCATCATTGTCAGTGTCCATAGATTGGCCAGTATTGGAGCCATCTCCGATGATATCATCTTCTGCCGCAGCATCGAAATCACCAGCGGTTTCGCTGGTTTGGAAGAATCCGGTAGCACCTACGAAAAGTGAACCGAAAATTAGAGTTGAGACTATGGCGACATAGGCCATCTGGTTGTGTGAAACTGTCATCTTAATACTCTCCGCACGGTAATGCAAGTTACTCCACTACAGTTCTGGTCATAAACCTTCACGGTAGATGATTTGACTAAAGATTTTTTTTTGCCTAGAATATCAACTTAATTCATACCTACTTTGTAGTGTTATTTTGTGCAAATTATCCTCTCTTGAAAGGGAAACTTTCACCGGTCGCCCTTCGCTACGAATCCATGCACCTGCAAGCATGCCCAATGTTATTGCAGGTACTGCTACTTGAGAATAAATCAATTCGATACCACCGTTAGAATCTATTGATTTAACAGATTGAGGCTTCGAAAACCCCATTGGTGAGAAAAAAGCATCACAACTTTGCATCCATCCATCGGCATCAGCAGCTAAAAATATCTCTTCACCAGCAATAAACAAATTTTTGCTGGCGATGGCCATCGAAAGAAAACCATCGTCTTCATCTGGCCATGAAATCCTTTCATCTTCTCCAATGTTAGCATTCAATCCTGCACATGAATCTTGCAAACGTTTGAATAAACCAGATGGCAACAAATGATGACTTAGCCCATCGATTCGCCACTTCTCTTCGACTTCAATGCGATATGGCTCACCCATCTCAAACGACTCGACTGATTTCTTAGAGGCTGTAATTGGGTAATCAGATTTTTCTAATTGCAATACACAAGATTCAGAAGATTTCTCCTCCCACCTCATTCGATATCTTTCGGAATTGATCCTTTCTATATCTGCTTGTAATATTCCTGAAAATATCGGATTCAGCCCCACGGATTGAAAACTTGCAGGATTCAATGAAGGTGCCCCCCATCCAAAGATTCTCCAACGGTGGATTAAGGCGCCTAATACCTTCTTTTTCCTAAAAAAGCCAGTGAAATCTAGTGAACCTGAATTAAGCAACCATTCTTCTTCATCACATGCAGAATTCGCTAACTTCCTCCCCATGGGTGAATCAATAGTTTCCTCAAACATACGCCACCAACTATCTAATCCATCTGCTCGCCAACGAAACCAGGGATTGCCAAACTTATCGATAATCAGTCCGTTGCGAGTAGTGAAATTACTTTCAATGTCCGACATTAGTTGTGTGTCGAGTAGCGTTTCTGCTTCATCGATTAGTGGCATATGAATCACAGTGGGTATCCATTAGATTCATCTTCATTAAAGCAATAACGAATTATTTGGTAATCAGATTTGAAATCCCTAACATCGCTCTTTACAGAAGAAGGGTCTTCATTTTCAATCAAAACACGAGCGTAGAAGCGAGCCACATCTAACATCTCATCAGTACCCATCCCAACTCGAGTCAATTCCTGCACTCCCAGTCGTAACCCAGACGGAGTCATAGCCTTAGTGTCGCCAGGTAGCATATTCATGTTAGTAATAATTCCTGCTTGTTCAAGTAAATCTGCTGCTTTAGCACCAGCCCCAGAGTCAAGGTCTCCGTGTCTAGTAAGTACTTGATGAGAAGCAGTATAGCCTCTAGATTCAGCCAATACGTCAAACCCTTCAGATGCTAATGCTGCAGCAAATGCTTGCGCATTAGCCACAGTATTCTTTGACAATTCAACCCCATATTCTTGAAATTCAGCTAATGCTACGACTTTGCCTGCCACATGATGAAGATGATATGAAGAACAAGTTCCAGGGAAAACGGCATTGTTCAATCTTCTTTGGAACTTATCGTCTTCACTGGAAGATAGAATGAACCCACCCTGAGGGCCTGGGAAGGTTTTGTGGGATGAACCAGTCATTACATCTGCTCCTTCGTGAAGGGGATCTTGAAAACATCCTCCTGCAATTAGGCCAAGAACGTGAGCACCATCGTACATTACAGTTGAACCGACTTCGTGTGCAGCATCTGCCAACTCTTGTAATGGAGTGGGGAAGAGGAAAACAGATTGTCCAAATAAGGCCACTTTAGGTGCAACTTCTCGAATAAGAGCGGCTGATGCATCAATATCAGGCTCCATTCTATCCTCGTCCCAAGGGTAAGTAGACAAATTAAGATCTCTGAGACCAACGGCACCCATTCTGGCATGAGAAATATGACCACCATCTGCAGTCGAAACTGCTGTTATCGAATCGCCTGGTTTTGATAACGCCTTCAGCGCTGCTATGTTGGAGACAGTCCCGCTAGTAGATTGAATATTAGCGAATGGCACATTGAATACTTTTTTTGCCAACTCCAGACCTAATTCTTCAATGGTATCAAAGCCGCCACAGCCTTGATAATATCTCTTGAAAGGTAAACCTTCAGCGTATCTTCCGTGTAGGTCACTAGTTACTATCTTCTGTACCATAGGCGATACAATATTTTCACTTGCAATCATTCCCAAGCCTTCACGGTATAATGTTCCACTAGCAGATACCGCATCCATCACGACTTGCGCATGATTCAAATTCTCAGGACTTGCATTCCAAGCGCCGTTATGGCCTACCATAGATGGTGGTTAGACATTCGGCCTTTGACCCTTTTGAATGTAAATCAACTGCAAAATTAACTCGGACGTCTTGGGCCACCACTACGAGTGGCTTTTGATTGGCGTTCTGATACAATCGTATTGTGAGGAATTCCCTTCCTTTTCAAATCGGTTGACATTATGCCTTTTGAATTGCGTGAACGGCCCAATGGTTTAGAAGCACGACCTGATTTTCTTTGGATAAATTGGTCACGCCCACGATATGCTACAGGGCCAACCAAACGCTCCATTGCTGGGATTTCAGAGCCTTCTTCTTTCGGCCTCTTGAGCCACCAACCAGGAGTTAGATTTTGCAGACGAGCATCTCTCTCTCTTTTCATAGCCTTAGCTCTACGAACTAGTTTAGGACGAACCGACCTCTCACTTTCTTTAGGAATAAGTGTAGTCATCCAGCCAGGGAATCCTATGTCGTAAACAATACCATTGATTGTTAGAAGCATACCTGATAGCAGTAAATGCGTACCTACTGGCATCTCATTTCTTTGAAGCTTTATTTTATGACGCTTAATCCTCTTTGCATATGCCACCATAGCCTTCTGGTCTCTATGTCGGATTACTCTAGATTGTTGCTTCCTGAATCTTTTAGCATTTTGATGACCCAATATTAGGCCAATGGATATAGCCAGACCTTCCAGCATTCCTAATTCTCCTGATGCATAAATTCCAGCCAACAACCATAGAGGAGTCAAAATACCCCAATTGACTACTTGAGAAATTATACTTGATGTGAACCTTGGAGTCATCTTCTTCTCAACAGCACTTGATGAAGCAATCAAAATATTGGCATTTAGGGCTTCATCAACACCACTTTTCAACATTAAAGCTGCAATTGGGTTAACTGGAGCGTCATCAATCCATCTTCTTGATCGTTTTGTAGCAGACTTTGTCAGTGCTATTTCCAACACATCTTCGTCATCATCAGTTTTAGGACGGCCTAGGATATTCGCTAAAGCCCTAACCCGAGGGTCATAGCCATCAGTCTCTTCTAACTCGTTTAGTACACTAAGAGAACTGTGCCAGTCTCCTTTGTCAACCAAGCATAATGCTGCTGCGATTCTTGGCTTTGCCATCAATGGGTATTCTCGAACAAGTCTCAGAGATATTTCCAATGCTTCCTTGTGTTGATTCTGAGCACGGAGTAAAGCCACATTTGAAAGTCTAGCATTCAAAGTAAGATTGTCCTTGTGCAGTGATCCTTCAGTAGGCTGAGGACTCCAAGACCTCATCATTCGCATCAAATCATTAAGATGATCGATACAAGAGTTGTTTTCCCAATCCCAGATATCATCTTCATCAACTGAACCATTCCAAGGATCGAACCACTCGCAAATGAAGGCCATCAATTCAGGCTCATCGTATCCTTCTGGTTGCTGTAGGTTATGCAAAGCTTCTCTGGCCGCATCTAGCCTACGACAAGCAATATGCCCTGCAGCGATTATCATACGAGCCTCATCATTATCACCGCCGGCTTGAGCAAGAACTTTCTTTCCCTCTTCGATAGCAGAAGGCCAAAGACCTCTAAGGGCCATTTCAATCATCCTTGCACGACTCTTAGCCATTCTAACAATGGCTTCATCTTCTGCGATAGACCTTTGCTGGAAGCGAACTAGACCATCAATGTCATTTTGCAAGGCAGCCTCGTCTACAATATCGAACATCCAATTACCACCGCCACTCAGAATAACACCCTCACGGCGCTGGTCAGGATTCAAATCGAACTTCAAGTTCCGAAGTTGATTGAATTTAGCAACGGATAATACCCAGGTGATTAGGAAAATAGTCTGGCCTACTGCGATGAATATCCAAGTGACAAGAAGACGATTCTTCTCATCAAAACCATTTGATTCAAACCAATCAATAAACGGCATCAAATCTCCAAATTCTTTGTAACAAACCAATATCAAAAGTAAGGCAGTATATCCACTGAAGCCAGCAAATGCGAAGTATAGAACTCTAGCCTGAGCCTTGTCTTCAGAGCGGATTTCTCTAGGAGTTGCTAATAGTACCCCACCTAGTCCACCGAATGATTGACCTCCGAGGAATAAGTTGCGAATAAGTTCGAAAATGAATGCAAGACCGACAATAGCAATATTCAGAGAAAGATAAGCAGCTAAAACCTCGGGTAAACTCTTGAGGGCTTCCCATTCTGCAAGCAATGGGTTTTCCTGGATCTGTAAGTATACTTGGTGACCTAGAATTCCACCGTAATTCAATACTTCCTGAGCATTGTCTGGGTCATTTACCATCACATAAATTACTGTAACTATTCCATTGATCGCAGTAAGTGGCATAGTTATCAAGAAAAGTATGAGGATAAAAGCGAATGCTCTACCAACAATTCCTAATTTCTTAGCATCAATAGGATTCGGTTTGCCCAACCATGTCCGGAATTTGCCAATCATTAGCATATTCCAAGAAGCACCCATTATTCTTCCATAGGCCAGTATAGTTGGGCCCATGAAAACTAAGCCTGCAATTGCTAGTGCCAAAGGTTTCTGAGAATCCTTGATTTCTGGTAGAAGTAAAATGTAAGAACCAATCGAGACAATGAAAAGACCAATTAGAGTACCTGAACGTCTAAACATCAATCTGAAAATCTTAGTTTTACCAACTCCAACTCTTCGGCCAACTAACTGACCATTCAATGACTCCCAAGGAGACATCACAATAGGAATTGTTACCAATACTCCCATCAGCAATAAATTAGGTAAATAGTAAACATCAGGTTCGAAAATGAGTTCTGCTATCAACAATAAAACACCGGTCATTGCCATCATGTAGAGGGCTATACCAAAGCCGACGTTGTTGAGGCCCAATAGCCTCTTTACACCACCTCTTCCTTTAGTCAAACTATGCACTTCGTATAGTCCATCGTCAATCTCAAAACCCACTTGTAAACCAGAAAGTTGAGTTGGTATCATCCATTTCCAAAGAATAATCGCAGTAGTGAAAGCAATCAGAAAAGGGAGTGCGTGAGTTAGCGATAAATCAGACGGATTTTCAATTGAGCCAGCACTAACTAATGGAGCCATCATCAGGCACGCAAAACATGCAAGTAATAGTCTCCTCATCAGACAGGCCTACCGGGCTGACTTCATCACTTCTTCGCCGTTCTGTTACGTTGTAAGAACGAATCTATTCGGTCGAATGCTGTATTCAGTGTTTGTTCATCAGCCAAATATACAATCCGGATGTGTCCCGCTCCTTTCTCTGGCGAAAATCCACTTCCATGAACCACCAGTACATGCTCTTGGTGTAACAATTGTAGCACGAATTCTTTGTCGTCTTTTGACCACATTTCATCAGTGAGTCTAACGAACATGTAGAAGGCCCCACCCGGTGCTTCAACTTCTAGACCATCTATCTGAGATATTCTATCTAGACATAATTGGCGTCTCGATTGAACCTTTGACATATGTTTCTTCATCCAATCCTTATTGCCATTTAATCCAGCTAAATATCCTAATTGGGCAGGAGTGCTAGCACACAACCTAGAGCGCAACAAACGTTCAATACCATCCCTGACATTGACTAAGACATTACTTGGGTCGTGAATTGCAAGGTAGCCAATTCTCCACCCAGGGGCATAGTAAACCTTTGAAACTCCGTTCAAAGAGAATACAGGTACATCTTCGGATAATGAAGCCACGGAAACTTGTTTTCCACTAAAATCAAGAGCGTCATAAATCTCATCTGCGACAATCATGCAATTTGGCCACTTTTTTGTAATGTTCAATAATTTCTGAATTTCATCAGCGCCAGCAACATTGCCAGTTGGATTATTTGGATTGATTAATACTAACAATCTGACATCATCATCCATCTTAGATTCAATATCATCCAAATCAATAGCCCATCCATCATCAGATTTCAATGCGTACTCAATTGTCGTGGCACCATACATCTGAGGGTATGCCATGTAAGGAGGATAGTGTGGGCCTGGTGCGAGAACTTTGTTACCTTCTTCAAGAGTTGCAGCAAAAATAATCTGTAATGCTTCTGTAACTCCGTGGCAAACATAGACATCATCACTACTACATGGCCAACCTTTTGAGGATTCATCGGCAGCAATAGCTTTTCTTAAATCGGGCATACCATATGATGGCGAGTACCCATTTTTACCATCCAGTAATGCCGTACTGTAGGCTTCAACCATGTGCCTAGGAGTTGGCAAACCAGGATATGCAATTGGATCACCGATATTCAGTTTGATAATACTGTGACCTTCTGATTCCAGTTTTGTCGCTGGTACAACTACATCTCTAATTGCGTATTCGATTGTCGAAGCTCTAGATGATACTGGAATCATTCTACTCCACCCATCCTACAGATTTCTTCATACTGTTCTTTTGAAACAGGTTGGACTGAAAGACGCTGTCCTCTCTGAACCAATGGCATATCATCGAGAGCAGGGTTAGCCTTGATGTCTACTAAACTAACCATTTCCATCTCCTTAACCGGCTCAATATCAACCATCATCCACCGAGGATTATCAGGAGTTGATTTCTCATCGAAGTATTTACTATTTGAGTCCCAAGAAGTGTGATCAGGATAACCCTCTCTGCTTACTTTTGCTATTCCAGCAACATGAGGTGGCTTGGTATTGGAATGATAAAACAGTACAATGTCACCCAGTTTCAAATCATCACGCATCATGTTCCTAGCCTGATAGTTTCGCACTCCATCCCAATGAGTAGACCCATCTTCGACCAATTGTGAAAATGGATAAACGTCGGGCTCAGACTTCATCAACCAGTATCGCACCATGTACACTCGTTAGGGTGGCATCCCTTAGAGTTCACCATGCGTCGCCATGGTCTGGAATAAGAGTAGCATCTACTACATCGATGTCGCCACGTGAAGCAACACGGCCTAATCCAAGTTTACGGGCCATTGAACTGGCACCACCTGTTGAGCCAATACCTAATTCCTCAAGCAGTACAAAGATTGCAGGTAGCAATATTAGAGCACTTGCTGCTGCAATCCATAGTAGTATAATTATCACCGTAATGAACGGTTTAATTTCAGGAATAGGAATTTGATATGCGGTTATCATCCCTAGAGTAGTAACTGTTGCCGCCTCGAAAAGAGACATCCCCGTACTCACCGTAGAATTACGAATAGCTTCAATTCCGCCACCTAATTCACGAATACGATTCGCTATGTGAATAGAGAAATCAACCCCTACTCCTACGAGAATTGACCCAATCATGACAGTAACCAAAGACAAAGAGACATCCATCTGCCACATCACCAACCATTGGAGAGCAACTGTTGCAATAACGGGGGCAGTAGTCCACATTGAAAACCGAATATCCTTGAACACAATAGCCAATGTCATTAAAGTCAAAACTATTGCAAAGCCGAGTGATGACCATTGGCTTCCAACAATCATTTCATTGACTGCAATGGCTGTTGCAGCAACTCCAGTTAAATCACCAGAGTCAATATTTCCTTTATGATTACGAGATGAGAACTCATTCACTTGAGCAACTGCGTCTGAGGTTTCAGCAACTGGAACGAAAGGCATATCGACATAAATCAGATTACGGCTGTAATCGTCAGAAATAAACAACCCTCGTGTTTCATCAGTGAGACTTGAGTAGAATACATTTAGCAAGAATCTTTCAGCATTTTCATTTTCAGTTCCGTTAGCCCTAGGAGCTGTCAGAACTTCCCAGAAAGTTACGTCTTCAGAATACTTACGATTCAAATATGGTTCTAAAGCATCTTTCAATTCGTCTGGAACCAATGGGTTATCTGTCAAATTCCACAATGGCGTACCGCTCAAATTCCCACCAAAACCTACTGATTTCATTAAGAATACAATACTAACTGCTGTAGTTTGATCTATTGTATTCAACTCATTTTCTAAATCAGATATGCCGAGCAATTTCTCAACGGGTTCAGCTTCTGTAATTTCAGAATCCCCCGAAATATCACCGTGAATTAGCACCATTCCAACCTGGCCGGCATTGAAGTCGTTAGAATATTGTTTCATAGTAACCACTGAAGGCTCATTCTCTGGAGCCATACCAAGCAAATCGATATTCTCTTCAACATTCTCTTGGCCCCAATATCCAGATATAAATATCAAGACCATGAAGAAAGCAATTACTGCTTTAGAATACTTGATAGGAACTTGAACTACTTTTTCGAATACAGGAAGAGGTGGATGCTTAGGTTTGCGTAAATCTAGAAGTAACGTAAGGTTTGGAACCATTGCCATTGTTAGAACATACACTACTACAATACCACCTGAAAGGGCAATACCTACTGTTTCAATCGGCTTCATCGGAGTGAATGTAAGGGAAATGAATCCGATAACTGTTGTTATAGCAGATAGGAATACTGCTCGCCCAGTAGAGGCTAATGATTGTCGTATTTTCTCGTCCTTAGTACCAGTCTCTTCCGCATATCTATTGGTTATGTGAAGACCATATGAAACACCCAAGGCTAACAGAATCGGACCGACGATAATTACCGTCATGGTCACCTCATAACCCGTATAACCCATTATTCCAAGAGTACAGAAAACCGAACACAATGTCGGCAGACCTGCAATTACTACTACCTTGAACCCCTGTACTGGTCTCCAAGAACCAGTCTGAAGGACATCAGAGTGGAAAACGAATAGTCCAAGTGCTACTAGCACAATCGCTAGTGGGAAGATTTGCCAAAACAGTTTGAATGAAAACTCAGTCACTGCATTCGTAATTGGAACTGGACCTGTTAATGTCATAGATACACCAAGGTCTTCCCAGTTACACAAATCTGCACCAATAGGATCTCCGTTTTGATCGAACTCACAAGGGCGCTCTTCCTTGGAGATATTATCGAGGATTTGTTGAGTTTTCTCAATTACTTCTTTGGCCGTCTTAGTTTCATCAACTGCAATAATAATTACTGCTTTATCTAGGAATCCATCGTCATCGGTATCTCTTGATAATTTGTCTAAACCAGGAGATGGTGTCCCATCATCTTCGTACATTTCGTTAACTATTGTATCGATAGTAGTCTGTGATGGTATACTGTAATTACCCCAAATAGGGTCAGCAAAATCAAGAATATCTTTTGCAATGTCGCCTGCATCTTGACCTACACAATTATCTTCATTGGGGGGGCAAATTACCGAGACTAGTTCATCAATAAATGCGTCTTGAACTCGAGGGACACTAGAGTTGACTTCCTTTACCACAGTTGAAAGTGATAATGCGTATATTACGTCGTCGGTAGGGTCTGAAAGTCTTGGATTTAATTTATTCTCGACATACGACATCTCTTGTAATATTCTACGATCATCTATGGGTTTCTCGGGAGAATCAATGTAAATGATCATTACATTCGTGGACCAATTTTCTTCGACCTCCCTTATTGTCTCTAGAACCGGGGAGCCTTCTGGCAAGTAAACATCCAAATCTCCATTGACGTTAAGTGAAGGTTCATCTCCTGGTTTCAACGAAGTTCCATCTACGAAACCTGAGTGATATGCAAAGAAAACAGAAGCTAGAAGACAGATTGTAACCATGAAAATTGGAAATTTGGTTAGGATACCAGTTGCACCATGCTTTTGCCATTCTCGCTGTAGTGATTTTGGAGCATCTAAAACCGCATCAAGAGCCTTGCGAGCATCCCAATCTTTCACTCTACTGCTTAGTTTTTCTTGGCCATGGCCGACTATTCGAGAAAGACGGTTTTGAAGTGGAGACGTGTCTTCGCCTGACTTTGAATCATCTTTCGACATGGTGGCCCCCAGTACCCCGTCGGGTCTAGACCATTTGAAAGCATACCCATCAAGTGTTCAATTTTTAGCCATCCAATCACTTCAAAGGTAGATGCCACGACGCCGGGCCGGACCTGTGAGGATAACGCATTCAGGGCCGGTGAGCAACATGCCATCTCCTAGACTAAACGACAAACGCTGGTCAATCGACCTAGAAAAGAGAATTCAAGAAGAACACTATGCTGATGAAGAAGTATATTCTAAGCGGTATGGGTTTAATCCAGATTCCGGTAAAGAGATATTTGTAATCGACACACCTCCCCCTTACCCAAGTGGAACTTGGCATATAGGTGCGGTTGCTCAATACAGCATGATTGACGTCATTGCCAGGTCTCAGAGATTACTAGGCAAGGAAGTTAAATTCCCATGGGGAGTTGACCGTAACGGGATAAATGTTGAATTCACAGTTGAAAAGAATACCAAGAGGAAGATGAAGACATATGATCGTGCAGAATTCCTAAAGTTGTGTGAGGAAACTATTGAAGAGTTCACTCAATCCATGCGAAACACTGCTCGAAGAGTTGGGTTATCAATGGATTTTGCCAACGAGTATCTAACAGATGCTCCAAATTATAGGATGGTTACTCAAACCATTTTTACAGAATTGTTCAAACGTGGAGCAATTGTAGAAGATTTACGACCTAATATTTACGACCCTGTAGAAGGAACCACAATCGCAGATGCTGAAGTTGAGCGTCTACAAAGAAGGACCAAACTTGTAGATGTCAAATGGCGAACTGAAGATGGTGAAGAGCTGATTATTTCTACTACTCGACCAGAATTGATTTGTGCTTGCGGAATTGTTGTCGTTCACCCTGATGATGAAAGATACCAGCACTTGATTGGGAAGAAAGCAATGTTACCAATCCCTGTAGAAGGTAGAGAGATTAGTGTGGAAATCGCCACTCATCCGTCCGTGAAGAGTGAATTCGGTTCAGGCATACTGATGGTTTGTTCATTCGGTGACCAGAATGACGTTGCTGTATTCAGAGAACTGGGGCTAACGCCTTTCCAAGCAATTGATCTTGATGGATGCATGACTGATATCGCTGGCCCATTTGCTAGTATGAAAGTGTCAGAAGCACGTAAAGCTGTTATCGAATACCTCGAATCTGAAGACAAGATCTATCAGATAGTTGAGAAAGAGCAAGAAGTTCCTGTTTCAGAGAGAGGTAAAAACCCTGTTGAAATTATTTTGCTAAAAGAATGGTATGTTAGGCAGACACACATGCAAGATAGAATCAGTGAGTTATCAGATGAAATCGAATTCCACCCACCAAGAAACAAACAATTCCTCCTAGATTGGATGGAGAATATCTCAATCGATTGGCCAATAAGTAGGAGGCGCTGGTACCATACAGAGATTCCAATTTGGTATGCAGATAATGGTTCTAAAATTATCTGTGCACCTTCTGGAATGTATGTACAGCCATGGTGTCAATCACCTCCTGATAACAGCGAAGTATTAGACAGAGAAACTAGAGAAGTGTTAGGAACTTATTCTGAGTTGAAAAAAGATCTTAATGATATTGTGGGAGAAGAAAAGGTGTTCGATACTTGGATGGATTCTAGCAATTCAAACCTATTCGTTTCAGGTTATCTAAATGACATGGACACATTCGAAAAAGCATTCCCAACAGCGATTCGACCTCAAGGTAAAGAAATCGTTAGAACATGGCTTTATTACACCTTATTGAAGAGTGCTCTTCTATTGGACAAACCTGGATTCAAGCATGTATGGATTGACGGCTTAGGAATGGATCCGTGGGGCAGAAAGATGTCAAAATCCCTGGGTAATGGGATTGATGCAGACAGCGTTCTGGAATGTGGAGCAGGTGGCAGAACTGGGTCATGGAGAGTCAAAGGCCCGGATAAGAGTGTTCAACTAAAGGCGAATAAAATTGGTTCGGAATGTTTCCGACTATGGAAAGCATGTGACGCACAAGTCGGGGATGACTTCCAAATTAACCCTGAGGAAATTGAAGCTAAATATTTCGGTGTACTAACAAAATTATTCAATGTTGCAAGATTTGCAAGCCAATTTGAAAACCCAGAACATCTAGATACCGTCCCTGCAGATTTGTCTGTTGAAGATAGATGGATTCTAGCAGAATTCGCTAGTACCATGGAAAAGGTGGAAAAGGGTTGGGCTGAACTTGACATTTACACTGCAACCCAAGCACTCAAGACCTTCGGAACGGGAGTATTACCAAGTCATTGGTTGGAAATGTCGAAGTCTAGATTGTATGATGACGACATTAATGCTGCATGGACCATACATCGAATTGTTAGAGATTTAATGGCTGCGTTATCTCCTGTATGTCCATTCTTCACTCACCACATTTCAAACACACTTTATGGAGAAAGCGCAGTAGATGTTAGAGAATTCCCAGTTCGAACTCCGAATGATGACGAACTTAGAGCACTAACGAATGCAATAGAGGAGTTCAACGGTGCAACCTGGAGAACTAAGAAAGAATCTGGATTGTCACTCAATGCCCCTATTTCCGGCATTGAAATACCTGATGAACTTAGTGAATTCAAATCAATATTGACTCAGATGCACAAGTTGGAATAATCACTCATCAAAATCTAATGTAGATTGTCTCGACGAGGGCATTTCCAAATTCCCGAGCCTAAAGCCTACCAAGCGTATAGGTCTCTCAAGGTCTGCATTTTCTGCAAACAAGCCGTTTGCTAGGCGCATGAACACGGTTTCATCGTCCATTGCAACTGGTATAGAACGCCCATGCGTGTGGGTTTCAAAACCTTGGTACCGTATTTTGACTTCGCCCAATCTCCCAGCAACACCCATATCTTTGGCCCGGTGAATTACCTTGTTTACCAAGAGTGATAACTGTGCCAAAACTACTTCACAGTCCGTCTGGTCTACTTCGAAAGTATACTCTTTACCTACTGATTTACGACTTCGAAGTGGACTAACATCATCACTGGATTCTCCATCAATTACTCGCATCATCCATGATGCGAACCTTTCTGAAGTGAATCTTGAAAGTGCGATCTCTCCATTTTCAGCAGCATCTGATACGGTTGTTATCCCCCATTCAGCAAGCCTTGTAGCTGTTTTAGGCCCAATTCCAGGAACTTCTCTAACTGAACGCCCATCAAAAAAAGATACAATCTCATCTGGCATTGTTCGATGAATACCTGCTGGTTTATTCTCTTCACTCCCCATCTTTGCTAGAATGCGTGTAGGTCCAATACCGAATGAAGTTGATAGCCCTAAATCATCCATTATTTTTGATTGAATTTGATGTGTCAATGCTAGTGCAGTATCCCAATCGCCGTCACAATATTCTGTGACATCCAGATAAGCCTCATCGATACTAGCTTGCTCAAAACGGTCAGCAGACTCAGATAATATAGCCATGACTTTACGACTAGCACGTGAATACAAGCCTCTAGTGGATTTGAGATAATGCCCATTACCATGTGGAGGACCCGGACATCTTCTCCAAGCCTCGCTGATGGCCATTGCAGACCTTACACCATATTTCCTTGCAGCATAATTACAGGTTGAAACAATTCCTCTACCTTTACCTGATTTGGGGTCAGAACCAAGAATTAACGGAATTTCCGGGTCTAAATTATGATGCAGTGTTTCAACTGATGCATAGAAAGCGTCGAGGTCACAGTGGATGATTATCCTAGACGCCATGCTACAACTGCATAGTCGAAGGTTTTTGAATAACGCGAAACCAATGCTTTGATGAATGAGTTCTTCATAAGGGTTTCATGCCTCCAATCAAACCCATACTAACCGGAGTGGTAGGGTTACTGATTTTGGCGTCATTGATTGGATATTCCGGTGAGAATGTGATAGATAATGTTCCCAAACCAGATGCGGGACTGTGTGGTGTAACAAAAGAAGCATATTCAGACGTTCCGGGGTCTGGTGCACTACTCGATATTGACGTTGATGTCACATGGGATGATAACACAGTGTGGATTGGAATTATTGATGTCGAGACATATGATTCTCTTGACAAATTAGGTGGGAACAGTGATGGTGAATTAGTTTCTTGTGAGAGTAAGATAGAATTTATCGCCGGCGGGCCTGATTCTGGAGAGGATTCTATGTTTACCTGGGTTCCAAGTGGTGATGAGTTCCACATCATGATTGGCTCATTGGAAGAAGCCGAAGATGATGATGAAGATGACGACGATGACATCTGGCCACTTCCCGAAGAAGTGGAAGGGCTTTCATTCATTGACGAGTTCAATGTGACTGTAAATTACGATGCATCGGGTGGCTGGGGGACAATTATGCTACTGTTTTTGATAGAAATTGGATTAGTATATTCCACTGCACTTAATAGACGCTGATCAGAGATATTTGCCATTGACCAAAGTGCTAGGTTGCTTACCGTTCAGACCAGCAATTACTGCATCTGCAATGTCAAAACCTACTCTACGTTGGGCTTCCATTGTTGCAGCTCCAATATGTGGAGTACCGTGGAAATTATCATGTTTCACCAATAAGTTGTCAGCAGAGACTGGCTCGATTTCGAATACATCCAATGCAGCACTAGTAATAACTCCACTTTCAAGAGCATCAAGTAGTGCTAATTCATCTATAATTCCACCTCTAGCGCAATTCACAATATGATTGCCGCATTGAATTCCACCTTGTTTCCCTGGCATCATTTTCATACGGCTTTCATTAACAAGGTGGTGAGTCTCTTCAGTCAAATTGCAATGTACAGAAATGTGAGTACAGGTCTGGAAAAGAGTATCTACTTTCTTGTGCAAATAGGCACCTTGAGATTTGGCCACTTTAGGAGGAAGGTAAGGATCGTAAGTATGAATCTCCATTCCCAGTGCTTGAGCAACTTTAGCAACGCCCTGGGCAATTCTACCAAAGCCGATTAATCCAAGACACTTACCAGAAAGCTCCGTACCTTTCATCTCCTTTTTCTCCCATTTCCCGCCACGAAGACCTCGGTCTGCTTTAGCGATATGTCGTAAAGAAGAGAGGAGGTGTCCAACTGTCAGTTCAACTACAGATTGTGTAGATGCATTCGGAGCATTGACCACCATAATACCCGCTTTACCTGCCGCCTCAAGGTCGATATTATCGACTCCAACACCGGCTCTACCGATAACACTTAAATTGCCACTTGCAGCGATTATTTCTGCTGATAATTTCGTGGCACTTCTGACAATAATAGCATCGAACTTATTGAGTGCACCAGAGAGTAGTTCTTCATGTTCAATGAAACCAAGAACAACATCATGTCCCCCTTTTTCTAGTCGAAGGACTGCTTCAGGGGCCATGCCGTCGGTAACAGCAATTCGGGCCATTAATTGGTCTACAACCTAAGCCCCTCCATGAACATTCTTGAGGGAGAGGCCTTCTCGCAGCAACATGGCCTCATCATTTGACGTTGAGAACTTGTTGTGGGCCATAGGTATTCTAGCACTTCCGTTGCTCCTTGCACTACCTGCAAAACTACTCTACCAAACTGTAATTCTAGGAGTTGGCCCTGCTGAAAGGACTTATCGTGGAACAGTTCAGAAGATTCTTGATTCTGGTATGCAAGTTGAACAATTCAGAGGGGTTTTAGACGACGAAGCGCGTCGTTTAGGAATAAAGCCAGGTAGAGCAAAATTGAATGAAACCGACCTCCTATATCCGCTTTCATTAACTCATTTTTTACTAACTCCAATGATATTCATATTACCGATTATCGGAATCATATCACTACCCATAATCATTCTTGGCATCCCAGTATTGTACGCATTAGAAGTAATTCTAATTCGCCGAAGAGTTTTGATCAATATGATAAAGTTACTAGAGACGTGGTTTGGCAAACAGGTGATACACATTCCTGATGCAGGTTACGAGCACTGTAGTAATGATGCTAAAGTGCTGGATGCATCGAATATTGCTGTTCATTTCCATAAAGTTCCGAGAGTAGTTTTCTTAGGTCTATTTTCTTGGTTAATAATACACTGGACACTAAGGCTAGATTCAATAATTGTTGAGTTCGTACTTTCCGGACTGTTCTATATTCTATTACTTGGAATTGTAGGAATAATTGCAACTGCACTGGAATCAAACCTAGTCTTGGTAGACCCTGCCAGAGGTAGAATTATTCCGATTGCTGATTGGTTGGACTCAATGCTTACTCCAATTGTAGGGCTTGGTCTACTATTCTTATTGGGAAGAGATTTGATGTCAGAAGCAAGGGATGGTGGCAACACCGTTCTATTTTCTGCTACTGTATTGATGGTATTATACTGTGCAACAGCAGTCGGAATGACATTCCAATGGGGTTATACTTGGTGGCATGGTAAATCTGTTCGAAAACAATTTGAAGCACAAGCCATTGACAAACTAAACCCTCAGTCATATGATTTGACAAGGAACAGAGGACGTATACAATTGAATGTGCGTTGTACAATGGCAGAGAGGCTTTCAAGTGAGATAGCACCTGGAAAAAACTTGACTTTCAAAGACTTAGATAATTTACCATCTGCACGTGAAGGAGTTTTGAAAAACCCGCAGAACCCTCTTGATTAATCACTCAATCCATGGGATATCATCTGGAATCTCTGCGAAAATATTAGCTGGCAATGCAGTCTTTATTTTGGAGACATAGCCAAGATTTGCAGATGTTGATTCTTGCCAATTGGAATATTCTTCGTAAGTTTCCATTTTCAGAACTAAATTATTTTCCCGGTTCCAGCCTAGGTTTTGCATTTCAGTTTCAGGGGGGTCATGTCCTGTACAAACAAGAACTTCCCCTGTGAACCTCTCTAGAACATCCAATGCTTGCCAATGCATGTGAGTTCTGCCACTGGGTAGATCGTCACGACCGACACCACCATCTCCAGTGAAAAGGAAATCTCCAGTGAAGATATATCCGTTACATTCGATAATCATCGAATCGCCAGTATGACCTGGAGCATGATGGAAGTGGAAATCAATGTCACTCATGGATATTGAGGTCTCCTCATCAACATAAATTGAAACGCCCATAGACGGGGTATCGTTCCACATAACATAGTCGCAACCTGTGATTTCAGCAAGTTTGAAACATCCAGTAATATGGTCTGCATGGGTATGAGTGGCCATAGCATACTGTAATTCCAAACCCTGCTCTTCTAGAAGTGATAAGTAGTCACTAAGATTGTCCCAAACTGGGTCAATTAGCGTCGCTTTATTGCTTTCATCGCACGCTACGAGGTAGGTCATAGCCCACATTCCCTCATTCAATTGCTCAACTCGCATGACATTGGCTGATGGCCCCATTACTTCAATGGTTCACAGGAAGTAATGAATGGGTTCAAGAACCTCTGGCTACCAAAGAACGCCGAGGCATCATAATGGAGTCGTTAACTTACGCTGTTTTTGCAACTGGAATGATTGTAGCATTCTTAATTGGAAAGAGCATGAATAAAGATGATTCATCGCAAGTTCGAAGTGAATTAAGAGAGATGAACAAAGATACTCGAGACACCATACATACAACTGTTGTTACCGTAGTAAAAGAGTTAGGTGAAGAACAGCAAAAGCATCTTTCGATGGTAGGAGACAATATTGCTAGTCTACAAGTTTCAAATGAAAAGAAACTTGATGAAATGAGGGTAGTCGTTGATGAGAAATTACAAGAAACCCTCGATAAAAGAATCACTGAATCATTCAAGATGGTTGGAGAGAGACTTCAATCTGTACAAACAGGACTAGGTGAAATGAAGAGTTTAGCGACAGATGTTGGTGGTCTAAAGAAAGTCCTTGCTAATGTTTCTACCAGAGGAGCGATGGGCGAATTACAAGCAGAACAGGTGTTGGAAGACTTCCTAGATCACTCTCAATATTCGAAGAATGTACAAACTAATCCAAATTACAACGGTACTGTAGAATTTGCAATTAGATTACCAGGTAATGGGGAGAAGTCTATCTGGCTTCCAATTGATTGTAAATTCCCTAGAGAGGATTACGAAATTCTAATCGATGCACAGAATGAAGGCGACAAAGAGAAGATTGAGAAGTCAACCAAGTCACTAGTGGCTAATATCAAAGGAAAGGCCAAAGATATTCGTAGCAAGTATATCTCACCCCCTGATACCACAGATTTTGCAATTATGTTCCTAGCTACTGAAGGACTTTATGCGGAAGTCGCAAGGCAACCAGGTCTAATTCAAGAACTGAGGCAGAAGCATAGAATTTCAGTATGTGGACCAACTAACTTGATGGCTTTCATCGATAGTATGCGAATGGGTTTCAGAACATTAGCACTACAAGAAAAGGCTGTAGAAGTTTGGTCTGTTCTTGGTGATGTCAAAAACGAAATGGAAAAGTTTGGTGGTATCGTACAGAAGGCCCACAAACAAGCAGTGACCGTCGCAAACACTCTTGGAGGCGAAGGCGACGGAATGCAAAGAAGACTACGTGCCTTAGAGAGAGCACTCAAAGATGTTGAAACTCTTGATGCACCAAGCAGTAATGATGCCAAAATGCTGGAAGATTAAACAGTAAACGCACCTAGGGGTAAAACATGGAACACCCTGATGCCGTCATGTATCTCGAGCATGATGGCAAAGTTATGTTGGTCAACTCTGAAGGAGACGGCCCTCAAGTTCCAGTGATTAACAGCACAGGTGATACCAAATATCGATTCCCAACTTCTAATGAAGTTAGAGCAATGGGTATTGAATGGGATGAAAAAAATAAATTCGACATCCTAGGAATAAGAGTCACTAAGGCTCACCCATTGGTTGAATGGCCAGAACATTGGGCATGGAAAGACGACTGCATTAGCGATGATGCTGTGCATCCAATAGCTCGTGAATCGATATACCGATCCATTCATCGTCTTGTATCCAAAGTTATGATTTTAAATTCTGAAGGAAAGGTCCTGATGGGTAAGATTGAGCGCGGACATTTTGTTGGACATTGGACTTTACCTGGTGGATATATGGATCATGATGAGCATCCAGCCATCGGTTGCGTTAGGGAGACTGTTGAAGAGATGGGTATTGATATCGAATTGAGTGATGCTGAACCCATAGTTACTCAACGTATTTTCACTGATGAAGGCATTTCATTCGTATCATTCACGTACAAAGCCGAATGGTTAGGAGATAACTCTCAAATTAAATTAAAGGAAAATGAAATATCAGATTATGCTTGGCTTACTCCAAAAGAAGCCATTTCTATAGCAGTATCAGGGTTTGACGCTGCTGCTCTCAGGCACCTATGAGTTGCTTTGCAGCATCTAGTGCATCAGGCAGACCATCTGGATTAGATCCTCCACCCTGAGCAAAGGTAGGTCTTCCACCTCCTCCGCCACGAATGTGAGATGATATTCCTCTCAGTATATCCACGGCATTGAATTTCTCGCTTGCAATAGAGTTCTCAGTAGTTGCAACCATCAACTTGCCTCCACCCTCTCTGCTTCCAAGTACGGCTAAGGTAGGTTTTGAGGAATCGAGTGTTAGTTCCTTAAGCATCTTAGTCATTGTTTTGAGGTCGCCATCGACCTCCATGATAACAACCCTAACACCATCAACTTCCGCAATATCTTCGCCTCCACCAGATGTCCTTAGTCGGACTATTTCTGCCTCCAGTGATTCGATTTTCTTTCTCTGGTCTTTCCATTCACTGAACATACGGCTAGCCTTTGTAGGTAATTCTTCAACTGGAACTTGGAAAACATCAGCAGCATCTCTAAGAATATCTTCTTGATTACGGGCATACCTCATAGCAGCATCTCCTGCAACTATGTGCAATCTTTCAACACCGTCTTGAACTGCATTTGATCTAACGATTCTAATCTGGCCGATGCGTCCGGGTTCGTCATGATGTGTTCCACCGCATGCCTGAATATCGTGGTCAGCAATTCTTAGAATACGGATATCACTTCCTTTCGGAGCCCCACCTTGATACAGGTCGAAGCCATATTTACGATCTGCATCTTTTCTATCGAGAGTCATTTTTTCAGTTCGAGAAACCTTCTGGATTACTTCATTTGCCAAGGATTCAATCTCATCTAAATCTTGGCGCGATAAGCGCTTGTGGTGGGTAATATCCAGTCGAGCAGAATCAACAGACTTGTTCGCTCCTGCTTGGTAAATATGGGGTCCCAAGAGCCTACGTGCCGCACCTCCAACAATGTGAACAGCAGTGTGATGGTCCATCAATTGTCTTCGCCGACCCCAATCTAATTCTCCGTGAACCATATCTCCAACTTCAAAAGGTCCAGTAGACAAGTGAATGACTAAATCGTCAACCTTTCTAGAATCTAAGATGACATTAGAGGCTGAGTCACAAGTAAGACTACCATGGTCACCCTCTTGACCTCCGCCTTCTGGATAGAAGCAAGTACGGTCCAATACAATTCCATGAGTTGCCCCTTCTGGTATATCATCACCTTTCAGCTCTAAACATGCTAGTACGCTAGCTTCGAAGTTTTGTTGTGATACATCCTCGTAATACAGAGGTATTGTCGCAGGAACTGAAGGTACATGTTCAACAATCGGTTTAGCAACAACTGCTTTTGCAGCGTCTTTAGCCATGGCAGCATGCCTTTCAGCCATTTCTGCATTGAAACCTGTTCTTAGTGTGAGGTTTTTCCAACCTAAGTCGTTTGCAATATTCATTACCAAATCGGGTGCAATCCCATGACTATCATTTATTGTAAATAGTATTTCATCAGGTAACTCGTCAACTCCCTGAGGTATATCTTTAATCGCTGTTTTGACAACTTGGTTCCCCTTACGAAGCATTTCATCATAGCGTTCTTCTTCACCCTTCAGAATAGTGACAAGCCCTTCTTGAGTTTGCTTCATTCGTTCTGCTGAATAATTTACATCAAGGTGATGCATTACCAAATCTGCTAAACTCAGATTGAGGCCGAGTTCATCCCGCATCCTAAGCACTCTTCTTGCTATCATTCTAGCAAGATATCCTGCTTTCGCATTCGATGGCACAAGGCCATCTCCAAGCATATTTGCCAGAGCATGCATGTGGTCAGGTATCGCATATATGCGTGAAAGTGGTTCGGTTATTGCTGTAAATAATTCCACGTCAATAGAATGGCCTCGTTCTGCAAGTCTTGCCAAGAATACTTCCCGCATTCGATCTCCATCACTTCCTGCTTCGATGTTCATAATTCCAAACAATCGACTCATTTCCCCTAGCAAAGAATCTAGTTCAGTTTGGTTCATATCAAAGCGCTCTGAAGAGAATCCTGCCATTTGTTTTAGCCATTCAACACTTTCAGGATATATCGCCTCATAGATTGTAGGTGTTCCAGCAGCTGCCCAACAAAACCTCTCCAGACCATATCCTGTGTCAATAATTTGCAATGGCATCTCTGAATATTTTACGCCTTTAATCTCAATTTCGCCATCGTCACTTTCGGCGAGGTTCATGAATACAAGAGTTGCAAGTTCAAGGCCTCCAACTATTACTTCAACTGCAGGACCAGCATTTCCCCCACCAGACCATGGGTTTTCCACATAGGTTACTTCCTCTGGGTCAATTCCAAATGTCCCACATAGCAAATCGTGACAATGCTTGACACATTCTTCCATCCAGTAAAACATTCGACCTTCATCTGGCTTGTTGAATACATGATGAGCCATCATTTCGAAGGTAGTCAGATGTCTGCCTGAGCGTCCGACTGCATCGACATCATTCAAACGAATACAAGGTTGTGAGATCGCTAGTGGATTTGCAGGCGGTTCAACATCACCAGATGTAACATGAGGTTGGAAATCTGCAATACTCGCTATTGTAAGGTGAATATCATCACGCCATCGTGCCAATACCGGATATGGTTGAATCCTAGTGTGCCCTCTTTTCTCTAGAAAACCAATGAATGCTTCACGCATTGAATCCTTCAATTCTCTGCCACGCATATCGTAACCAGAAATTATTGGAGCTCCGATGAATGTATATTCGTCTTCTTCAGTGTCCCCACATGTATCACGGTCTGGATCACAAGTCCAAAACCAAAGACCTGTAACTCTACACTCCTGACGGGTATACCCATTATCATGGAACACTTTGAGGTCAATCGGAGGTAGACCCATATTCATCACTTGCCCTATGGGCAGATAGGCGTACCGTCAATCTAACTTCAAACCATCCCCATTTGAGACACAGAAATGAAGAGATAGAAGCCCTCGCAGTCACATGGCCGACGGCGAATGGCGGAATCACCTCGAAGTCGAGAGTGAGGGACTGATGCGCATTCGCAAACATGCATCGATGAAAGTTGATGCGATGATAGTTGCAGATTCTGCACACTTGGCCAAAAGTAGTGATGACCGCTCTATATCACAACTAGTGAATATCGCATCGATGCCAGGAGTAGTAGGGGAAGCTTGGGCAATGGCTGATTGGCATTATGGCTATGGATTCCCGATAGGTGGAGTTCTTGCTACTGACGTTAATTGGGGTGATGAAGGTGGATCAATATCCCCCGGTGGTGTTGGATTTGACATCAATTGTGGAGTAAGGATGGTTGCTCTTGAATGCAGCGTAGATGACATTCCTAATATTGATCGCTTAGCAGGCCGATTGAATGGAAGAATTCCTTCTGGTGGTTCGGGTAAAGGTGGACTCGACATTTCTAAAAGAGACCTCGATGAAATTATTTCGAGAGGTAGTAACGCAATGGTCGACCTTGGATTTGCTCAACAAGAAGATTTGAAAAACATAGAGTCTAATGGGGCACTCGAAACGGATGAAGGTGTTTCTGAAAGAGCAATGGCGCGTGGTCTCAAAGCATTAGGAACATTAGGTTCAGGAAACCATTTCTTAGAATTGCAAACTGTTCAATCTGTCGAAGAAGGAAACCCTCACAATTTGTTCGAGGGGCAAGTAGTTTGCATGATTCATTCAGGAAGTAGAGGATTGGGGCATCAAGTTTGTACTGACCACGTTAGAACTCTAGAAGATAAATATCGAAACCGTGATGGCATTTGGCATAATGATGATTGGGGATTTGAAATCCAGGACAGGCAATTAGCCGCAGCTCCAATTCACAGTAGAGAAGGTCAGGAATATCTCGATGCAATGAACGGTGCTGCTAATTTTGCATTTGCAAATCGTAGCGCTTTAACTCACAGATTACGCAATGCACTAGCTGCTGAGTTTGAGGTCGACACCCGATTATTATACGATGTTAGCCACAACATTGCTAAGATTGAGGAACATGAAATAAATGGCCAGAAATGCACCTGTACAGTACATAGAAAGGGTGCCACAAGAGCAATGCCTGGACAACCAGTTTTAGTACCTGGCGACATGGGAACTGGATCTTGGTTACTAGAAGGCAAGCAAGGAAATCGTGCATTCTCTTCTTCTTGCCACGGAGCAGGAAGATTACTCTCGAGGTCAGAAGCAAAGAAGACTATCGATGGAAAAGCATTGAAGCGTGATTTAGAATCTAAGGGGATAAGAGTACATGCAAATACACCTAACATCATGTCAGAAGAAGCACCTGCTGCTTACAAAGATGTAGATGAAGTCATAGCATTATCAAATTCGGCTGGATTAACCAAGCCAATAGCGAGAATGTTACCACTTGCCGTAATCAAAGGCTGATCACATGCAGTAATTCATCTTAGGTTGTCCGTATGATGGAGCAGCTCCAGATGAAACACCATCTGGCTCTTCACATATTACGGAAAGTAAGGTGTTTACCAATTCTTTCAGGTCGTCAACTTGTTCTTGTAAATCACGGACCCGTGCTGCGGTATCCCTGCTTTCGCTTGTAGTATTCATGCCAATCCCATCTAGGAAGACTTGCTCCCTAGTAGCCATTCGTAAAAACAGGCTTTAATGGATTTCGGTACTAATGCACTCAGAGGCGCGCGTTTGCCAACCTTACTTGACCAAGCGCTTGATGATTTCTTCCTTGGTACCAGAGGATAGAACGCCCTCAGCGTCTGCCATTCTGGTCAAGTCGCCTATATCCAACTCCATCAACTCTGCAGTCTTTGCTGCCCTCTTTTCCTTCTTGGCCAACCTTTCCTTCTTCTGATCCTCTAATTCAGCAGGACTCTTCTTCTTACGCTTTACAGATTTTCTACTCTTATTGTCAACTGTAGGATCGGGCTGAGTTGGCGCCTCTAGAGTTGGTAGACTCACGGTTTCGACTGTTGCTTCTTTCGTAATATCGCCTCTTCCATCAAGGGCCATAGCTACAGTATCGACATCTTGGCTATCGGACACAACTGTTGGAAGATCTGGTGTTATCTTGGAAGAGGTAGTATCCTCTTCATCTTCCCACTCATCATCATCATAGAATATGCTCTCATCAGAGTTGTCACGTCGCATTAATACAACGATTGTGAATGCAGCGCCGAACAATAATAGTACGAGTATAATGTTGAATGCAGTTAATCCGTCCAATCCGGATTCAACATCATCCTGACTAATTACACGAGGCATGTCGGATTCTACATTCAAACTGCAAGTAGCGTTATCCAGTACAGCATAACAATGTGGAAGAACCGAGTTTTCAACCCAACTATCCATACCTGTGACATTTACATAGAGGTTCTGTTGACCTGCACCGTGCGTCTCATACAACATTGGAATGGTGAATAATGATTGGCCAGGTGAAAGAGATAACTCCATGTCACCGTGTGATAGCCAACTTCGAGATTCACCCATGTCTTCCATTAGTGAAACTGTGACTGTACCTGTTTTAGTTCCGAGATTGCGAACATGTACAATCACTCCAAGCTCTGTCCCTTCAACTACTTCATTACCCCGAGGTGCTTTACCATCTGCAAGTGAGATTTCGATATTAGTTACTGTTACATCAAAAGAAAGTACTGTGAAGTCGGTATTCATTGCATCTATCAATGACATACCCGTCCCAGTAGCAGTATTACCTGCTCGATCAACTACGTCAATCCACCAGATTAATTCATCACCATCTTCTAGGCTTACATTGACGCCCTCGGTGAAATCGATACCTCCGACATAGGACCAAATGCCAGAGTTGTTTGAGATGTATGGTATAGGAGAACTAGATTGACCTTTATCCATGATTAGGTTATTTCTCAGGAAAGCCCAATTCACTAAGAGGTCACCTTCAGGCATTCCACCATCTTCAGTAATCTGAATTGCGAACTGCAGAACTTCCAAATCGTAGTCATCCAAAGATAATGGGACTGAAGAGAATTGGACCACTGGTGATGTTTCATCCACCGTGATAGAAGTTTGCACATCAGTACTGTCTTCACCAGGAGCAGGAACACCGGTGATGAAATAATCGACAACTAGAATGTTTTCGACTAGTGATCGTGAAGGCAATATCAATCCGGCATCCCAAGTACCATTCTCGCCTACTTCAGCATATGATTGAATTGTTTCAGAACCGTAAATAGTAGACACTGCAATCTCTAGCCCTTGGCCTGGTAAAGTAGTCAAATGGGCGCCAGACTTCTCAAACACTACAGTTCCAGAGAAAGTTAGGTCATCCCCTGGTTGAACATAGATTTGATTGGATGAACTTGCTGAAATCGGAGGAGTGTTGTCGACCATGCCGTCTACAACGACTTGCAAATTATTGTCCAATTGCCATCTTATCGAACCAAGATTAGTCATCAGCACAACTGGATTCAAGTCATCGTCATCGAAAACAACGATTCCCGGAAGTGCATACTCTGAGATTTGGTTTTCATCGAAATCCCAATCAAGAGTGAAATCCCATTCGACAAGAGAATAAGCACCTTCTTCGGTTACTCTGACGTCATGTAAGGTCAGCTGAGACAACTCATCTGCATACATTGCCCCATTGCGAGGCTCCCAATTCATAACACCGACTTCATCCTCATCCGCCCCTAACAACTTTACAGTTACTAAGTCGACAGAGTTGACACCATTAGCATCATCTATATTCATCGAAAGAGTATGCATTTGCCCTACCATCAATTGTTCATTCACAGTATTCAAATTCAAACTTGCAGAAGGAATTTCAGTTGGCTCATTAACTGCAATAATGAGTGTCGCCATGTCGTTGTCGACACCTGCATCTCCACCATACATCAATTGATGACCGGCATAATCAGTTCCTGTAAAGTAAACAGAGAATAAAGCGTTCATTTCCAAACTAGAAACATCGATTCCACTGTAGGTGAGAGTTCTTTCACCAGAGATGCCCTCTGGTAAATTTTCGAACATTGTTTGATACTCTGATTCATCTGCTTGACCATCACCATTAGTGTCATCCATTACTTCTCTCCAGTAATGCATCGTAAGTTTGTCACCCAAGGCTTGGTTATCTGTAACTGTAACTTGAAGTGAAAGTGTTGATGAAGGATCCCAAGTGAACCCATCTGCAGCCAATAACCTCTGACCGTTGTTGATTTGAAGATTGGAAGCCCAAGGCGAATCACCATCAAGAAGAATGTTGACTGGAGTTGTCAAAGTCGTATCTTCAGCCCCGTTTGCTCCAGTTATCGGTCCAGCTCTGAATACATACGGAGTGATATTTGCTTGAGATGTGTTGTAAGGAAGTGTCACTAAGCCAGTCCATTGACCATCAGATGTTGAATTTAGAATGACATCCACTCCATCAATATCGACTGCCACAATGAAATCATCTACATTAGGGCGCATGTCAAGGGTGTTTTCGAATCTAACAGTACCAGAAACTGAAACTTGGCTGCCGGATTTAGCCCAGAATGGATACGCTGGTGAAAACATGTCAGACAGATCATGTCCGAACAAATCTGATACTTGCCAAGAATCAACTTGAAGGTCATTCTCACTTGCTTGAGTTGCTATACCGCCAGATTGGGCTGTTGCAGGAGATAGACCTTCGCCTTCCTCATCATAACCTTGTGCAGACCAACTAATTGATTGTGAATCGTTCCAATCCCAATCAACTTCGAATTGCCAATCAACTACTATCCGGCCACCTATTTCACTAACCGAGGAGCTATTGTTCAGTTCCAACATTCCAAATCCGCTAGCTTGTGTAAATGTCCCACCTGATTGAATATCGCTAAGAACAATATTGACACTATCACCAGAAGAATCCAGACCAATCAAGTGGATTTCGTCTATGTTTTCGTTTCCTAACAGATGATGATGCTGAGTAGTAAACCCTTGAAGAAGATGGTTTGGATACCATGTTTCAGGGACATTGAATGGATGGTTTGTTATCATGTTCTCATGATACACGCCACCGTCAATAGAGACTCCACCTGCAACGGATTGCCAAGTTAGAGGAACATCAACAATATTTTCTAATCCATTATTTGAGTTGATTTCATGATAAGTTTTGACAGTCTGTCCCAACCCGGAGACGTTCTCAAACAGATTGTAACCAATAGCGAATGAGCCAATGGTGTAGGATGTTGTAGGAGACGAGTTTAGATTAATGTCAATCATAGACCAGTTTCTTCCACTTGGGTCCACATGAGTACTAGATGCAGATAACTGTGGATTAGATATTGAAATTACAGATGTTGACCAATTGTAAGAAGATAATTGGTAGAATGAATTGCCTCCACTCGAAATTGTCAAAGGATTTGTTTCTCCACTTGGAGTAATTCCCAGAAGTAAACTGTGAATGTTTGCTGATTCTGGAATCATTACAGACAATGTATCATTGCCAACTACGCCCATGGAGTGAGATGTTGTTGTTGAATCAATCCGAGTCTGCCACCCGTATGAACCATATGATGGTGAAGATGTGAATGACCAATCGATGACACCATCATCTGCCAAGTCGATTGATGCATCATGTGCAGGTTGAGCAAAGTTACCTCTGAAAGCTAGTGATTTGATCATAGCACCAGGAGCCATTGATACCTTCGGGCTAACATATGTTCTCATGTCACCTAAGTTAAGCACAGAATTGGCAGTTGTTGCAGATACTGTTTGTGTTCCAACAGTAATCAGTGATGCGGTTGTCTGGGAGAAGTTCCCAGTCACCGTAGCTGATGAAATCGGCCTTGATGAATAACCTGACTGGCCAGTAATTACTTGTGTACCGCCGCCATTATTTCCCCATGTACCATTGGACAATCGAGTGATTGAAGAAGGAATGTTCCAACCATTTCCATCACCTAAATATCTAGTTGCGCCAACTGTTAATTCACGAATCAGTGGAGTATAGTACTCGTCATCTGTCCCCATCACCATTTCAATATGGATGTCCGGATTAGCATCACGATCGATGCTCGCTAACGATAACGGTAAACTCACATTATCATGCCCGCTAATGACCTGCCCTGTAGCGTCTAAAACATTCACTCCATACCAAGTATTGTTAGGAAGAACAATATCTGCATCTACGAAACCATTCCCTAAATCATGAGTTGAAATTGCAGGACTGGTCCAAGACCCTTCGGTTTCAAACCAGTCTACTTCTAGTCCGATATTGTCGACATACCAACCAGGTTCATTGACAGCAGAATCTCCAACCTGGCGGAATTTGAAAGACACGTTGTTACCTGACAAGTTGGAAACATCATACGCCATGTCAAGCCATGGAATATTAGCAGAACTGGTACATGAAAATGAACCCGATGCTGCTACGTATTGTCGCCCATCCCATACATCCGTTCCGCTATATGTACCCCAAGTAATCGATCCATCATACCAGTTAGTATCGTTCGCATAGTTGATATAAGCTTGAGTTTATGCTCCATCATTAACCGAGTAATACAGGATACCACCATCATATGTATCTTCAGAGCACATCCAATGTTTCCAAACAAATCTTGCACTTGCACCCAAAGGTACGAAGTAGTTTGGTGAGATCAATGAATTATCAGAACTTGAATTATAATCTCCACATAAGTTAGTTGCGAATCCAAGGCTAGCACTCGGGAATGAAGATGGACCATCTGTGAAAGTTGAACATAATGACCCGAATTCCCAACCTGTTTGCCCAGCAGCATTGCTTGTACTCCAGCCACCAGGAGGGAGAGCTGAAGAGTCTTCCAAACTGTAGGAAATTGACAGTCCGCCACTTCCAATTTGTAAGAACGCCCAATCATCTGCAGAGCCACTGATTCCATAGTGTGTGGCTGAAGAAGAGGTAGAGAGTGATTTTGTATACACTGTTGCACCTGAATTTACGACTTTGAACCAACTAACCGACAATCCTTCCTTTGTATCCTGTGGAGTACCGTACTGAACAGAACTATCTGTTTGAACAACGTATCGAATCTTAGACGCTGTGGTTGAACCGATCATCGTGGCAGGAATTGGGAACTCTAGTTCCACAAAACCACCGGAATCATCCACAACTGTATTTCCGTTAGGAAGTGTGTATCCACTTCCAGGTATAGCACCAGTTCTTGAGCGACAAGATGTTGCTGTCGAACTGGATGATGATGAGATATCGGTCCAAGTGGTTCCATTATTGGTTGATAGTTCGACACAGAAATTGTCGTAACTTGAACCTTCAAGATCGAATTCCAATCTTGTAACGACTTTTGCTCCGGCTGTTGAAGCAGAGAGGTTGATCTCGCTTTCCATAGCACCTTGAGCGTTGTTGCTGTAAAAACAATTTGAAGTTGTCTGTGAGTAACATCCGTGGTGCCAAACTCCAATCGAATTCCCAACATTTGTTATTTCAAAGTCATCAATGAACCATCCCGGACGCAATGTGTTATTGCTGTCTGTCCATACTTGGAATCTGAATTGCATTTGAGATGCGTTGCTTATTCCTGTTAGATTATCAAGATTGAATGTGGAACTTGTCCATGAACTATGATTGCCATCTCCAAACACTCCAAAACCACTACCATTCGCACCGAGTGGAATGGAAGCATTAGTTGAAATTGTGGAAGGATAACCACCTACAGGCTCAATATAGGTCCAGTTACCATTGTCTAATTTGTACTCAACCCATGCGCCATCTTTGACATCAAGGTGATGCCAGTGTGCGAATGTGAAATTGAAATTGCTGATCGGTTGAGGTATGCTGAATTGAGGTGCAGCCAATGCTCCAGATGACCCGGAGGCAAGCGCCTGACCTGGTAAGGTTCCAGCAACTACGCCACCGTCTGCCGCTGCAGCAGGAACGAAACCGTGTGCTAAAGTTCTGGTTGAGCCGGCCACTGTACCACCCAGCCCAGTAGGATTCACTGCTTCCCATAGAGTCCCGGTTTGTGTCCAAGCGATTGGTAGTTGCAAAGTAGCTGAATTGAAGGTATCAATATTGGAAATTGCACTATCCGGTGCCAACGACATAGCCCCATCGAATTTGCCCATTAATGAATCATCGAATTGACCTGCGCTGAAATTACTTGGAACATCTTCGCCTGACCAAGTAATGCCAGCCCCGTCTTCCAAGTAGCCACTTTCATCAACATGCAACCATGCATCGATTACAGTAGCATTGCCTGGAACTTCGAACGAATCTGAGATATTTCGAGTAGCACCTGCTAGGCTAGATGGACCATTCCAGACGCTAGTTGCTGCTGCTGCAACATTGCTGAACATTAGTATTGAAAGAAAAAGCGAAAGAAAAGTTTTCCTGCCCGACATGGTTCACACTACGAACCCTACGGGTTCGATGCAACCTATGAACTCTGCGACGTCAAGTCATTTCCAAAATCTCGAATCTATACTCAAATCTCAAGCAATGTAGTGATGGAGCCACCAGCGAGAATTGAACTCGCGACCTCCTCATTACCAATGAGGTGCTATACCGCTAAGCCATGGTGGCGTATCCGTGGCGACCTGCCGTTGTGATATAATCGATTCGGAATTGAAACGAGCATATTCTGACCGTTTCGGTTAAACATGCGATGCTTGTCGTCGGGCTGCCGCCGAGATCGCATAGCCTGGTATTGCGCGTGACTGGAAATCACGTGTCCTTGAGACTCGGGAGTTCAAATCCCCCTCTCGGCGCTCACTTTTTTCACTAACTTCGAGAAAGATAATTTCATGAATGAGATAATCTGTTCTAATTGTGCCCCCGGATATATTTCTCAGAACGATTTAATAACAATATTATTTGTGCATTGAATATGGATGAAGATGACGAAGGGCCAACAATTGGCCTATCTGCTATACTGAAACTAACAGGATTTCTGCCAATAATGCTAGGTGCGGCATTTATTTTATCACCAAGAACTGCAATAAATGTAGGGCCACTTCTTACCAAATATGGTATCTTTGTGAGTTTGTATGTGGGAGTTTTTGCAATTTTTATTGGATTGTCCCAATGGATCGTATCGATCTACGTTAAGGAAAACCTGCACATATTCGGACGGTTCTTCGCATTCGGTTTCCTTCTCACCATATTGTTGGAAATTTATGGTATGGCATCTGGTATTATGGAATTCAATTTAAAGTTCATATTCGCTGCTATGCTGCCTGTATCTGCAGCTTTTGTTTTGTTGTTATATTCAATTAAACCTGATGAATCGGTAACGCAAAATACTAAAGAAAATCAGGTCTGATTACTGAGAAACAAAGTATGCAGTTAGTATTGAACATTGAATAATACAGTAAATATCGCTGTGATAGGGATCAGAAAATCGAATGAAAGGCCACAATGAGAAGTACAATTAGGAAAACTCCAATTCTTAGACTCGAACCTGCAATGCGCATCATTCTCTCAACTCTTCTCAATCCGGTTAGTGCCTCTTTGTTATCTGGTTCGATTAACAAAACTCGTTGATATGCCATCTCTGCTGTCTGAAGACGTTCTGATTTTAATCCAACATCATTTTGGGGTTCTAACGAAGTTTCTGCTAGCAACATCAAACTAGGGATGTGATCCTCATCAAATGATAATATCCTAAATAATCGATCAGCGATATTTCGAACACTCATCTGAGCATGAGATGCCAATTCGTTCCATAAGGCAATGACATATTTATCGCGAAACTCACCATTGTAGAGTTCTGTTGCTAGCTGATAATCAATTTGCTTAGATCTCTCATACATTTCATCTGCTTGTAAGAAAAGTCCCTGTTCCATTTTTTCTGTAGCAATATGTAGATGATTTCTAACTAATTTATCAGTATCTTGAGTGTAGTTATTTTGGACAGAGTTTTCAATTTGGGTATTTATGTCACCCATGATTACCGAGTCCTGAACATTTGTGTTTGATTGTGTTGGAATGGGAATCCATTCTGAACCACTCCAAATCATTTTGCCATCAGGGCTTAGAACCGAATCAGTCATGGAATCTCCTTCCCATCTTGTCGTATCAATAATTCGCCTGCATTCATTTATTCGACACGGCGGCAAAGTGCCACTATTACTAGCATAGATAGAGTGCTAAAAATTGTCAATCCAGGCAATAGAGCCGGACTTTCATCAGTATAACCTCCTCCCCAATCATGGTAAAGTTTGACAGTTGGTCTTTCATTGCCATCTTCATAATCAGTGTATACAACAATGGTATCTCCAGCGTCAAGGTAATCATTGCCATTCATATCATAATAATCGAATACCCAATTATTACCCATATCGTCTGTACTTTCACCAGATTGTATTTGAGATAAATCAAATGACACATGCAAGGTAAATTCTTCTTCACCATTGTCATTATATTCTGTAAAACCAAGATCTAGTCTGAATTCATCAAGATGATTTTGGAAATTCATTTCATCTTCGATTATGAACGAATATGGACTCATCCCCTTATACGTGCAATAATTACAATTGCTAGCCTCTGCGACAATTGATTGACTCTCATCTTCACCATACGCTAGTGAACGCTTGAACCAGAATTCTGTTCCTGATTCTTTATCCCAACCATCCCACATTTCTAGTGTCTCTGAAAGAACGAAATACAGATATTCGTCATCCATCATGACTTGTGATAGATTCGTAGTGGTTTCACATGAATCAGTTGATTCTACGTATACCGCTATTGTCGTGTAACCAAGATTTGTGCATTGCAAATAGTCATTAGCAATTTGTGTATCTTCATCAATTCCGGACGTACAATCGGCTACTCCATCATTAATTGCAGCAAAAGATATCGTGGTAGTTCCTTCATCACAGTAATACATAGATATGTGTTCAGAGACATTAAGAGATGCAGTAATTAGAGAATCTCCTTCTATTCGCAAGGTATGGAAAATTGGAGTTCCTGAAGATGAATAAGACCCAATCCTTTTTGTCGTGCTAAAACCATTATTCCAAAAATAATCACCTTCAACATCGTCCTCAAATGTGTGAATCATATCACTACTTGGATATTTGTCACCACACCATTCTGGAAGAACGACTATTGGAGTACTTTCTATTGAGGAATTAATTTCATCCTCGCTTACAATCTGGTTTGCAGGGATATTGTAGGATAGTTCACAATTCCAAACATATTTCGACGCCTGATAGTTTGTTTCTACCAATAATGGGGATGCTGCTGGCGGATAATCATCAGACACTTCCACAGTTATTTCATCATCATCCAATATAAAAATTGATGACACTGTATTCTCAAATTCAGCGCCGAGGCCTTCCGAATCTACCGCCTCTGCAATGAAATTAACCATCTGTAGATTTTCATCGAAGTTGATGTAAATTATTCCTTCTTCGTTAGATGCCGATATAGTTTGATAACCATCTTCAACGGTCATAGTCCATTCTAATTCTGCAAATTCTAAATCATCTGGGAATAATGTTTTTTGTCTACCATCTGCAAGTATTGCATCAATCTCTTCTTGAGTTACGCCTTCATCAGTACCATCTTGACAATGTACCAATCCATCGTTGACCCAATCAATTGGGATGTCATATTCCTCTTCATCGCAAGTAAAATAGGGATCCATAGAGATGTCGTCTCCGTTTCCTTTCTTGATTGCAGCATTCAGTAAATTGTTAGAATCGCCAATTTCATCATTAACTAAATACCACTCATCTTCAGAATAAACGTTGATTACATCTCCTTTCTGTTTTACTTGATAATTACCATAATCCATCCCGTTTAATTTATATTTGTATGTATAACTTATCGATTGGTCCTCGGAATCATACATTTCGATAATTGTTACTTCTGTGCTAATTGAGTCACCTTCAATCGTGGAATCGGTTTTCATTACCATTTTTACCCCGTATGTTTCACCGCCGGATCTTCTATTGTCTAGATCTGTGACCTGAGTAAGTGCTGCATTTTCTAATTCAGTTTGTGCAGCAGGCATCACACATGAACCATCATCTTCATCGGCATCTGGATTATAATTTACTGCATCTGAATCTGTGCAGTCTGAAATTATTTCGTCATCGTCTCCAAAACATCCAGCTAAAGATGTCGAAATGAGTAGGCACGCTACTAGGGCATGGATTGGCTTCATGGCTAACCGAAGTGTTGGCAGTCAATAAGTGCACTGATGAAGGCATAACTCAAGATGCTCCTGATGGAGTATACAATCCTCAAACTGCTGAAGAATGATTTGCGATTAATTGATAGTTTTAGACTACAAGCGCAAACTATGTCCGACCCTGTAATGAGCCCTGATGGCAAATTTATGTGGACGGGAGATGAATGGGTACCGGCACCACCTTCTTCCAAGGGTAACAATATCAGTATGCAGGATTCTGTTATCGGTGGAGATGTAGTAAGTAACACGGTGATTAACAATGACCCTGCAACAGTTACTGCAGCTGTTATTACCGCATTACAGCAGTTGGGTGTACTTGGAGATAATACTCCGCACCAAGCCCCACCGACTCCCGAAATTGAACTGCCTCAATCCTTCCAAGTTGGAGACCACGTTGAGTACAACAGTCCAACAAATGCTCGATGGCTAAATCGATGTAAAGTAGTAGCCATTAATGATGACGGAACCTACAAAGTGGAAGTCCCTAAAGACACAATGATTGAAACTAAATTAGCCGTTGTAATTGGGACATCACCAGGATCTATCCGCCCAGCCAGTATACCCTTCAAACAAGGAGATAGAGTGTTCGTTAATTGGAAAAATCATGGTCACTATTTCCCTGGCAAAATCGCCAGCGAAAACTCAGATTTTACATTCAACATTCATTTTGATGATGGAGACGTAGAGTACAATGTAGAATGGGGAAGGATTGAACCTCTAAATGAAGAGTCAAAAGAAGTTCAGGATTATATCGAAAACGAATCTCAAGAGGAAAGAGAACTTATCGAGGCTTTCCAAGTTTTTGACACCGACAATAGCGGCACTATTTCTGCAGGAGAATATTTCAGAATCCTTACTGAAATGGGTGATGATCCAATATCAATAGAGGATGTGATGCAAGAATTTAACGAAATGGGAATTGGATTAAATTCAGAAATCGACTATCTTTCACTTGCTAAATTGATGCTTGGTTCTGATGATTCTGAGATGACGCAACCCAAACCTGAAGTCGTTATTCGTGATGCTAGAGTTTCAGAGGGAATTCTAAGAGGCTATGCGTATGCTCATCCAAAATTGGGTGAAGGCAAGATCAAGTCTTCTGCCATTCAATCTATCACATACGATGCTAGGGCAACCGCTCGAGTTGAAACAAGGAACACGATGTATGTAGTTGGACCAACAGGGTGGACTGAAAGGCCTTCTGACCACCCATTCAACAATCCATATTCTCAAGGTATGCAAATTAAAGTTGAATGGAAAGGGAGTTGGTGGGATGCAATTATCAGAGAGATTAAAGGAGATTCATATCTAATTCACTACGTTGGATTTGATTCAAGTTGGGATGAGTGGGTAGGTAACTCACGAATCAAATTAGAATGATGAAAAGTTCATTGGCTAGTATTCATTGAGAGTAAATGTGGAAGCGACAATCATTCTAATCGTTTTCACCGCATTCCTTGCTGCAGCATTGACGGTCCCTGCTGGCTTTGGACTATCGACAATGCTGACACCGGTTGTACTTCTTGTCCTTGACCCTCACCAGGCAGTTGCGGTTGTAGCGATTGTACATGGCGCTCATAATTGCGCCAAATATTTCAGCCTGAAAGAGCATGTTGAGTTTGAGGCAATCAAGCATTATGGGGTATGGCTAGTAGTTGGAGCGATATTAGGAGCTGTACTGCAAACTCAAGTTCCACAAAAACCTCTATTGTTGGTGATTGGAATATTCCTAATAATTTTGCCAATATTAACACTGAGTGAAAACTGGTCTGGTTATAAAATTCCAGAAGCAAATGACAGGATTGGAGGATTTGGTTCGGGCTTCATGGGAGGGTTATCTGGACACCAAGGGGCACTTAGAGCAATGTTCTTATCTCGAAGATTAACTAACAAAATGTCATTTGCTGCAACTGCAAGTGTTTTGGCACTTTGCGTTGACCTTACAAGAATTCCAATTTACCTATATTTCCGCCCAGAGGAAATAATAGAGCACACCGAACTAACTGGGCTATTGATATTGTCTGCACTAATCGGCGTACGAGTTGGCAAAAAATGGTTAGTCAAATGGAAATCAAATACAATTAGAAACGGAATAATGGTAGGTATTGTTGCGAGTGGAATATTCTACTTTTATCAAGCCCTCGCTTGAATTCATCCACCTCCTATGGAGGTGCAAATGACCGAAATGACTCAAAGGGAGAATGCGCACCGATTAACATGGCGGAGGGTGTCGAGATTGAGGTTAACCTTCCATTCTCTGAGCACGATGAGATGCCATTTCGTTTGGGTGACATCGTTCTCGATAAGAAATTTGGAGACCTTCACCCTTCTCTCAGACCAATTGACCAGATTAGACATGAATGGAAATTTCAATTCCGCTTACTAAAAGCCGAATGGGGGCAACCTCACTTCCTAACCATGCTAACTGGAGTTTTGGCATTCTTATTAGGTTCAGTATCCACAGAAATATTCAGTGGCGGAGACCCTAAATTATCAGGAATAGATGGATTTAGTGCAATAGGTGGATTCGCATTCTTCCAACTAATTGTGTCGTCGATTCTGTGGATCTGGTTCTTCGTTCAACTTTCTGTTAACTTCCCTATCATGCGAGGACATATCATCAACGTGATGATTATCTGGGGCTCGGTTTTCATTTCGCAAGTAGTCTTGCACGTAAGTTCACCAGGATTCCCTGCAGGTGCCAGCCTAGGAGATGCATTAGGAGGGGTGATACTCGGAGCAGTTGGCTGTTTCTTCACATACTTCTTTTGGAAAGCAGTTACTGAAACTAGAGACCTGCACGTTATGGAACACCACGTTCATACAGATGTAAGAGTGATGGAAGAGGCCATGGCTGAGCACAGTCTGTTTTCGTGGACAATTATGGTCTGCACATGGGTTTTATTGATTATTCTTAACGGGTGGTCGGGAGCTCATTTCATTGCAGATAGAGTCACTGAAGATTACGCAGTTTATGCAATTCACTTAATCAGTGGAGTGGCCTTAATCTATGTGCTAATGCACATGCTTTGGTTCCCACAAAGGATGTTGGGTGAAGGTACTAGAGTACAGACAAGGGCTGCTGCTGCTGCAGATGCCGACCTATTGTTGGATGGAGTCATATTAGTTAGCGAAGGGGAGTGTCGTTCATGCAAGGCAAGTGCTCCAATTAGCCAGAATGATGCTGGAGAAACAGTGGTAGACTGTGCCAGTACTGATTGTAACAGCAGAGGACCTGCTGGTAACAATTGCGAAGGGTGTTCTGAAAAGTATCCAACAAGACATACATGTTCTAGTTGTGGAATAAACAGTCCTGTGGGCGATTATATTCCTGATTCGGAGGCATGGTAATGTTTCAAGAGAAAAGGGAGGATTTTCCAACACTCTGTGGAGAAAACCCCCCTGTGTACTTGGACAATGCATGTATGACATTACGCCCAAAGCCAGTTATTGATGCGATAAGATCTTACTATGAAGAATCCCCTGGTTGTGCAGGTCGTTCGGTACACAGATATGCAACTACTGTTTCAAGGAAAGTAGTAAATTGCCGGTCAAAAATGAGCAAGATGTTCAATGCCAATTCTTCTGATGAAATTATATTCACCAGAAATGCAACTCATTCTCTTAATCAGGTCGCTAAAGGACTAAGTTGGAACAAGGGCGATGTTGTCCTAACAACAGATAGAGAGCATAATTCTAATCTCGTACCTTGGCTACAATTAGAAAAAGAACAGGGAATTGACCATCGCGTAGTCAGATCCAATACTGATAACACATTTGACATTGAAGCATTCGAAGAAGCATGTGCAAATGCTGGAGATAAGTTACGTATGGTCTCTCTATCTCACGTTGGTAATCTCGACGGCGTTGCAACTCCTGTTAAACAAGCAGCTAAGATCGCTAAAGATCATGGTGCAATGGTATGTATTGACGGTGCTCAATCCACTCCGCATATGAAAGTCGACGTCCAAGAACTTGGGATAGACTTCATGGCATTTTCTATCCACAAAATGATGGGTCCATCCGGGATGGGAGGACTTTGGGGTAAAATGGAATTGTTAGAGAATATGCGTTCGATACAGTCTGGTGGAAATACGGTTGACACATCCAACTACGATTCGATGGTATGGTCTAAACCTCCTGCAAGATTCGAAGGTGGCCTAGGAAACTATGCAGGAATATTAGGAACTAATGCTGCTATCGATTACATATCAGATATTGATTTAGATATGGTTCATGAACATGAAATTTCACTGAATAGAGTTATGACTTCGATTATCAAAGATGTAAATGGAATTGAAATTATTGGCCCAGAAGACCCTTCGCTTCGAGGTGGAATATGCTCATTACTTTTCGAAACAATTGATGCACATGATATTGCAATACTTCTCGATGAGGCAGTTGATGTAATGGTACGTAGCGGAATGCATTGCGTTCACTCTTGGTTCAACGACAAAGGAATCGACCAAGGTTCGCTAAGAGCAAGCGCCTATCTTTACAATACTGAAGCGGAAGTTAGATTGTTTGCAGAAACAGTAGTTGAAGCCGTAGAAGCACTGGGTTGAGACTAATGGATGGACAGAACACGATTCCTAACGCTGAAATTCCAGATGACATGGACTTCATCAAGAAAGTGACAGTAGTCGCCATCTCTGTGTTCATGATTGCAGTGGCATGGGTCATTTGGCAATTCTTAGTAGACGAGTTAACTGCTGGACCTTCTGCTGAAGCACTCCAAAGAGAACGAGATTTTGATGAACTAGTTCATTATGATCGAGTTGACGAACTTTCAGGAGAAGGAGTTGATGTTTGCATGGTAGACTCTGGAATAGATACCGGACATCCCGATTTGGATGGCATGGTACTTGCTGGATGGTCTGATTTCATCAGTAGTAAAACTGGGCCCTATGATGACAATGGTCATGGAACAATGATGGCAGGCATACTTGTAGCCGATGAGGGATACACAGGTATTGCTAGAGATGTTAACCTATATGTTGCTAAAGCGCTTTCAGGCATCGGTCAAGGCGACGACGAAACTGTTGCAGAAGCCATTGATTGGTGCGTTACATCTGGCGTGGACATTATTTCTCTATCACTTGGTGGAAATGCATCAGGTTTTTCTATAATTCTAGGTGATGCAGTTGAAGATGCTGTAGATGCAGCCTATGATGCAGGAATTGTTGTTGTAGCTGCTGCAGGTAATGATGGAGGTTCGGATGATGATGGAGACGTAGCATCGCCCGGAATCGTTAGCACTGTAATCTGTGTTGGTGGAGTAGATGTTAACGGAAATATTTGGTCAGGTTCCTCTATTGGAGACAATGGCGTAAGGTTGTGGCCTCCTAAACTGGCAAGAAACAGTCCGAATGAGAAACCTGAAGTCGTTGCACCAGGACACAAAGTGCCTGTTATCATGATTGGAGAAGATTGTTTTGATGCTGAATATTGCTGGGGAACTTCTTCGGGAACCAGTGCTGCTACTGTGTATGTTACGGGAGCAATTGCCCTTCTGTTCGAAGAATATCCGGACTTACAAGATGGTGGGACCGACATGTTAGACAACCTGAAACAATGGATTGCAGATTCCTCAAAAAAACGTAGTGGTCAAGAGAATCACGACGACTATTACGGATACGGATTACTACAAATTGATGCGCTTCTAGATGAAGCGGCTTGAGATTACTCTCTCGGTAACCATGCTACAATAGTTCCACCGAATAAAGGTGCGAATGCAAGATGGTGCGTTTCGTTTGAATCCTTAATTAGTTCCATCCAGTCATTGAAGCCAACTACTTCTGGATCATCTGTATCTCTATCTCCCACTGGAGGCGTTGGTTCAACGGTGAATAAAACACCGTTCTTTGAAAGAAGTGGTAGCATTGAACTGATTTCGCCGGCTAATCTAACCATTGGTGCATCGACAATAATTACGTCGGCAGCAGGTAACATAGGAGGGTCTCCTGATTTTGAAATCGACCATGCTTTCAGTTCACTGGAAAGTAGTGATGGGGACCCTACAACAATGCTTGATGGGACTGAAGAATATCTCTCTCTCAGTCTTGTAAGAATTACAGCGAACCTGTTCCCCTCTTCTATCATTTGAAATTGCTCTAACTCGTTTTTGTTCTCGTAGTGATCAAGAATCCATGCAGACAAATGACCAATCCCTGCACCTGTTTGAATAATCTTTTTTGGTTCGATTAAAGATATTGAATCACGAATCCTTCTTCGTACAGAAATCGACCAAGTCGACAAACCCATGTGCTCGAGTTGGAACCCAATATTGGCAGCAACTTCGGGTTCATCTCGGGACAGTTCTTTGTTGGCAGACAGGACTGCCGCCAAAACTTCCTCGCGCATGTCCACTGCTCTTGTCTCCCCTTCACAAGCCTTCGCATATGCCGACAGCCTCAAAGGTGAAGGGCATGGCCCGCAAATAGGGAGGAGTATGTATGGACGAAGAGTTTGAAGATGACACTGAAGAATATGATGTTGAAGAGCTCATCGAGAATGTAACTGACTGCCCTGGCTGTCGCCAACCCTGTGGTCACGAGATACTTCGTGAGAAGAAAACGGGCACTGGAGCCGATTATCTGTTGAAGTGTGAAGAGTGTTCTCACATTCACACTGTTCAAATGCGACCTCCAAAAGAAGTAATTGTTCCGTTCCTACTCAGTGAAGGATCTGAGACAGTGGTCATAAAAATCGATGTGGACGATGACGAGATTCTTCGACTAGGAGATATTTTCGAATACGCTGATGCAAGTTGGGAAATAAATCGAATCGAAAACAAAGAAAACAACCCTGTCAAGAAGTTAGTTGCTTCAGAAGTTGGAAGGGCTAATGCTGTCCGCTCTGATATCGTAATGGTACGTTTGACATTAACTAAAGGTGAATTTTCAGATAGCGACTCAATCTTTGTAGAACGTGATAAAATGTTCAGAGCAGGTTCTGTGATGGAACATGACGGAGCGAAATGGAGAATTCGCGCAATCCACACGGGCACTGGGAGAACTATGACAGGTAGAGTCGTTGCTCACGACATCAAGAGAATCTATCTTCACGAACCACCTAGACCTGAAGAAAATCAATTGCCAAATTCGCCTCGTGAGAGAAGACAGGCTTGGAAGGAAGGCAGGCTTGGAGATAATCCAAACCCCGTTATGCCAGATGCTGAGAAAGCAGGCAAACCTAAGCAGCAAAGAGCTGGCCGCAGACAGAAGAAAAAACGAAGCTAATCATGGACGATTTGTCCATGGCATTAGGAATGCTTTGGCTACTTGAGTTCCGATTGTTGGATTCTCTTGCAAACGTCGAATAGAATATTCATACCACTTTTCACCATATGGAATGTAGACACGAGTACGATGTCCTTGATTGCTCAACTTTCTCCTCATCGGGCCCCTCACACCGAGCAACATTTGGAACTCGTAGCCTGGGCCTTTTTGTTTTCGCACCGCACCAGAGTTATCGCGTGGGTCGTCATTTGAAGGACCCATCCCTCTGCTCTCTAAGGCTTTCAGTGTATGATTTACTACTGGATGATCGTGACTGGCAATACCAACATATGCTCCTGAATCTAGCATAGCATCTATGCAAGCATTTGTTGCTTCAATAATTGGTTGCCTTTCCGTATGAGAAATCTCTGAAGGTTCCAAATATATCCCTTTACAAATTCGGTAATCTGCATTTGGGCCTATCTTATCTGCAATATGTCTGATGTCATCTAGTGTTCTGAATAATCTCCCTTGAAGCACAACACCAACATTCTTCAAACCCTTGTCATGCATGTCAAGCATGACTTGAATTGTGCCATCTGTCACTCTATGATCTTCCATATCTAATCTTACAAACATATCATGTTCATTAGCCATTGAAACTAGAGATTCGATGTTATCCATACCTTTCTCACTGTCAAGAAGTAATCCGAAAGCTGTTGGTTTAATTGACAAATTAGCATCGAATTTGTTGTCACTAATGGCAGTGATTACTCTCTTATATTCCTCAAGAAAAAAAGTCGCCTCATCCATCGAAGTAATCTCTTCACCAAGCACATCAATAGTGAAACAAGCCCCCTCTTTGGATAGTCTGTGCATAACTTTCACAGCATCTTTTAGTTCGGGGCCTGCAACATATCGGCGACTTACCCAACTCACAAACCAACGTGGCATGCGAATGGTCATGCCGACTACCATGCGTGAAAACAGGCCGACCATGACACTCGCCAGTGACGACGATTCTTGACGGTTTTCATCATATGATTTCGGCACGCTTGAGTAGAGGAACTTCTAATTCCTCCAGTAAATCACGAATAGCCTGCCTTTGCCAGCCTTTGAACGCCTTCTTATCCATACTGCAGACTATCTCTCCGCCAGGGTAGGCTATCTTTGTTGCAGCAATGGCCTTTCTAATGCTATTTTCCCACATACCTGATACGTTTCCAGTCTCATCTCTTTCGAATGGTAAAGCGTAAGTCGCCAACATGTGACCAATCCAGATCCCCTCGTGCAACCCCAACATATTGGCTCTGGGAGCATAATGCCCTCCGCCCAGAGTAACTACTACCCGGCTTTTATTGTCCCAGTTTCCTAAACCATTGGTACCATCTAATCCTAGACCTCGATAAATGATTCCGGCTAAAACTACGGCTGCTTCTTCATGTCCCCAAGTATCAGCAGTCGAGCCGATCTCGATGAACAATGATGGTGTTTCTATCCATGGACCGTGGTGGGTTGTTTCTAATGACAAATCAAAATCCTCCATGTCACTAGCGACTCGATTCATTTCACGCCACCAAGCGGCAAGACGAGGGTTAGGTGGTGGGCAATCAGCGGCTTTACCACCATATTCCGGGACTTCATCATCCGGAACTTGCATTGTACCAATTGGATGGAGAGTTAGTGATGCATTCCCGCTGGCTGCTGAATGTCTGGACGGGAAAATAACCTCACTTGGCTTCTCACCAGTAGCTAGTTCCCATCGCTTGTCAAGATCATCTTCCCAAAGGCAACCATCTTCCATCCACCAGATTCTAGCGTGTAAAAATGAATAGGAAGGCTTTCCTTCCACTGGTTCGAGTGCTTTCCAATCACATAACTTCAGAAGTTCATTAGCCTGATTTGTCGAGGCTACATCTCCTCCGGAGACGATAATCAGGCTGACCATGCATCTGCGTACGGATATGGACTATTGAAGGAATGGTTCACAAGCCTAACCCCTATCGCAGTAACATGGAGGGTGCACCTTGGCGGATTTTTCGGAAAGATGACGTCGAAGTCCTCATTGATGTCGAAGGTGGGATAACAATCAATGGCCATACGGCCAAACCATTCCCATGTGAAATCACCCATGCCACACTTTGTGATTCGGGAATAGTGGCAACTTGGGTAGACCATGAATTGAGACTTGCAAGAATGGCCCTATTACCACTTGATAAGGAATTAAAGGACGGTCCATCAAAAGCCGAATTGAGAATTAATCGAGACTTGATGGTTAGTGGAGCAGAGTGGTGCCACATTGTTGATGCGGAACCTTTGGCTGTCAAATCAAACGGCGAAAGAATTGTTTTCGCATTATGGGCCAGAGGAATATATTGTATTGACTCAACAGCAAATGAAATTTGGAGACTACCACTATTTGCCGATGAAGGCAAGGCACTACCGAGATCTAACGAGGTGAGTTCGATTACGATTTCAGGTGACGAAATTATTGTATGGTTACGAGGGGGTACTTACAGAAAGATTTCCATGAGTGAAGGTGAAGTGTTGTCAGAGAAATCGATTGGGGTAGAATGTGATTTAGAGAACGTTTTCAGTTCAGGAGACAAACATCTTCTATCTTCGAAAGATGGCTGGTCATGGGAATTAGTAGATGACAATATTACGCTTGCCAGGAAATTCAGAGGCACGATTCAAGATGCAGTGCATGACGGCAGTGATTGGAGAATCATTTCATGGAGAGAAGACACTCTACTAAGAGGTGAATCACGAACAAGAGATGAACTTGGAGTTCAGATAATCAAGAATGATGATTCAACCTGGATGGTACTAGACAATCAAGGTAATATTACTCCCCATTTGAACGAATAATCATTCGTTGAATTGAGTGTGTCCACAGCGACCGCAAGATTTGCGATCAGCGTGATATGCCAGGAAAACACCAGGGCCACACACAGGGCAGAATTCTGCCTTGCGAACAAGATTACCGTCTTCGACAGCGTACTTGGACCACTTTGCTCCAGCTTTAGGACCGTCAGACATCAAGCCTCACCTCCTTCACTAGATGCTTCCCCAGAGGATTCATCTTCAGTAGGGGATGAATTACCAGAGCGCATGCCAGAGTATCTGTCATGCATGTAAGAAGGTTCAACCTTCATTGACTCAGCGTCAGCATATACAATTCCAAGACCGGTTGTTGAACCCATCCCGAAGCGAGTATTTACATTCTTTATGACAATCAAATCACGGTTAGAACCAGGTTCGATTGAAGCAATTCCATTCAACATTTCAACACGAGATGGTGTAGCTGTGCCTTCATGGTTCCAGCGAAATTCGATCTCGACTCTTTTGAGCAGTGGGTTTTCTTTACGGTCAATTATTTCCATTTTTATTCCTCCTTCAGCGGATGTTTACCTTGAGTGCGTAGCTTCCAGGGACTTCTATGTTGAGACGGGCTGCAATCTCTGAGCGAGATGGGTCCATCACAACGACATACCCTGTCCAGTCAGATGAAACCGGAGCAGATGGGTGACGAGGACATTGGTCTATATCGTCACCAAGAATTTGGTGACATTCACCACATGCAAAGGGATTTTTAGCCATTCAAAACACTCCTAATCAATTCTGGTCCTCGTGGATCCATTCGTGACTTCCTAGTCCTGTCTGCTTGCAAGTTAAACCAATCTTAGAACGGCGTGGGTCACTGGTGTCGGGAGATAGAGATACAACTCTAGCTCTAACTGAACTTCCAACACCTAGCTTGCGACCACTTTGACGTCCTTCTAGGACTCCCATTCCAGCGTTGATATCAACGTGATCTTCCATGATTTGTGACTTGTGAAGAAGTGCTTCCATTGGACCAATCCTGACGAAAGCTCCGAAGTCGTTTACTTCGGATACAGCGCCTTCTACTACTTCATAGTCCTCTATACAGAATAATACTGCATCGAATCGTACTTCTTGGTAAATTGCTCCATCACCATGAATAATTCTTCCACGGCCAATAGGTTCGTGGTTAGAAGTTACCAGAACGAATCTGTTGTTGTCATCGAAACGACCTTCGAATGCAGAGGCTGCAAGGCGATCGATATGTTCATGCAGTGACTTCTCCTTACGAATGTATTCCGCAGGGATACGAATAGTGTCCTCTTTTGTGACTACTTTGTACATTTTATCTACCTCATTTTCCCCTCAAACCGCTTCACCGCAGGAGAGACGAGTGAGGTTATTGTACCTCATCCGTCCTTCACCGGCTAGTGCCTCGGGAGAGAAGTGTGACCGAAGTCATTCACGCCACCAGCGACCCCTATTTGAATCATACCCCACTAAAACGAGGCATGTTGGCCTGAAACTCTGTAATTTTGGCTATGAAAATTAACCCTAATTATGCCTTTCTCATGGGCCCGTAGGGCCCAAAGCCCTAACAACCCCGCTTGGCCCCGTAATCTTAGGTGGAACTGGTGAAAGCGCAATTTCGGGCAGTTCTGATGTTACTGATTCTAGTGACTTCAACCATTCTTGTTCCGATTCCAACATCAGCAGATGGTGATGGTGATGATACAGTCTGGGACCCAGTTTCACAACCATGGGCACAATACGGAAGAGACCCTGGACATTCCAGACTATTACCCGAACATGGAGATTCTGGACTCATGACCATTGAAACTCCGGCTATTAATTGGGAGGCATTTGATACAGGAGATGGTGCAGATGGATATGGTGTTGCAATTGCTAACCTTTCAAATTCAATAACTTCACCAGAAGGTGCAAAAGAAAGGTGTGGGGAAAACCACCTCTTCGCAGTATTAACACACACTGAAAATATTGATGAACGTCATTTGTCAATAATTGAAGGAAATACAGCAAAGGTAGCATGGGAAGTTAACCTTGGAAGTGTTGATGTAATTCGCTCTACTCCAATAATTGTTGATGTTGATGGAGACTCGAAACAAGAGATTGTCATAGTATATGATTCGGAAAACGCACTAGAAGTTGACTTGTGGGCTCCCGAGATAACTTGCGATGAATCGGGGTGGTCGGTATCTGGCCATTCTAATGAAAAGTTGTGGTCTTGGTCCGATGCTGATTTGCGCATAGGTATAGAAAATGCTCACTTTTGGACATCTCCTGAATCTGTAACACAACCCCTTCTTGCAGATTTATCACTTGATGGCACCCCCGAATTGATCATTGCTGCAGTCGACACAACTACCAACGAACCAACCGTTGTCGCCCTCCCACTCGGACTACAAAGCCCGGAAGAAGATTGGAAGGTTGCCCTGGATAGAGGAACCCACCCCTCTGATCCTGCATTTGCAGCATTAGATGACAATAGTGGTTCTATTGTACTGACTACAGTAGATGAAAACAGCGGTAACTTTTGGATATGGAGAATAGATGGACCAACTGGTTCTTTAGATTGGGAAAGAGTTTCCATTCAAGGAACAGATAGCGACAGTAACACTCCCCGCATTAGACTACCTGGACCTGTAATCACTCAACTGGACACTGATGCTGCACCTGAAATGATTCTCACCTTACCATCAGATGAAAATCAAGACGAGGATGGAATGGGAGCTCAATACATAGGTATGGAGTTGACAAGCACAGATGAAATTTGGAGATTTAGAGCCAAAAACGGTTATGCTGATGCTGAACCTTTGGCTATCGACACCACAGGTAATGGAATAACAGATCGTGTTTGTTGGGTCACATGGTATTCGACAGGAGTTGGTACTACCGACAGAGATGGCCTTGCTGGTTGTCATGATATTACGATAGACCCGCCGTTTAGGGAGTGGTCAAGGATTTTACAAAGTGGCAGCGGTAACGATAACGAAGGTGAAGTGGCAATCTCTCCACCAATCGCAATCGACTTAGATGGAGAAGATGAACTAGAGTTATTGGTTGCATATGGTAAGAGAATATTTGCATTTGATGGCAATACTGGAACTTCAGCAGACATCGGCGTTGGTTGGTCATCACCAATTGATGTCCCACACAGGACATGGGCAGCACCTGCTGTTGCTGATTTGGATGGAGACGGTTACCTTGACATTCTTGTAGGGGACACCCTAATCAGTGAAGCAAAATCAGATGTGGCACCTCTAGCAGATGGAAGAGGAATTGGATTTACTCCAACTGATCCAGACCCTGGGGAAATGGTAACTATCTCGGGTCAATATTCGAATATAGGCATAGTTGATACTGACGAAGCAGTTGATGCTGTTCTAATGATGGACGGAGTTGAAATCGAAAGAAGTAGAGTGAATATTGCTGAAGCTACAGCCCCATCTGGCGAAGGTGGTCCGATTACATTTAGCGTTGATATTGAAGCAACACTAGGAGTTCATTCCGTCGAACTACTATTAGATGTTAACAACAATCTAACACAAACTCGCTATGACAATGACAACTATAGCACAACACTCGTAGTACTGGAACCATATGTGGCTCAATTACAAATCCCAGTTGACGTTTCCCGGGCCTTACCAGGTAGCACACAAATTGTCGATGTGACTGTAACTAGTTTAGGAAGTAGAAATGCTGCATGGACACTTAGTTATGACAATAGTCTGTTACCAGATGGTTGGTCTTTCAATCCACTAAATGCGAACGACCTCTCGCTTAACCTAGAAAGAAATACTCCCCAAATTGTTCAATTTGAATTCTCTGTACCTCAAGACGCAGTAGGTTCAGATGATGCACAAGTACCACTTAATTTGGTTCTAGACCAGGACCAAGACATCACATCTACAGTCACATTACCACTAGAGGTTGAGAGAACACGCGGCCTTTCATTACAAGGCCCATCGGGCTTACCGACGGGAATTGGCTATGGAAGACCAGGAGATGTTGCACATGTTTGGCTACTTGTGGAAAATGTAGGTAACGCTCAAGAGACTACTGAAATGCAATGGTCATCTAATACTTGGAGTGCAGACACCACTCTTGTTGATTACAATGGTAATACTCAGTGGGGTATTGAATTGGACCCTAATGCAAAGGAAGAATATCTAATAGAATTCGAAGTCCCTAGTTCTAAGACCCTAGGAGATACGTCTACTGCCGTTCTGACATTATGCATAGGATCTGGCCTCGAAGAGATTTGTGAAGATTTCACAGTAACGGTATTTGCTAGTGATGTATCAAGTAATACCCCTCATATTCGCACAGTCCCAGCAACTGGTCTGACTTGGGATTTGGAATCTAATTATGCAGGTACTAAGTTGGCATGGGACATGTCGAGTGCTGGCATGCTGAAGGAAGGTTGGACGTGGACTACAAGTGGCGACCTTGACATTAATGGCACATTCCTAGAGATGGACGGCCAAAATGGGCAATTGCATCTAGATTTACCTCTCGACGCACCTCCGATGAGACATCAATTCAATCAAAGTGAAGAAAACTTAGCAAATGCTGATTTTGATATATCACTCCATGTATTGCAAGTATTCAGAGCAGAAGCTGAAGTAGTCACCCCAAATGATGGTGCAGTAGTCAACGTTAGTGAAAGAACGAAACTGATTCTTAGACTCCAAAACCCAGGTAATGGCGAGGATACGTTCACTTTGAGTGGAAGTACACTAGCTGGTAATCTGACTCAGGCCCCGAATGTTACCTTTGAAATTACGAACCCGGTTAGGACATTAGGACCAGGTGGTATCAGTATGGTTCCGGTTTGGGTTACCCTACCAGGAGACGTTCCTGCAAGAGAAAGTTTCCAACTTGTTTTCGACTGGGAAAGTACAGGTAATTCAGAAGTAGGAGACCAAGCACAAATTACAATTGAAGCGAGGCCAGACCACAGGTGGGACATCGTCGTACAACAAGGAAATACAGTTCAAGTAACTCCAGGGACTGAATTGAATCTGACCATTAATTTGACTAACATTGGAAACAATGACGACCTACTTACACTAACTCCGAACTTCTCAGTAACTTACTCTGGGGAGGACGAATCACTGTGGAACACTGTAATTATTAATTCCACACGACTAGATGTTCAAGAACAAGAAACGATTAACCTAGTAGTACCAATTCCATCAAACACATGGGCTGGAACACAAGCTAATCTAACACTCGTTGCATCATCTAGTGGGTATGACATAGACAATGAAATCAGTATAATTCTAGATGTTATGGCTGTTGCAGGATGGAGACTGGATTTATCGAATACATCTTTAGAAGTACCACCTGAAGGCGGTGAACTGGATATAATCGTAGAACAGCGTGGCAATTCCCCTGCAGAACCATATTTCGTCAAAGCAGGTCAAGGTTGGAACATTACTCTCCCCAACAAAGGAAACTCAATAGATCCAGGTCAGACCGGAATTGTGTCTGTATACGTCACACCTCCTATTGACGCAATAGCAGGTGAAGTTGGCGTAATTAATATCAGAATATCAAATGGTGATGGAAGTGGACAAATCATTGAACAAGTCCCTGTAAGAGTCGGTTCGGCTCCAGGCATTGTAATCGATTCAGCAGAATCTTGGAAAGTAAGTGATGGAAAATCATCATGGCCAACAGCCTGGATTGAAAACACAGGTAATGATGTTGCAATCATGGATTTGTCAGTTGCTAACCTCCCGTCTGGATGGACATTGTCTGGTGAAGAGGTTGTTGTCGTGGCGCCTGGAGAAGTTATGGGTATTCCTTTGCAAATACAGCCCTCTAGTTCCTGGAATGGTAACAATATTCAACTCGACATCCAACTAGAACATCCTTCTCTTGGATTAATGACACACAGTATAACGATTACTGAAAGCGACACAGTACTACTATCAAGCCCAGTACACACTGGTCGTTCTGGAGAAAAGGTATCTATTATTACAGACTCAACGGTTTCTGGGACCGAAGAATCCTTGATCCCACTCCCTGAAGTGCGAACTAACACATCACATAATGGAATGAAGTTGCACTTGGTTGGGATACCTGCTCCGATTCACATTTCTGATTGTGATAATATGTTTGGGAAATTGGACACATTAGGATTACAGCCATTGTCAAAGATTTGGTCGTCCTGTTTGGTTACAGCTAATGATGACTATTCGCTAGTAGCAAATGCATGGTTACTCTCAAGTGACGGCGAGATACTTGATAGCAGAATTGTTCGGCTTAGCCCTGGAGATAACACCACTGTAAACCTGTCAATTAGTTCGTGGGACCCTAGCCCGGGCCTAACTAATGTTGAAGTTGTAATCGTTGATTCTAATGGAATTACATTACATTCGTCTTCTTCAAGCCATATCTCGAGACAATCTGGATGGAATATCAAGGTTGCTAACCTCGTAGTTGATGACAGTTATATCGACGTAGGAATTGACAGACAAGGATACGAGATAATGGAAGGTGCAGTCTGTAAGGTAGATATCGAATCGGAAGGTGGTTGGAGTCAATCAGTAGCAGTGGATATTTATGGAAGTAAATATGCACCTAGTGTAAGAGTCGATAGACCATCGAGTGTTGGTGATAACGCTGAAGTGACCGCCATGGTATCGTGCTTGGCACCATGGGATATTGATGACAATCCGGATGATGACACAGTGACAGAGTTTGCTAGCAAGTTGCCAATAGTAACTTACGAATCAAGCGACATTTACTGGACCGCTGGAATTTCCTTGCTTCTTGTAGTGTTGGCATATCTAGGCGGAGTACTGAAATTAAAGCAACCAGATCCTGAAGTTGAGAAGAAGCAAAAGCCAGAAATCAAGGTCGAAAAGAAACCTGTAGTAGAAGAAGTTGTTCAAGTTGACGACATAAGCCTGGAAGATGACTCAGTCACAATGGTGTTACAAACTGAAGAGGAAGCGGTTCATGTCGACGAACCTGAACCTGAAATATCTGTTGAGGAAGATGCAATAGATATTGATGACGGTACAGCAAGTGGTAGATTATCAGCCCTCAGAAAAGAAATCGACACTGATTCGGATGGAAGTGCAAAATCCAAAGATGATATTTCTAAGAGGCTAGATTCTTTCTTCTCCAACCGCTGACTTCATCCCTAAGGGGCATCTCGGCCCGGATATGGAAGAAGCGATGGACACAACTACACCATTTCTGACCATTGACCCGATGATTTCAAGTCGGCTCTCTCCGGTGTTTAATGCCCTAAATGGTGGAGATTGGAATAAGATGATTGGTAATGATGATGATTTACTAATTCGTCTAGTAGCTCAAGGTGTTGAAAATCCAGAAATAAGATCATCAATTCCTTGGGACGATGCAAATCTATTTTTCCTATCATGTCTAGACACTACACAAAATGGAAGATCAAGGCCACTAGAGGCGGGAATTTCTAAGGAACGATTTGGCCGATTCCCTTATGGAGATGGTTCAGCAATGAATTACTTGCGTGAATGGATGCGCGAGTACAGCAAACCAGACATCTTTGCAGAAATGTCTGACCTGCTCGACAGTTTGGCTACTAGGATGTCGGGAACAAGCATGGAAACCGGTGTAGGCAGAATGAATGTTCTAGGTTGGCTAGAAATTTCCGACATCACAAAGTTACGCAAGGGTATTACAGCAAAGTGTTGGAGACCTTCTGCGAATGAACCTTTAGATGGTGGATGCCAAGATGCTGCAAAACATCTGCTAGCGTTCTTGCGTGCTGCCGAAAAGAGGAAAGTCGGAATCGCACTCAGAATCCACAATTAGAATTCATTACCTGTCAACCTTTGATACATTGATGCATACAGTGCAGCTGTGTCTGCAATTACTTCACTTGGCAATGCAGGGATTGATGGATCAGGAGAATCACTCTCTCGGGCAAGGCGAAGGACTTCTTGGTGCCCAGTTCGAACATAATGTTGTCTAACGAATTCTTTAGACAATTGTACGATGTTTCCTTTTGCATATTCTTCAGCATCCCACCAACGGTCTTCATCCAGAGTTCCAAATGAGTCCACTAAGACAGGTACACGCCCGGGTCCTAAAGCAAATTCTTTCTTTCCGTCAACATGGATAAGGCCATTTTTGATTGCTTCTCTTTCGATAAGTGCATCAACTCTGATAACTACGTCTATCAGTGATTCCAACTCCTCAGCTGTGATATTGGCTATTTCAAGTGCTTCAGGAGTATCGATAAGACGGTCGAATGCTTCGAACTTGGTAGTAACTTCGACGTAAGGTGCTGGCAATTTAGCGCCCTGTTCGAGTACCGTACCTGCCTCAAATCCTAATTCTTCCGATGTTAATTCACCACGCTTGTATCTTCTCCACCCGGAACCTGCCAAGTAATGACGGCAAACAATCTCTAGAGGAACGAAAACCCATTCCCCATCCCTAGGAGTCATGCCAGGTTCACGATAAATATCCACTCTTCGAACCAAACACCTGTCAGGAGCGTTACGCTCGACAATATGGGTACGGCAAATACCCTCTTTCTCAACCAACTCAAACCAGTGACATGTAGTACGATTCAGTGATTCCCCTTTACGAGGAATCAAAGAAGGTATAATCTGATCGAAGACTGATATTTGGTTAGTATAGCGAAATTCAAGGATATCTGGATCATCTGTCGACCAAACTTCTTTGACTTTACCGGAATAGAGGCATTCTCCCATGAGTCTAACGCTTGCGCATACCGTCTTTCAACATTGGCACGATAAATTCAAATTAATCCGAGCGCATCTTCGATACGATTCAACTCAGGACCAGTGGTTTCACGGCCAGAAATTGCACCGTTGTTGGAAGCAGCTAATCCTGCGCCAACGTAGGGTGAACCGAACGCAACAGTACCAACCATAGGTGGAACTTGGAGAACATTCTCAATCATCTTAACTTCATCAGGGTGTACATCTGGATGTAGTAAAACACCGTGATCATTGGCAACTCCTAGAGAACCTACTACATCTTCTCCACCGATGGAAGTAACACCTACGGGGACTCCAAGAACCTCTGAAATGATTTCCAGGCCATCTTCTGGTATGGCTGGTGAAGCAATAGCTCCGTTTGCATTGCAAAGAAGCAAATTTCCGGCAGTATTTACTCCACCCTCCATCACTACTACGTCTCCAAATGAAGTCAGTGCATCGATATCAGATTCGGTAGCAATGTCTGCAACTGCAAGTCCCTTTGAGGTACCTGCAACGAGTGCTCCAACAAGAGTTGAGCCTCCTATAGAAAGAGGATGCATTTCCAATCCAATGTATTCGTCAATGCGAGAAACAGCCTCATCGTTCAATTCATGAGGATGGAAAACAACGTTACCGCATACTGCAAGGTAGATTCCAACTTGATCGGAGCCTAGGAAATCACTAGTTGTAATTGGCATGTTCTCACCTCCTGATATCACTAAGGTTCATTGTTCCTTTGGAATTTGATATTAAAATAAAAAATGGCCGCAATCCGCAATTGCGGAATGCGGCCGGGTTGTTGCTCCGAAGAGCAACTGCGGGGAATCTTTCCGAGGGAAAGAAGAGGGGCACAGTGACAGTCGTTCCCGTGGGCTCTCGCACCACAGTACAGGAACTGACGCAGATGGGCTTGACTTCCGGGTTCGGGATGGGACCGGGTAAACACCACCGCTATGACCGTGCACCCATCTTCCTTCGAATCGGAAGTGGATGCGATCCAGTGTTGAATCGCTTCTCAAATTGGCATGAACTTATGAATGAAGGGCACTCGCTAGTGCGGTGCATACACGAAAAGTAGTTGCGTCATAATTAGTGCTGCTGGACTGAACACGTCGCCGAAGCTTCGTGATTACATCCGCAGTCTATCAATCTCGTCTTCTACGAGTTATGAATATGTGTCTCGTTTTTGGGGTGGCTTCGAGCTTAGATGCTTTCAGCTCTTATCCTTCAGGGCGTGGCTACCCAGCATTGCCTTGTCAGACAACTGGTAAACTAGTGGCCCCGAGCCCTCGTTCCTCTCGTACTGAAGGGCCCCTTCCATCAGACACTAAACACTTCAACCACCAAGCAACAAACCTGTCTCACGACGGTCTAAACCCATCTCACGATCCCTTTTAATGGGCGAACAACCCCACCCTTGGGTCCTGCTGCAGACCCAGGATAGGAAGAGACGACATCGAAGTAGCAAGCCACCAGGTCGATGTGAGCTCTTGCTGGTGACAACTCAATTATCCCCGAGGTAACTTTTCTGTTATCTACCGCCCCCAGAAATGAGGCTGGTAGGTTCGTTAGGCCCTGCTTTCGCATCGTCGATCCTTATTGTGCGGATCCACGTCAAGCCAGCTTTTCCCCTTACAGTTGACAGTGGAGTGCTGAACCACTTAAGCTGACCTTTGGGCACGCTTGTTAGGTTTTCGAGCGCGTGGCGCCCCACCCAAACTGCCCACCTATCGGTGTTCTGATAAACAGTTAGCATAGTTACTCTCCAAGGGTGGTGTCTCTTTGTTTGACTACTCCGAGGACTGGCGTCCTCGGGATCAACGTCTCCCACCTACACAGTACATGGAAAGCGACTATGCAACGACAGGCTGCAGTAAAGCTCTACGGGGTCTTCGCTTGCGGGTTGAAGGTACTGGACTGTGCGCCAGTAAAGTCAATTTCGCCGGACATATCGCGGGGACAGTGGAGCCCTCGTTGGACCATTCATGCAAGTCGCCAATTAAGCGACAAGGTATTACGCTACCTTAAGAGGGTCATAGTTACCCCCGCTGTTTACTGGTCCTTCGCCAGGTTGAAACCCGGTTTCAGATACCAGCACTGAGCAGGATTCAGGGACTATACACAACCTTTCGATCTGGCAGTCCCCTATGTTTTTATTAAACAGTCGGAGCTCCCTGGTCACTGCGACCAGATTATTCCTAATCTGGCACTCCTTCTCCCGAAGTTACGGAGCTATTTTGCCGAGTTCCCTCGCGATATTTGTATCCGATACACCTTAGGCTACTCACCCAAAAACACCTGTGTCAGTTCTCGGTACGGTCATCCCATACGGCTTTTCACGGGACCCAGGACTTCATTCTCTTCTCACTATAACAGTTCTCCAAGAATTTGGTATCATGAGACCTGACATATGATCTCATGACTTTGCCCGAGCCGTCACCATTATTGTATGGGAGGCATACGAATATTAACGCATTTCCCTTTCGATCATTTCGGTTAAGAATGACCTTAGGACCGGCTAACCCTCGGCTGATAAACAGTGCCGAGGAACCCTGGTTTTTAAGGTGGTGCGGATTCTCACCACACTGTGCTGCTACTCTTCCCAAGACTCTCATTAGTATCCGGTCCACAAGACTTCACAGCCTTGCTTCCATCCAAACACTACGCCGCGTTACCACATCATCTTTCGATGGTCTGAAGTATCGGTATTCAATTTTAGCCCCGTCCCTTTTCCCGGCCCGCAAGCTAGACCAGTGATCTGTTACGAACTCTTTCAAGGATGGCTGCTTCTAAGCCCACCTTCTGGTTGTTTTCGACCACGGACACGGTTTGTCTGTGACACTTAATTGAAATTTAGGGACCTTAACTTCAGGCTGGTTTGTTCACCTTGCGTCATGGTAGCTTACCCACCATGACTCACTGCCCGTTTCTACGACGATTACACATTCGGAGTTTGGCAGCACGCCGAGGGCGCGAGCCCCCTAAACGCACAATCAGTGCTCTACAGCGTAATCAATCTTCACGGACGTCTACCTACGAGTAGTTTCACGCGGAACCTGCTATTGCCCAACTCGATTGGACTTTCACCCCTATACCCAGCTCGTCCGAGCGATTTGCAGATCAGCAACGGTTCGATCCTCCACCCAACTTTCGTCGGGCTTCAATCTGGCCAGGCATAGATCGTCGGGCTTCAGGTCCTCCACCATTGACTCCAAGCGAGCACACTTCGTCCCTCACAGTAAACTGCTGCGGACTTGTCGGTTTCCCTTCGGCTACGGAGATCAACTCCTTAACCTTGCCAATGATCAAGACTCCCTGGGGCATTTTTCGAAACGCACGTATAGACGCTGCTCATATCATCGCTTTCACGCCTATACAGCCTGTACCCATCTGGTTTCACGTTCTTTTCACATCCCGCTAAGGATTCTTTTCAGCTTTCACTCACGTTACTTGTAAACTATCGGTCTCGAGATATACTTAGGATTGGAAGTTCCTGCCTCCCGTCTTCACACGCGATATCCAACGCATGCTACTCCTGACTCATTACGTGGCCATGTTACCTACATATACGGGACTTTCACCCTCTATGGCTGTGTCATTCCAGACGACTTCTATTTCGGTAAGTTAGGCGATAAATGGTCGCACCACATGTCTCTCAGTTTCCAGTCGAGATTCGGTTTGTCCTGATCCGTTTTCGTTCGCCACTACTCACGGAGTCTCTTTGATTTCTTTTCCTCCCCCTACTAAGATGCTTCAATTCGGGGGGTTCCCTATCGCTATTGCGATTATCCCCTAAGGGATAGGAAGTCCCATTCAGCTATCTGCGGATCCTAGACACTCATGCGTCTCCCCGCAGCTTATCGCAGCTTGTCACGACCTTCTTCGGTTCTCGAGCCGAGCGATCCCCCAGATGGGTTGTAGCAACAGAATGTGTATGTACCACACCTGTGCGAGTAACCCTTCGGTATCCAGTCATGCCAATTTAGACATCTTGGAAAGACCGTCTCCCCGCAGGGCGGCCCTTCTAGTCACTTCCCCAGGCATATTGGCATGCCCGAGTGCATAAGCAAGCCCCCGACCTACCTCCCCTATATCAAGGCATCGTACTAGGCCTTTGTAGAGAAGGGTCGGCGCCCGCACAATAACAGGCTCGCAGTCTACCATTTAACACCTGTCATTCAGATGCCTAAAAATGGGCATATTATAGTTCCAAATCATTAGCGGAACTCGGCTAAATCAATGCGATATTAGCGGACACGATTCGGTCATTGGCAAAAGGTGTTAGAATTGGAATGGCTTCTTCCTCCCTTCCGAGTTGGATTAAACACGCCCCTAATGCATTTTCAATTTCAATATTTGAAGAGTCTCGACTACGAACTACATTGATTACTCCAAGAGCTTTTTCAGCCCTCCCACTTACTAGCAGAGCATGGCCTAAATTGAGCAATAAAGTATTGTTGTCAGGTTCAATCTTTGCACCTTGGCGAAGCGCCATAATTGCTGCCTCATACTGAGAGGATGACATTGGATCGCCGGCGGAATCCATCTCCAATGCCGATTGTAGTAATGCCAACCCAAGATTGTTGAGAATGGAAGGGTCGTTTTGACGCACGGATGATGCTGAAGAGAGCACTTGTGCGGCTTCAATCCAAGCCGAGTTACCCATGTGGCCAAAGGCAGAATTGACCATCTGTGCGACTTCTGGTTGCCCTTGGGCATCTGTCGCCAATGCTCGAGCAGGGTGGAGCTCTGGTGCATCGCCATCTGATGCCATTGAATCTTCAACTGCAGCGTGATGGAATTCATCAAATGTGACTTCAACATCACCACTGCCCAGGTCATCATCAAATGAGACCTCTATGACTTGCTCTTCCTGCGAGTAGATCTCATCTAAGTCAACCGCTGCTGCGTCTATACGCCACATATCCGGGACATCGTCAGAAATTACGTCTGGAGTAGCCTCGACGCTAATTGTGGCTATTGGTGCAGCACTAGTGGTGATTTCCCCCAATGGCTCATCTGCAGTCAAACGGAAGACTTCTGGTGTTTGTTCTATTTCTGGCTGAGGTAAATCCTCAGGCTCTGGAATTTGAGGAGAGGAGATTGATGTTAATTCCTCTAATGATGGAGAAGTGTAGTCAATAGAGGGTATTTGGTTTTCGTAACTGAAATCGGCTTCTTCAACCTTTTCAATCACCTCTTCAGTTTCCTCAAAGTGAACGGTATATCCTTCTGGTTCCGACGTGATTTCATCTTCATTATCCTGTTCCGAATCTAAGTCTGGTAATGGAATTGCCATATCTTCGGCCCCTTCGGTAAAAGAACCCACTCCGAATGGTAGTGAGGAGTCTAAGACCTCTGCTTTAGCACCCATTCCAAACGGTAAAACCTCTGCTGAATCGGCTTCATCATCAGTGGAACCGATGGCATCCACTACATCATCTAACCCAGGTATAGAATCATCATCCATAACAATATCATCTATCGCTATATCAATAGCAACTTGAGAACCACAGGAAGGACAAGCCCCCCCTCCTAGGAATAGTAATCCGCAGACTCTGCACTCTTGCATGTTATCGGCCTAATACGCCACGTGTGCTCTCAACCTTTGAACACACCGCAAATATGAGCACGAATCACTCTTCTTGTTCATTAGAAAGAGATTCTGGTATCATTTTCAGGATAGACTCCGAATCAACCAAAGCTTCAGCCCAATTCTTACCCTTGCTCTTGCCATTGTAATATTGCCAAATAATACCTAGAAGAGCAATTGCCAAGAGGATCCACTTCCATGCCTCTGCAACCCAGTAAACCATTACAATGTATCCTGTGATGATTGTAACTGTCATTAGCATTACAGGGAAACCGGCTTTGAAGAACTCATTAAAGGAAATTGGATATCCTGCCTCCTCGCTCATTCCCGCCGTAACTACATTGGCAGACGCTCCGATTAGAGTACCGTTTCCACCCAAGCATGCACCAAATGCAAGTGCCCAAATCAGAGGTCCTAATTCTAATCCTAACGAATCTGAAATTTGTAATACAACTGGAATCATTGTAATTGTATACGGAATGTTATCAATAAATGCAGAAGCGATTGCGCTAACCCAGAGGATGATAACCAATGCTGCCACAAATTGGTATTCTACTGAGAAGTAACTAATTGCGGATTCAACTTGATTTCCAATCCATGAAATAACTCCCAAATGCTGCAATGAATGAATTAATACGAACAATCCTGCGAAGAATATGAGAGTAGTCCACTCAACCTTCTCCAGGGGCTCTTCAAGGTGATGACGTTCTGTGACAAGCAGCATTACAACCGCTCCAATTAGAGCGACCCATGAAACTGGAATATGCAATATTGGGTTCAGGAAGAAACCAAGTATCACCAGACCAAGAATTGTACCAGATGCTTTTAGCATCTTTGCATCCTTGACACCGTACTTGGCTTCCAATTCTTCAACATCACGAATTCTTTCTCCAGAGAACTCTTCAGCATACATCCATTTTAGCATCATGAAGGTTGGAACTATTGTCAACATGATACCTGGTGCTAATTGAATTATGAAATCATTGAATGCGACACCCTCACTGGCTAAATCAGAATAGCCTGCTTTTTCGATGGCACTTTCGCTCATCATCGAACCTATGATGATATTAGGAGGATCGCCAATCATTGTAGCTGCACCACCAATGTTAGAAAACAATACTTCAGCAATTAGAAGGGGAATCGGGTTCAAATCTAGCACTCTTGCTAATTGGATAGTAACCGGGGTCAACAAAAGCATAGTCGTAACGTTGTCTAAAAATGCTGAAAGGACTGCAGTAACGGAACACAAAATCACAACTAAAGTCCAAACATTGCCGTTACTTTTTTTGTAAGCCTGAACTGCAAACCATTCGAATACACCAGTGTGAGAAATTATTCCGACCATTACCATCATACCCAGAAGTAAACCTATCGTCTCCCACTCGATTAGAGTAGTTGTCTCAGCAAGAGTAAGAGCGCCTCCAACTTTGTAATGGTTAAGAGCAAATATTGCAGCTAAACCTCCAACTGCAGCAGCCAAAGTTCGATGAACTACTTCGGTGATAATCATTGCATAAACGAAAATTAGAATTCCCAAACCTACCCAAACTGGTTCATTTCCTAAGCCTTCTTTCAGAGTGATTCCGATATCGACAGCAGCCCCGCCGCCAGCATTTGATGAAGTGATGAAAGACATCATTCCGGCCACAACAAGGGCCAACAGTGCAATCCACTGAGATGGATGTCGATTGAGAATGTAGTTAGCACGCATGATGGCTGCGAGTAATCACGCCTCTATGAGCATTGGGTCACTAATTCGACCACAAAACGCCGACATTACCCCTTGCTAAGACTAGGACTGAAGATGTTGATTCGGCTAAATGTTGCCAAACCAATGCTCTATCTTCACGCTCATAGATGCCTTTATTGATTTTGATTTTGACTAACTTTCTTTTCTTCAGTTGCCCTATTATCTCATCGATAATATTCTCAGTTACGCCTGTCTTACCGATACGCACGCTAGGTTGAAAATCACGATCCATGGCTTGACGTTTGATACTAGATGGTATATTTGTCATATTATCGCCCCCTGTGAAATTTAGGCCCGCCGCCAAATCTTCTCACACGGTTGCATTCAAGACATGTGGTTATTCTCTGGCCATTACGGATTCTAATTCGAGCAGACTCGCCCGGTATCAAAATGGATTTGCATCCACGGCAAATCCAGTGACGCTGAGCGATAGGAAGTGGTAATCTGTTTCGAGAGGAGGTCTTTACTAGGTGCTTGGCAGCATTCCTTCTAGCGACCATTGGCATAGATACATCGGTCATGACCGATGAAAGGTGAGACTGTGCTTCCAGAGCATTCTCTCTTCGTTGGCGTTTAGCCTTCGACCTAACCTTACTGCGACTCATACTTTCAGCTCACTCTAACGCAATTAGTATATCTGACGATATCTCATCGATGGCTCTATCACCATCAATTCGGTGGAATATTCCTTTTGAATCATACCAATCTGCTAAAGGGGAGGTTTGCTCATGGTAAGCACTCAGTCGACTCATTACAGTATCTGCATTGTCATCAGCTCGTCTTTTAAAATCGGATGAACCGCATGAATTGCAAGTTCCTTCTACCTTGGTTGGATTGAAAGAATCGTGGTATACAGCGCCACAATCCCCACAGGTATAGCGCCCACAGATTCTCTCTACAATCTTTTCATCAGGCACTTCAATAGCAATTACATGTGATACATTAGTGATACCTGCAAGGGCTTCGGCCTGAGGTATTGTTCTTGGGAAACCATCAAACATAACTCCATTTGATGCATCTGCATCCTGAATCCTATCACGGATTAGTGCAATAATAACGTCATCTGGAACAAGTTGACCTGCATCCATGAACTTCTTAGCCTCCATACCAGTTTCTGTACCGGCTGCTACAGATGCACGTAGCATGTCACCGGTACTAACTTGAGGTAAACCAGTAGACTGCATTATCCTCTGCGCCTGAGTTCCCTTACCGGCACCGGGTGGACCGAACAAAACGATGCTCTCCATGTTAACGGCGTGGAGTGCTTCTGTTTTCACTGTTGGCCTTGTTGGGCAAGCCACTGATGGCCGTAGTGTTGCCATTGCTCCATAGACCAACCAGGGGGTAATCCAGTAGGTGGAAGTGGAGGACCAACTTGGACCTGCGGGACAGGTACTGGAGCTGGAACTGAAACCGGAGGCCTTCCCATTGGAACTGCAACCGGTGGTCGACCAGCTGGAATAGTGGATGGAGGGCGACCAGTCGGTATCATTGGAGCACTTGGAGGCGGTAGACTTGGTATTGACTTGGCCAATGCATCAGCGATTTCTTCCGCTGTCACACCCCCACTTGCGAGGGATTCCTGACCCACGACTGAATCCATTACTGCTTGCATCCTCATGCCATCATCTGGAATAGAATGAGCATCCGGGGAAACTAATTCTTCTCCAGAGAGATCTTTCGGTGCAGATTTCTTTATCCTCCTAGCCACTATTGCAACAACTAGTATCAATGCAGATATTATGGAATAGGCAACTACTGGAGAAACTAAGCCAAACAGTCCACCTTGCTTCTGTGTATTCTTCACACTCATTTCCAATGTAACTTTGCTCGAACCACAACTGAATGTTAACTCTTCAATTCCTGCAGCCGTATCATCATTAGTCGACACCATGATTTCTATTTCTTTCTGCTCGCCAACTCCCAAACTTGTAATAGATTCATCAGATAATTCTGAGTTCCATCCATCTGCCTCTAACAGTACCGATAAATCAGTATCAAGAGGAGCATTGCCTATATTTGTTACATTCAAAGTTTGAATTGTACTTGTTCCACGCTCAATTCCTAGCAAAGTGCGAGACTCAGAATCATAATCAATAGCACAGAATCCACTTGATAGTACTTCTACGGGGTAAGACTCGGCAACCTGCATAGTCTCAAACCCGTTGCTAATTGTTGCATAAACTCCGAGTGTGAAAGCATCTGAGGTAGCATCCTGATTAATAGGCGCCTTTATGCCAACAAGGACTTCTACTGACTGCCTAGGCTCCAAATATGTAGGAGGGGCTGTGAATCCTACACTCCATCCATCAGGAGGTAATGAATTGGACCATTCGACGCTGATTCCTGAGTTTCCGGTATTTTGAACAGTTAGAGTGTTTAAATTGAAATCATCGTTTACAAGAGTCGACATTGAGAAATTAGCATCTTGCGTAATTGATAGCCCAATTTCATCCTTGACAATTAATGTAGTCTCGTTGATGATAAAGTTAGACTGATCTTGTGAAGTCTTTATCACCAAATGGTTTTCATCATCACGAACTGCAACAGGTGATACTAATATTTCGAAATTTACCTCCGCAGATTGACCAGGTTGAATTGCTACATCAACCTCTCTGCTTTCAGTTTGGAGGCCGTGAGTTACTTGAATTGTCCAAGTTGTTAATTCGGGATTCACACGAACTGCTAAGTCCAATGGTGCATTCCCAGTGTTCTCTATTTCCAGAGTTAAATTTAGTCTCTCACCCGTATCAACATTAACGTTGGTAGCGAAAGCCGCTGGGCCTACTCCAGTTCCAATATCATCTAATAGATTAGTCTCAAATGACTCAAGCGACTTAACGGTAAGAACTACTGTTTCACTTATGTTCAAAGAGAGGTCTGTCTCGCTTGTGACTGAACATGTTACTGAATCGGTACTTCCTGCAGGAGGGAATCCATCTGCTACAGGGGGTACATACAATCGAACTTGCATAGGAAGATATTCCAGAATTTCGAGTGGCTCGAAGGAGTATGATGAAGAATTAGATTGACCTAGTTGAACTTGCCAACGGTTTTGGCTGTAACAATCTAAGTCGTAAACTGCCGGTGAATTACCAGTGTTTCTAACCGATATAGAAAATGCAGTGCTACCACCTGGTATCGCTTCTAGCCCACTTGTGCCCGCTGGAGCAACTTGAACATCCTTTACCTCCTCGACTACTAGAAGCAGTCTAATTGTATGCTTCACAGATGGATTATTACTATATTTAGCAGTTAAATCCATCACATAAGTTCCGGCCATTGCGTATCTATCAGTGGCACCTGAAAGGTCAGCATCATCATCGTTCATTGTGATATTCAAGTAGACTTTATCACTGGCCTCGCCCATAGCAGACAAGCTAAATGGTCCTGAAAGGTCAGAGTTTCTTGACCAAGTGTCTTCAGTTGGCAATAACATATCATCACGTAATGGATTTGGCATTTGTACCTGAGATAAATGTAATTTTACAGATTGCGTTTCAGTTCCTTCATGTTTCAATACGACAGGCCAGGTGTAACCTTCTGCCGTAGAAGGGTCCAATGTCTGATTAACCATACTTTCATCTTCTGCACCACTACTATCCAATGTAACTAGTCTAACACCTAATGCCGCAACCGATATTGTCATCTCTTCGATGTTGTTATTCACACCGTTAATTTCATCATTTACTTCTAAAATGCTAGAATCAACATCAACTGTCAGTCTCATGTTATGATCGCCAGTAGTTGTAAATGAGTGGAAAAGCGTTAGTGAATCTATTACTCCGGCTTTCAAAGAGGAACGGTTTCCGTCAAAAATCATATCTCCTGTAGTTAAGTCCTCTAGAGTAACTCGGAATTTACCAGCATCTAATGTACCTTGATTTAGCCAAGATACTCTAATTGTTATCAAATCGTTAACCAGAGGAGAAGCAGAAGAGGGGAATATTGAGCCATCGAATACAACTAAGTCTGCCTTCTCATCAATAGTTGCATCACCGGTTAAAATCAATGAGAATGCTTGGTCCAGACCACCTGCATGAGTCACACGTAATTGCCACTTTCCGGATGGCAAAGATGACGAAGGAGCGATGTTTATTCTCTCTACATTGTTTAAATCATCATGGACACCATTTGGTATTGAAAAGCCATTTAGCATGACGTTCCCCTTGAACACAGAACCATCTGGTGCTGTAAGTAATAAATCCAAATCGTTGACTAACCTAGCTTCATTCTGGGCGGAATTAGCACTTCCTGCAACATCAGTCCACGCCATGGTGATATCGATACCCGAAGAAGGATCGATATCGAATTGGTATAGGGTGGAGAATCCTGCAGATAATATTCTGGAGTTGTCATGGAATGTGTTTAATGCGTTTCCATTGTAACTTGGAATAACAGTGTTTGAAACAGAGATTTGCCCCCATCCTTCTACTGCATTAGGAATATCAGCCGTTCCAAGGTCGATCGCACCGTTGATACTTGCAGCCTTGATTAAGGAGGCTGTAGGAGTTGAGATACCTACTTCTTCACGGATGAATTCGCGAATCAATGAAACAGAACCACCAGCAACTGCTGTTGCTTGACTAGACCCTGTGAGCGACATGTACATTCCATTGCCATTCAAGTGCGTGCCTGAGCCACAACTCAATCCTACTGGAATCGCTGCTTCTTCAGCTCTACCTGAACAAATAGAAACACCAGGAGCCACCAAATCTGGCTTAACACGCCCATCCAAGGATGGCCCATTTGCAGAAAAGTTTGCCACACTGCCACTTGGACTGGTGGTTGAAGCACCAATAGAAAGTACATTCTTGGCCGTTGATGGAGCCATTACCTTGGAGGCATTCTGATTAGGGTCGTCCCCTGCAGAAAATATAGGTAAGAAATCAGGGTTATCGTGTACAAACACATCCAAAGAACGTGAATCAGCTGTATAAGCGCCATAGTTACCATTCAAACCCCAAGCATTTACTGCAACTCTGGAACCTTCTTGTTCAGCATGACTAAGCATATCATAAATTGAGCCTATTCTTCCGAAAACTCCTGTTGGATCATGCTCTAAAGCGTAAGCAACAATGTATGCACCAGGTGCGATACCTGTTGTCGATGAATCGCCACTGCCATCACCCGCTATTGTCAAAGCAACGTGTGTACCGTGGCCTCCGTTTGAATCAGCAGGACTTGGGTCAAGGCCATATTGCGTGTAAACACCTGCAATTCGCCCTACAATATCTGGATGATCTTGGTCAATACCTGTATCGGTGAAGGATATCTTTTCACCAGACCCGTCTAGACCTAGTGTAGTGTTTGCAACATCTGGAATTCCTACAATTGCTCCTGCCACGGCATTTGTCAATCGCATCTCATAAGCGGTCTCTGACCAAATTATACGGCCATCACGAGCGAGAGACTCCAAATTTATTGACCCTTTAATTTCACACAAATGTAAGCCACACCATGCTTCATCAGCACCCATCTTTAACAAATCTAGTGTAAGAATATCTAGTGCCATTGGGTTCAAGTCGGCGGCTGGTATTGCTGCAATGTAATCGGTTGACGATCCTACATTCGAAGAAACTCTCCAACCCGGCATCATCGAACCAGTCCAACGAACAGAATCATCACTTTGGATTGCGAATATGTCACTTGGATTAGATAACCTGACCAGCCAAGTCGATGAACCTAGATTATCCAATACAAATACATCATGCTGCTCGACTAAATCGTATAACGCATCTCCTGTATGATGGTGTAATTGTACGATAGCCATGCCTGTTTCTCGGTAGTCATTAGAATCATCCAATCTCGACTTAGGCATTTCCTCAGTTAATGGATCGAAGGTTCCTACAGAAGTATGGATTTGGTAATCAACGTCTTTCAAAGGCGATTGAATTGTATCCAAAGGTTCCATTGCATGCCATTTGCTGGCAGCATCCTCAAGTAAGTCTACTTCAATGACTACTTGATTATCAACGGCCCCCGCCATAGGAGCCAGAAGCATCACTACAAGGATAAAAAAGGACCTTTGCGCAGCCAGCATATACCTCGGAACATGCAACCGTACTTGAATACAAGCCTCAGATGAGCCCTATAGGGCTCACTCAAACAGTGCTGCAATTGCTGCGTCAGTCTTAGCAACTGATGCCTGCCAATCCGACTCAGTACCCATCAAAGCACGGATAGCATCTACATTCTCTGGAATGACATCAGACTCCTGATGAATAGCTTGGAAGTAATACAGGTTGTTGCCCACTAATTTGACACCATCCTCCCAAACAAATATCTCATGTAAATCACCCCAAGTTCGCCCCATATCTCTTGCGAACTCCATAACTTCGGCAGTAGTTGTAATTCCAGTATCTCCACCATGCATGATTACAACACGAGGGCTATTCCTCCACATTTCAAGCACGCTTTCTGTGGTCAGCCCGTGACCTTCAGGAAGAGTTGCAACGATAGAATGAACATGCATTATGGTAGTTGGAACTGCAACGGCTAATGAATTGATATTGATTTCAGGTTTCACAGTCATTACATCTGGTCCGTGATGGCTTGGAACTTTCAGTACAGGTTTTATTGCATTAATAGGCCCTTTCTTAGAATCCCCAGGGTCTGCTGCACGACGTATCATTGTGCATTCAACAGACAATTCACCACAGTGATCGTAAAGAGGAACTAATGTTCTGGAAAGCCCTGTTGTGTTACAAGAAACAACACGGGTTCCTTCTGCATTCAAATTAGCACTATGATTAGCACATGAAGTGTAAGAAAGGCCGGTCATAGCATGCTTCTCTCCACCTTGGAAAATCCACTTTACCCCTGCACTTTGGTACTTAGCCTTGTTATCAGCACCCATTTTCCCAGGAGAGCAGTCGACCACAACGTCAGCTACTGCCAACAAATCACTAAGACCGCCGTGGCATTCGTACCCAGCATCAGCAAATGCTGCGATTCGATTAGCGTCATCAAATGTACAATACAAAGGGTATCCCTTTCGTACTGCCAAATCGCATCCAAAAGCAGGTCTAGTCTTGGTTACACCAATTATTTCCATATCATCTTGACAAGACACTGCGTCGGCTACACGCTTTCCGATTGTCCCGTATCCATTGATTGCAACCTTGATTGTCATGAGGCTCCCAATGTACCTGCCTTCGCGCCACTCACATGAACATTGCTTCGCGCAATTGTCGCATCTTGGAGGCAAACGGTTGATGAAAGAGAACATTCACCGAGGGTTGATGGCAGGTATTGACGACATCGTTGCGAGTTCGATGAGTATCAACTCGAGATTGCCCGCGCAACTCGAAAAAGCCCTAGAAAGAAACATTGTATTGCGCATAGGCTGGACTACCGGCGGAGAACCTGTTCCAAAAGACGGAGAGTTAGGTCTTTGTCCAAATCTTCCAGATGGTTCCAAAGTCCGAAGTTTAGGCTATCTAGGCCCATTTACTGCTGCTTTCGGACAAGGTGGAACATACACCCATCAAGGCGACATTGGCTCATTCCTTGGAGCCGGTAACAATGGAAACAAAATCACCTGTGAGAGAACTGCTGGCGCTTGTGCAGGATATGGACAAAAAAGTGGTAGACTTACGATTCTTGATGGTGTTGGAGATGATGCTGGCGCCAAAATGACTGGCGGACTAATCGTTATCAGAGGAGACGCAGGAATAAGAATTGGTGGCGGAATGAGTGGCGGCGACATAATTGTTCATGGAGACGTAGGTGGAGACCCTGGTGCTGGAATGAAAGGTGGCAGAATCATCATCAACGGACGATGCCCTTCACCTCCACCGGGCGTTTTACTTCGCACTTTAGAGAAGAGTGAAGTTACTGAAATAAACAAAAAACTTGACGACGAAGACTTACATATTCCTGCCGATGCAGTTTGTCTGGTTTCTGACGGAGAATATGTTGAAGCGATTATGTCTTCATGCAAAGAGGATCTATCGGGAATCGCATTACTTCCTGCTACGACCAGCCACAACCCTAACCATTCAACATGTGATACTGTGGCACTTATCGGCGCTGAAGATGCTCTTGCACTCCCCATACCATTGTTACCGTATGTGCCAAATGGTGTCCAGGATGATTTATTCCACCCCTGCTTAGTACGTTCAACCCCTCGTGATTGCGACATTGTGATTATTGATTCAGAAAATATAGCCGATGCTGCAAGTTTGGTCCAATCTGCTGCAGGCTTTGCTATCGATTTGGACTCACTACCAAGATTAGATGGCGCAGCAATCGATGGACTACTGGTTGCTCTTCGCTGCATTGCGGGCCTTAAATCAAAGGTACTAATGATTAGAGGAGTTAGCCAGTCTGCTTCACTTCATGCAGATACAGAGCACCATGGAACAGATGCTGCAATAAGCGTTCTAGACGATGGCAGTGGCCTTTGCGCTGCTGCAACTTTACCTATGGTTGGCCGATCTGCATCGGAAATGGATGAAGATACAAAAGCTGCAATTTGGCTTCCTTGGTCAGCAACTAGCGAAGATTTAGCTATCCTTTGTGCATCTAATATTGGATTCACTGTTTGCCCTGCGCCTGACGAGAATATTACAGGCTGGATTGCGCAAGTAACATCTGGACTTTCGGCTCATCTTAACCGACTAGGTTTGGCATCTATCGACTCTCTAACAAGAGCAAACTTGCGTGCATGTGACCAAGACACTGCTGCTGTTAGTGGATTACGATTGGCTGGTTATGACAGACCTATGCCCCACTGGTTTGCAAGGTGATTTAATGCCAACTATCAATGTCGACCAGAGCCTTCTCCGAAGGTTTGTTGAATCCAAAGGTCGTAAACACGACATAGAAGATCTAGCATTTCGTCTTCCACTAATGGGGACTGATATCGACAAGTGTGATGATGAGACCCTGGATATCGAGATATTCCCCGACCGCCCAGACTTACTATCACCTGAAACACTGTTTCACGGGATGATGCCATTCTTACATGATTCACCTCCAGACCCTAGATTAGCCATTAGACCTGGAACTATTTCGATGAAGGTTTCGCCAGAATTATCTTCGATACGTCCCGTCATCCTAGGTGCAATAGTAAGGGGTCTAAATATTGATGAAGACATCATTAAACGCTTGATGGATCATCAGGAGAAATTGCACTTTGCCTTAGGACGTGGAAGGAAGAGGGCATCAATTGGAGTTCATGACCTCGCAACAATATCTCCACCTTTCAGAGTTGAAGCTGTTGAAAGAACTCATTCATTTACACCACTTGCAATGGATAGTGACATGACTATTGACGAAATATTGTCAAAACACCCCAAAGGTGTTGATTATGCACACCTATTACAGGGGATGGATAAGGTTCCAATTATCTTGGATTCAAATAACTCAGTTCTATCATTCCCTCCTATCATCAATGGAGACCACACAACTGTAACCGCTAATACACGTGATATATTCATTGACGTCACAGGTGTTGATTTTAGAGCATGTGAATCTGCATTGATGTTGATTTGTTTGCAACTAACAGTTTTAGGAGGAACCATTGAATCGGTCAGAGTTACGGGTTGTGATGGGAAAGAATGGATCCTCAATGGTTCACCGATTAATCACCAAGTAGAGAAAAACTTGGTCGAAGGAGTTCTTGGTAATTCATTTACTGACGACCAAATTGAAGATGCCATTCGACGGATGGGGGGAGTGTATAATGGAGATACATCGGGAATATTATCGATATCAATGCCGAGATGGCGATTCGACATTTTACACCCAATTGATTTAGTTGAAGAGATAGCAATAGGGCACGGTTACGATGACTTGGCTCATGATGTTCCGAAAGCCCCACTGACTGCGATTCCTCGAAGTGACGGTCATTTGCGCAGGAGAGTGCGAGAAGCTTTGCAAGGGTTAGGTCTAATTCAAATCCAATCCCTCACCCTTTCCAACGACTCAGACCAATTCGAATTGATGCGATGGAAGGCAGAAGGAGCAATTACTCGGATGACAAATCCGATTACCACTGAACATACTATACTTAGGCAGAACATTCTTCCGGGTTTGTTAAGGCTTCTTGCTGCTAATCGGCATCATGATTTGCCACAAGGAGTGTATGAGTTGGGAACTGTTGTTATCGAACATAAGAATCGAGATAAGTTTGCATTCCTAATTGCAGAAAGGTCGGGAGGATTCGCATCGCTACGTGGTAGAATACAGGGGCTAATGCGAGACATAGGGTGCGCCGACTGGTCTTTGGAAACGAGCGAAACAGGACCGTGGTTGAGTGGGAGATCAGCAAACATCGTAGTTAATGGGCAGGTAGTAGGCCAGTGTGGCGAAATCGACCCACGCGTATCAGAATCATTCGACCTTAAGGTCCCAATGAGTGGCGCTCAATTCGATATGATTGCTCTTTCAAGTGTGATAGAAGACCCTGTACATTGATCAGATTTCAACTTCAGAATCTTCTATTTCTACAGGAATAGTTTCGAATTCAACTTTAACTGCAATCACGCATTTGCCATTGCATAAATCAATACCATTCTCGACTAGACTGATCTTTTCATCTGCGTTCCACGACAGGTTGTCCAAATCATCTGTAACTATTAGGCAAGGTGATGGAACCACAATCTCAGGGTTTGCTAGTGCTGGGAAAATAGTACCATCTAGGGCAGCAATTTGAATCATCGGGTAGCGACTTTCATCTTCAGAGTTGTAGTATGAAAGGAATTTTACCTTGTACCATGAGTTATTACTCTCAATGACATAAACCCCATCATTTGGATTAACCCTATGAACTGAAATATCGTAAGTGTACCATTCTAATCGGTCATCGGTATTGCTAGATAATTCGAGCCCAGATGCTTCGTTTATCTCACTGAAATCTGCACCTTCAACAAAGGTCCAATTAACATCGTTATTCAAAAATACGTCAGTAGAAGAGAACTTCATCCAATAATTAGAATCATTCCCTTCCAGCTGCTCTGCTAATTCCAAATATGTGAACTGCTCGTCATCACTCGCATCGATCACAGTAGTGAATGTTGCTCCATCTGCACCAAGGTTAGTATCTATCTTACCCAAAGTTTGATTGGAATTAGACTGAGAGCCAAATGAACAGGTATTGGAGTTACCATCAATGATCAGTGATATTTCAAGAGAAGACCACAAAAGGTCTTCGCCGTCGTCATCAAAACTAAGTTGAAGCAGTTGATTATCTGTCGAATTATCGGAAGTAGAAAAAGTAGAGTCTGAGACTACAATATTTGATGTACCCAGGTCTGACTCATACGAGGCAACCAAGTAAAACCAAACAGCCGCTACAACCACAATCAGAATCGTGGCTGTAGCGACTAACTTCTTCCAATTCAATATATCACTCTTCATCACGGTTAGACCTAGCAAAGAGGACTGCGCCCAATGTAGCTATGATCATGGTGACTCCAAGGAAACCTGGCGTATTATTTTCACTGTCATCATCGTCATCAGAAGATGGTTCAACTCCACCGTCACCTACTGTGATTTTTCCAAACATGTCAACGGAAATGTGTGGTTCACAGGCGTAGTAGAAGATTGTATCTTCGGTAAAGGTGTGATGGAAGTCAACTGTCATAGATGCCTCGCCAGAGGTTATTCCTCCATCAACGAAGGTTGAAGATTTCATTCCATCTACTTCCTTTACGTTGTGAGCCATGCTTTCAGAAGTCCAAGACCAACACACAGTCTGATTTACATCGATTGTAACAGCTGCAGGTGAGAATGCATATCCATCAGATGAAATACCAACTGTGACGTCACAAGTGACATCATTGTCTGCCGGAGGTGTGAGTACCTTGTCGATTACATGTATCACACCATTGCTTGCCGGGACATCTGCCAGTGTCACCATTGCCATCTCTGTTCCGACCATTACACCAGATTCGGTAACTTGTACCGTCAATGAGTCTTCATTTGCAGCGGTAACCGTTGTCACGCCGACACTTAGATCAGATGACATAATTGTTCCTGGAACTACATGATATAGCAAAATGTTTGTGAGGATTGCTTTACCTTCTGGCGTATCAAGAGATGCCAAATCGATTCCTGCTGCTTCAAAAGCCTCGTCTGTTGGTGCGAACACTGTATATTCATCTGCACCAGACAATGTTGCAACTAGTTCTGCTTGGGCCAAAGCCGCTACTAGAGAGTTGTGTATTGTAGTAGCAGATGCAGTTGTTGCAATATCTACTGCTGGAGTCCACATGTAGCTTTCACAGACCTCTTGTGGAACGTCGGACACCACATGAGTTACTCCATTGTAACAACCTGTTATCGATTGCCCGTTCATTTCGTAATCTACAACGTACATGTATGCTTCACAGTCTGCTTGGCTTGCACCAGGCACAATTGTATGAGTATTCCAATTGTAACAGATTTCTCCTTCTGCTGCTGCAGGTGGCATCAATACTTTGTCAATGACATGTATTACACCATTGCTTGCAGTTACATCGGCTGCTGTTACAGTTGCATCACCGATCATTACGGTTCCATCTGTTACTGTGAAAGAAGCGTCATCACCGTTGACCATTGTGACGGTCAATCCGTCTGTCACATCAGCAGCATTTACTGCACCAGAGTAAACATGGTAAAGCAAGATATCTACCAAAGATGCAATTTCTTCATCGGTATCAAATGTTGTCAAGTCGATTCCTGCTGCTGCGAACGCATCATCTGTTGGTGCGAATACTGTGAATGGTCCATCGCCTTGAAGCGTGGTCACCAAATCTGCCTGAGTTAGTGCAGCTACTAGAGCGGTGTGTGCCCCGGTTCTCGCAGCAACAGTTGGGATATCAGGTTCAATTTCTATTGGCGGCATCAATACCTTGTCGATCACATGGATTACTCCGTTGGATGCCAAAACATCTGCTGTCACCACATTAGCATCGTTTACCATCACACCATCAGCGCTTACAGCGAATGCTAGCGAATCGCCGTTAACAGCTGTGGTTGTAGTTTTGTCTTCTAAATCAGTAGACAACACACTTCCTGCTACTACGTGGTAAGTTAGAATGTCTGCGAGAGCCGCTATTTCTTCATCGGTTTCAAAGGTTGATAGGTCAATTCCTGCGTCTGCAAATGCATCATCTGTAGGTGCAAATACTGTGAATGGTCCGTCTCCTTGAAGAGTTTCAAGCAGTCCTGCTTGTACTACTGCAGCAACTAACGAAGTGTGGACTCCAGTTCCTGTAGCAACTGTAGGAATGTCCACTAATTCCACTGGGCCAGTGAGTGTAAAGTCACTTACCATGTTGGAATGTACTGTACAGAAGTAGCTCAGTGTATCGCTTACTGTGAATCCATCTCTGAAGAACAGTGTGAAAGATTCTGAGTCAGAGATACCAGCACTACTGGACCCATCTCCTGCGATTATCAGATTTGCGCTGGAGTCGGTGTTGTATCCGGAATCACCCACATAGAATGGGTGTGCGGATGGATTGGACAATCTCTGGAATTTGTAATTGACAGTTATGTCCAACTCGTCGACTGCTGTAGTACCGGCTGAATCTGAGTAAAACTGGAAGTATGGCTCTGACATTGAGCCGTCGCTGACGTAGACGTCTACTGGAGGCATGAGAACCTTGTCAATTACGTGAATGACTCCGTTGGAAGCGATTACATCTGGGGAAGTTACTACTGCATCGTTTACCTTTACTTCGGAAGTTCCTACTGTAAAGGATAACTTGTCACCGTTTAGTGCGTCAGCAGTGCCAGCATCGACTAAGTCACTTGACATTACACTCCCTGACACTACGTGGTAGGTAAGAATGTCAACAAGCGTTGCGTTTGCTTCATCGTTGTCAAAGGTTGACAAATCGATTCCTGCATCTGCAAATGCTTGATCAGTTGGTGCGAACACTGTGAAGGGTCCATCGCCCTGTAGCGTGGCCACTAAATCAGCATGCGCAAGTGCAGCTACCAAGGAATCATGTACTCCCGTGGAAGAGGCATTGGTCGGTATGTCATCATTTTCATCTGCAGATACGTTCAACGGTATTGCTGAAAACAACAGTAAGGCTACGAGCAAACTAACAGTTTTTCTTTGCATTGTCCCCAACGCTATTCACTTAGTATATACTATTTTGTTTTCAAACATATTAGTTAAATGATGCACTGAGCATCTCCAGCGGACTATTGAAATGCAGAAACCCTTGGAGCAATTATGCGCCGCTTGCTGTTAATCATCGTTATCGCAATGATGATGCCGCAGTTACCAGTTAGCGCTAACGAAATTCCATTTGATTTCTACATCGAAGAAGAAGTAGTAATACATCCTGGTGAGACGGTCCCCTTCAGAATAGCTTGGCACAACATTGTCGACAGTGAAAGACACTTCCAACTTGAGGTTCAATCCCATTCGAACTTGACAGTTGAAAATGTTCCAGCCGATTGGACGAGAGTGGGATCAGGAAGACTTGGTGAGATGAATATCAATGTCACTGCTGATTCTTCCGCTAATTACGAAACTATTCAATTTACGATCAATATTTCCTGCCAAGAAGTTCCTGGTTGGGAAATGAGTTACGATGTCGATGGAATTATTTCTAGATGGTCTGACCTGAAATTTGGGGCTAACGATGGTTCATCGTTTTACGTCCAACAAAGTGTTAACACAAGTTTAGCAGTAAATATCTCGAATTCTGCTGGATTTGACGATCTAGTGAAAATAAGTCTGGAGACTACTTCCAATTGGCAATATGGTTTCTTGGATGATATGAATGGTGATAACGAAGTTCATATCAATCTGCTAGACGGTGAGGATGTGTATGTTTACTTCTGGATCATTACACCGCCAATAATTGATGGATCTCCGTTAGCTGGAACTGGCCCTGGTTTCAAACTTAAAGCCGAATCCGGACTGGACAGAAGAGTTGCTAGTTGGAACTTCGAGTTAGAGATGCAAACCTTCCACAATATGAGCATCGACTTTACGGGAGAGAGCATTAGTCTTGACCCAGAAGATACAGGAAGGGTTGAAGTTACTATCCGGAACACTGGCAACATCAACACTTACCCTGATGTTTCGCTGAAAATTGGTTCTTTAGTTGATGATCGAATAGAAACCGATGGATGGACTGTTGCTCTTTTCAACGCCTTTGAATTTCAAAGTTTAGCCCCAAATGAATCTAGAACTCTTGAGATCGGTTTCGAAGCTCCTAATCTCAATATTGGAGGAGTTGATGTTGAGTTAATCGTCAAACCCTTAGCCACACCACAGAGAGTGTATACCACTTCGGTTTCATCAGACATTCAATGGAACAGAGGTGGTTCAATATCTGTCTTGGACAATGCATGTTCATCAGTAGAATGGAACAAAACATGTCAAAAAATGATTCAAATAGAAAATACAGGCAACTTTTACGATGAATTCAATCTTCGAATAAGCGATGATTATGGAATGGAGTTTTTGGTTTTGTCTGAAACTATAGGCCTTTCGAAAGGTGAATTAAGCCAACCAATTCCTGTTAATTTGACGCCATATGTGGGGGCCGATGGTTTACTTCAAGCGTATGCTAACTTAGAATTACTAAATCCCGATGGTTTGTTGTTAGACAATATTAGTATCCAGTCAATAACAGCACCTAATGTCAATTGGGTTTGGGAGCAGGCAGAAAATTCAGTGAGTAATGGAGAAATTGAAGTTGTAATCACAATGAGAAATGAAGGGAATACAGATGATGGACTAATTGTTAGGATGTCCTCGTCTTATTACACAGAATTGAGTTTCATCCCTCCTGACAATGCAATCGTTGAAGATGGCAGCACTAATATCCGTTCTTTCGAGGTAATGAATATCGCAAAGGGTGAGAGCTTTACATTCAGAGCATGGGCTAAAATCCCAGACGACCAGTCTGCAGGTGATGATTTCTTCCTAACCATAACTGCGAATAGTCGCCTAGCAGAAGATAATCCATTCACCTACATTGCCAACTCATCTTTCGATGCGAAAAGTTCTCTTGAAGAGGACGATAGTAGCGTAGTAGATAGCCTTGGCAACTTGGTTTATACAATTGGAATTACGATTTGGGCTTGGAAATGGATTGTTATTGCTGCTAGTGTGAGTGGTGTAATGATAAACAAGTCATTGAGAGATAGGAGAATAAGGTTGGAATTTGCTGCTTTGAATGCACCTGTTCAAGATGAAAAGAAGTCTGAAGACTGGATGGCTGAATTCGCTAATAAGAAACAACCAAAACCAGAGATTGTTGAATCTAAGTCAATCGCCCCAGAGGCCTTCGCTGGCATGTTTGAGAGTATTGGGGGGCCAAGAAAACAAAGTGCTGCTCCAGTAGACACGAATTTGGTAGGAGCGGCCAATACTGTGCTAGATCATCATGAGAATGTTGCTCTGAAATCTAGACTGGACGACCTAGCAAATCAAATTTCAATGGGCAATATTAGCAAACCTCATACTGCTAATATAGACTTACCAGATGATGCTGTTGCTGTAACCAATAGAACTGTTGCAGTTAACCGGAATTTCCAACAAAAATCCGGCGTTCTAGACTTAGATGACCTTGACCTGTGAGTGACATGTACATTGGAGTAGATGAAGCAGGTAGAGGTCCGGTAATCGGACCACTAGTAGTATGCGCATTCGCTTCAGATTCACAAGATTACTTGAGAGAACTTGGGGTCAAGGATTCCAAGTTTTTGAGTAAAAAGAAGCGTAATGAGTTATTTGAGATACTTTCTAAAATGGAACACAAAGTGATAGTTTGCTCACCCGAACGAATTGACATCTCACCTAATCTTAATTCTCTGGAGGTCGAATTGTTTGCTGAGGCTCTAGCAGATATGCCAGAAGGAAGTATAATGTTGGATGCTTGTGATGTCAATGAAGAAAGATTTGCAAAAAATGTTTCGAAACTCTCTGAGCGTGAATGCTCAGCCGAGCACAAGGCTGATGAAAACCACCCTGAAGTTAGCGCTGCTAGCATCATCGCCAAAGTAACAAGAGACAAAATAATTGATGAATTGAAAGACGAGATAGGATTTGATATTGGCAGTGGATACCCGTCAGATCCTAAGACTAAACTCGCTGTTGCTGAATTGGTCAAGGGTAAACTGCCACATGATTGCTTGAGATGGAGTTGGAAGACTGTTGAGAATGCAATGGGAAGAGCTCCACCTCTTCGCAAAGACACAAGCCAACAAACCTTGTTTTGAAGAACCTAATGCCCCACGCCTTGTCATGGAGTGGGAACCAGACCAGGAAACTCTCGACCTAATTCGACACCTTTCATTGCAGAATAGTTTGCAATATTCGGGTAAAGGGCAAGCAGGTTCGGTCATTAGTAGAATAATGGGGAACCGTGCAGATTTACGCCAATTTGGGAAATTTATCGCTCCCCTTGTAGCCAAAGCCGTTGCTGATTCAAACGCCAAAGCCCAAAATGAGGGATTAGACTCAATCACTCAAATTCTAGAATCTGAAGCACCAGAGTTATTGGAAAGAAAAGTCCAGACTAGAAGAGAAGGGTTACCTGAGTTGCCAAATCTAGATGACAGAAAGCCAGTACTTCGATTTGCTCCAAACCCGAACGGTCCCCTTTCATTCGGCCATTCCAGAGGACTAGTCATAAACGGCGAATATGCCAAGAATTTAGATGGAGAATTGATTCTAAGATTTGACGACACAGATACTACAGTGAAACCTCCTATGTTAGAGGCTTATGATTCGATACCAAAACAGCAAGAATGGTTGTGTGGTTTCGCAGCACACCGCATTGTAATCGCCAGTGAAAGGATGGAACATTATCATGAATATGCCTACAAAATGCTGGATGGACAATTTGGCTATGTTTGTACATGTTCGGCTGAAGATTTCAAAGTTCACAGAGTAGGCATGACAGAATGCCCTTGTAGAGATAATAGCAGGGACTTGAATTTGGAAAGGTGGGCGAAGATGAACGATCCAAACGAATACCAACCCGGCGATGCGGTTCTCCGAGTCAAAACTGATATGACTCTGAAAAACCCTGCACTCAGGGACTGGCCTGCTGCCAGAATTCAAACTAACCCACATCCAAGAGTTGGAGATAGATGGAGAGTATGGCCACTACTTGATTTTCAATCAGCAGTAGAAGATTACCTACAGGGTGTAACTCACATTATTAGAGGCAAGGACTTGATGGATTCAACTAGAAAGCAGACACTTCTGTACTCTCACTTTGGTTGGAAGTATCCTGAAACAATTTATTGGGGCCGCGTTAAGGTTCATGAATTCGGAGCATTCTCCACTTCACAAATGAAGAAAGACATCACAGCCGGTCTGTTCGATGGTTGGGATGACCCTCGACTTCCGACTCTATCTGCATTATCTCGCAGAGGGATTCAAGCAAGCGCACTCAGATCATTCTGGATTGAACTTGGGTTGACACAGAAAGATATTGCTGTACCGCTATCTACACTCTATTCACATAACACTAAGCAAATAGATCCTAGAGCTCCAAGGCTAGCATTTGTTCGGAATGCATGCCCTATTATTCTGACTGGAGATTTACCAAGAAGCGGAACCATTCAATCGCATTCCGATACAGAAATGCTTCCACGCCAATACTCAATAGATGAAGGAGTATGGATTGAACAAGAAGATTCAGGCAAACCTCTTCGTTTGAAAGACCTGTGTGACATCGACGAAAATGGTAACGTCGAGAGTATTGATAGAAGTGACAAAAGAAGTGTTGTCCACTGGGTCGCAGGAGGAATTCCATCCAAACTTACGATTGCTTCTGGTCAAGAAATTGATATTGTTGAAGGCATTTTAGAGAACAATAGTCATCCAGTTGGGACAATCGTTCAACTTGAAAGGATTGGTTATGCTATTATCGAAGATGATGGATTGCTTATGGTCCACGACTGAGTAATGCTGGCTCGCCATTATCTGTTGTCACAATAAACTTCGGACGCCACTTTTTATTTTGCTGTGGAGTCGGGTCTACTAAGATGTCCAACTCACATGCAGCACCGCAATTCCCACCCTTATTGAGATGTTCAATAGTGAGCACCCCTAGGATATTTTCCTTCCCCCAAACAATCAATGCATCGACTGATTCTAGGCGGACTTTAGCCTCATCAATTGAATCTTCAAAGCCGATAGTAGAGAATTCCATACAACCTTCTGCGCAGGGAGGCTATTGAATTATTTCCATAGATGGGTTCAAGAATGTTGGCCTACACGACACATTATGGCAATCGAGAGACTACTTACTGGGAACCTTGGTTCTCAAGTCAAAGAATTGATGGCGACAGAGGATATCATGCTCGAAGCTGTTCGTGATTTGGTTAAGGATGAAATAAAGACATACATTCGTGATAAAGTTGAAGCCGACCAAGAGTTGAAGGCGGAATTAAAGGATGCAATATCATATTATTTCAATGCAAAAGCAAGATCTGTTTATGCTGAACTAAAGGCAAGTCGTGCTGCTGCAAAGTTAGGATTACGTATACTTCCCGAAGAACTTCAAGGTGAAGTTGGGGAAGCGCTTGTTGGCCTTTTCGAGAAAGAACTTGGCAACCTATTAGAGAAGGCGCTTTGAGCCCTTTAGGGCTCATCTGGCCACAGTTTTCAAGAGGGTTGTGCTCACAGAGCGTCATAGGGAATCAGTTATGCGCACATTTAGACCCCTGATATTGTGCGCTATTGTACTTCTCTCAAGCCTACCTGCAGATCATACTACTGCTGATTCAGTAGAGATTTGTTGTGATTCTGGCCCAGTCGAATTGTTTTTGCTTGGAGCGGCTGGTTCTGGGACAATGTCTCCTTTTGATGTAGAATTAGAATCAGAATCTCAAGAAGTTGTAATCACAGATGCTATTGCGCAAGGAAGAGAGATTGCAACATGGTCAATCAATCCAGCATGGACTGGAAGTTATCCGTCTTCCACATGGGAATTTGGAATCAAATATTACGTGGCAAATGCTGGTGGAGCTCAAATTAATGCCACAGTGAGTGTTGAGGTTGGGGGCGAAACATACACTGGCTCGACCGACCAATCTAACTCATTCCTATCGGGAGATGGTACACTCTCAATTGACGTGGATGTAGACTCAGGAACAATACCAACATCTACTGAAATAAGAGTGACACTAAATGCACAAACTGTTGTCTTTAGTGTTCCAGGTTCAGACGCCGGCTTAACTTTCAAGTGGGGAGGCGATGATGACAAGTCATCTATTAATGCAGACCTGCCAATAGTTGATATCTTGATTGATGAACCGGTGACTGAGGGAATGGATGTTTACATCTCAGCAATTATTGCATCTCCATTTGGACAGATGACTGCAGCACATTCGAACAGCTTGGAAATCATAGTTAATGGCGCTACACTGACAGGCGACCCCATTGGAACTAGCAGCGGAGATTATGTTAGACTAACTTGGACATGGCGAGCCTCGGATGAAGGTGAGCAAGTCATCAGCATTCAAGCCAATATTCGAATCCAGGCATTATCTCCCACCCTTACAGGCGGAGGCCAGTTTACTATCACAACTTATGATGATGGAAATGATGGAGGAGGGGTATTTTACCCTACTGAAGAACCATTGCGAACAGATGGGACAGGTTCACCACTGGTTGTAACGATGGAAATGGAATTGGACAAGACTGACGGCTATCTCACATTAGAGCGTGAAATTCAATTAGATATTGATGAATACCTCGCTTATTGGATGAGATGGGGATTGGATAATATCGGTAGTGATGACTCTGGACTTTCAAAACCCTTGAAGATATTCAAAGCAGGAATGGTATCTGATGATGACCGTGGAAACCGTATGATTGATGAGATCGAAGAAAGTGAATTTGAAAACCAAATGTTCAATCTTGCAACCTCTTACATGAATGATGGTATGGGCATAGAACTGCAAGAGCTCATCGGAAATGATCCCCAAAACCTTGAACGATTCTCAGTATCATTGGACTTGAAGGGGGAAAGAAAAGTTGTACCTCATCCAATCACAATGAAAATCTCTACTCTCGAAATACTTGAACCAGACAAACAAACTACTTTGCTACGTAATTTCATAGTTGTTGAAACTTCTACGGTATGGTCAACTATTGATTTGAACATCAATATTGAGACCGGAATGTCATCAAGTCTGACAGCGGCAGAAATCAAGGGCGATGATGGTGGAATTGAAATTTCATACAAAAGAACACCATTTGGTGAAAGTATTGAAATCACCGCTAAAGGTTTGAAGCAAAGTGATTCTTTCACATTTACTGCTATGCCTACTGACAATGTAATCAATGCACCTGGTAGTTTGTCTTTAATAACTATTATTTCGCTTGCCGTAGGTGTTTTTGTTGTTCTAAAGATGACCAAAACAAAGAGAAGAAGCGCTCTCTGGTTTGAGATGATATTAATCCCGGCTGTTTTGGCTACACTGTATATGGCAACTGAACCATTTACTGTTGGAGTGATTACAGCCACAACCGTCACAATATGGATAATAACGGCCGTTGCTAGCCCGACTAGAAAGGGAGCTTTCATCGCTAATAGAGTAAGTGACTACCCTGTTATTGAATGCCCTAATTGTGGAACACCTAACTCGATTACTACTACAGAACGTCCATTCAGACTACCTTGTCAAGGATGCGGAAAGGTTTTGAAAATTGTTGAATGATCAAAGGTGACCATTCATAATCAGTAAATCTGCTACACTACTAGCATGGACTCTTGCTTCATCTGCATCATCTGGCCAACCGTTGGTTGCGAGATGCAATTGACTAGCAATATCCGAATCGAAGCCAGGAATCATTGCTCTATGCCAGATTAGTTCCTCTAAGCGCATTGTCGAAATACCATCTTCCCTCAAAGCAGGAAGAACAAGTTCACTAATTGCTGAACTTCTAGCATCAACATCCATTCTAGCCCAACCCTTAGAAAGACGCTTTAGCATTCTTTCAGATAACCCAGGAATCATCCCTGGTGCGGGATTAACAACTTCTGGTAATGGGCGAATGTCAATCGAACCTTCTGAATCTAGATGATCTCTGAGTACTGACATAACAGGGTCATAATTTGCGTTAAGCCCTTGACGTAACCAGCAACCAGCAATGGTCATCGAGCGCTGTTTTCGCACTCTGGCTCCTTCAGGTGAGAGAATAGCAGATATCGCAGCACATATGGCAACGCAGTCAACTGCACCATGATGGATTTTATCGGATGCTGGGAAACTCAGTTCTACTTCAATTGGACGAATGTGAATTACATTATCACTAATTTCAAATGATTTCCTCGATTCACTGAATGGATCAATATGAACAATTAGCCCGTCGACAACTGGTAATTTTTCTACATGATCACGCCCAACGTGTCTACGAGAGGGGAGTACTCTTCTACGATAATGCAAAGAATTGTCTAAAAATGATGCTTCTAATTGTGCTAGAGCTAAAATTCCATCTAGGTCAGCAGGAGCCATCAACTGAATCATTTTGGCGTTGCCAATCGCATTCGATAGTTCATTCAATTCATCTTCAATCGAAGAAAAAAATGACAATTGAAGCAGACTATTCATTGTCGCACCTATCCGAGACACCTCGAAGGTGGTTCATCAAGTTGAGGATTAATCACTCAACCATCAAGCGGAGTTGGTCACGCTTGTACTTCCAATCGGAGTCTAAGCGGCCTTCGCCGATGTAATACTTAGCCAGACGGCGGATTTTCGCCTCTGTAAGTTCTAGTGATCGCTTGTTGTGAAGGTCCTTGTGGTTCCCAGAACCAATGTGGTTGATGATGCCTACAGCCTTGCGCATTAGGTTCATCATATCTTCTGGGTAGGAGCCGCCGATATCATTAGCTGCAAGAACTGAGGAAATTCTCTTTCCACCAAGAACTGCACGAACATCAGGAACTGCGTGTTGATCACGAAGAATTGTACCTATTTCAGCGGAGGAATGACCTGCCTTACCTAGCTCTACAATGAGCCCAGTAACTGCTGATGAATCTTTGTTCGACCACTCTGGTGCGGTCTCATTGTGTGGCTTTGTGGAACCGGACTTACCTTTCCTCTTAGCGTACATACGTGCCATAATGGATGCCTCCTAGCATTCCGCCGACCTGTAACCCATTCTTAACCGCTACGCATGAAACGAGATATGAATTCACACTCTTTGATGGCTTTTTGCTAGCCGACCAGGTGTTCCTTCCCATTCCCAAGCAGGAGCCGCTGCACGAGCAGAACCAATGCACTGCGAGCCTTGCATTACCAATATATCCTCGCCTTTACGGATTGAATTATCGTAAGAATCCAAGATTGCGAGGTTAATATCGCCCTTCCATTTGATTTCCGGCTTCAACTGCACCCGTTTGAGCGAATCAAGAGAATCCAACAGCGGGATACTTGATTTTGATAGTGAAAAGCCACCTCTTTCTGGAGCCCACATTGCAATTTGAACATCATCCTTCAAAATCTTCCATCTTGGGAATCTTCCACGGACTTGAACACCCTCTAACCATGTATCATTATTGTAATGAAATCTGGAAACAGAACGGAAAGATTCGAGATTCATTAATTCACCACTTCTTCTCTTAACACGCATGTTATCAAGAATTGCAGCACTCAATCTCTTCAGTGCATTATGATTCGTTGCTGAATCACCCTGCCTAGTATCAACTACTGGAATATCACAGTGGTAATCAAAACCTGAATGATTGATTACAACACGATAGTTATTCTTAGCAATTATCGCATCTAACATTTTTGTCACCCTAGTAGACTCATCTTGAGTCCAATCACCAGTAACTGGAATATCATAATGCCCGGCAGGCCAAACCTCTTCCAAATCTCTAGGAACCAGACCCAGAGGAGAGGTAACCATTACCTCATGAGCAGAATTGTGATTCATTGCTCTACGGAATGCTTGGTGACTTCTTGAAGACGAATATGGTTTACGTGCTGAGCAAGGTAACAAAACTAGAACATCATCTAGACTAGAAGGTACTTGATATTCATTCGTGATGAAATCGACCCAATCTGTAATTATTGGATCATCATGTGATTCAACACTATGAATTCTCAAAGTGGTATTGGAATCTACCACTTGTGACAAATAGCCAATTTTATTGCCCATCATTTTGTCGTAATTCCTCATATGTTCAACAAGCCTTGGACTAGAGAGTGATTGCGATTGAGCTAATTCTCTTAGTGAATTGTTAGCAATTGCTGAACGTGTTTCCGTCAGTGCTACTTCCCAGTGGTTAACAGAAGGCTCCTCTTCAGACAAATATCTAGGACCATTCCATGTTAGGACAGCCCCATGTGCCTCCGCTTGTTGAGAACGTGTAGTATCAAACAAATCAATACCAAACCATGTCATTACTGCACAATTATCCGGCCCTCCAATACCTGGAGCCCAAAGAAGTGCACCTGGAAATTGACGCTTGATTACATGTATGGCCTCTACTAGTCGACCAGGCCGGTTAGCCAACTGTAGCGCATCTGTTAGAACAACGACATGTGGATTCAATGTGGAATCCATTAATTCGCCATCATGGTTCAGAGATTGCCAAGAAACTGGCAGTAAGTCACCTTTGGAGGCAACTTCTCCTGCATCAGCCTCATCCAATGATGGCGGCAGGACATGTCCTATTGTTGCAGATAGAGTAGGCCCATTGTCTTGACTTTCCCATGGTGCAAATGGAGCACGCGAATGTAATTTGATAGTCCGAGGAATAGAACCATCACTCGATGTTGAAAAAGGAGCCCAGATAACATCCATCTCCTCACCAATGCTCAAGACTAGTCCTGGAGTCTTTGATGATGGTTTAGAGCGGTCTCCCAATCCCCAAAGACGGGACATGCGATGTCGCGCCAATACTGTCCGACCTAAGCCTGCCATGAATAGGGTCTGGAAGTATACTGGTCTTGAATGATTTGAAGGTGGATGAGCATACCGCACCGTCTATGGGGAGACTACTAACCTGCCTTCTGGCAACCCTGATGGTCTTGCCAGTAGTGAGTGCTGTCTACTCTAGCACTCATATTACAGCAGAAGGGACTGCATGGTTTGACTGCAACGATTCATGGGCCAGTATCGAAGATGATTCTGGCAACATACTCGCTAACGGAAGCGATTTTACAATCGGTTTAGATTCAGGAAATCACACCTTTCACATTGGAGATGATGACGATTGTCAAAGAGTAATACCTATGAATGGTGAATTACCCAACCTAAGACCTGCACCATCTAGTGAGTTTTTCACGTTGGATTCTGAGATTTGCCCTCAGGATGGATTCAATATCTCTTGCGAAGGAGAATACACGTCTGGCGATCTGATCAACGATTCTGCAGACGTATTTGCAGTAAATGTCAGTTCAGGAAGCATTCTGGTACTGACACTAGTCGCATCTTCAACAGGCATTGATGTTGATTTGCACTTCCAGAACCTTACTCATGAATCACTAGTAGGGAATGCATTCAGTTTACCACTGAATACATCAATTGATGAAAACTATGTTAGTTACATTCCGATTGATAATGATGGACGAATCATAGTTACAATTACAAGTCCAAGCCCAGATAACATTTGGTCAATGCGTACAGAAATCTTTGATACTACGCAGATTAGTCAACTGTATGAATTAGACAGTGTGTTTGGAATTGGCAACTCACCGTTGTCTTACTCCCTTGATGAAGATGAATCCCTAATAGTTACTAAATCTGCTACAATCGATGGCTTGACTGATGTGCCAATCAAATATCGCTATGTCTATTCTAGCTCAGAATCAGACTGGTCAAATGCAACATTAAATGATAGAATACATGGGATTGATGGCTCGTCTTATATCGAATTTCAATGGGATTGTAATTGCAGTTGGACTGCCTCCATGTCACACTACCAGCACTTTGATGCAAGTTGGGGAATGGACGCTCCAACTTATCGACCACTTAGTGCCAATAGTAACAACTCAACTTATCCGTTGATCACTATGGATGGAAACACAGAGGATGGCGAATTAACATTACACATGGGAGATTACCAAGACATCTTGCGTGTTGAAACTACGGGATGGAATGACTCTATTCATCTTGTGGATGTAATTGTCGAAGGAGATATTTACGAAATGCGAGTAACTATTTGGGACATGGACCAGCAAACTTGGGAAATGTTGAATGAAGTTTCAGCAACCTACTCCATGGACAAAATTAGCCTATCCCTTGATGTTGGACTAGGCACACATTTCATCAAAATCGAACACATAAACGGAAGTTCTGCTATTGACGAAAATGCCGAACCTATTGAATGGAATATTAGAGTTAGCACAGCTGTTATCGATGAGGGCGAAGAGCCATGGTTCCCTGCATCAGATGCCGTCAAAGAAGCAGCAGACTTGTTTTATTGGCTAATTGGGTTAATCCTTATCCTACCGTTTGTAGTGTTTTACAGATTCATTAGGAAAGAGAAATTATTCGCTGAAGAATTCGCTAGTAAAAAGGATAGGTTGCAATGGCTAAATCAAAAACTAGCAGAAGGTGATTCCTCTCATAATGACCTTGCAAGGGCTTTGCGGGCTGTATCCTCTCTTGAATGGGAAAAAGCCCTAGAGGTATGGGGAGATTCAGAAATGCGACATTTCACTACCGGAATTGACATGGCAATTTGGTCACTCAGTAACCGAGACGATGGCATATGGTCACTGCTGATTGGTATTTGTGCCAAAGAGTGCGACTGGAATGTAGCGGCAATCAGATTTGAAGCACCAGAAGGAGAGCCTTGGGATGTGAAAAAGATTGAACCTAAACTTCTCTCCCGTAGCTCAGAGATATTCCTTGATTCTCTAACGAAAGATTCACGCTTATTCGTCCAGGTAGAACTCGAAGGTAGTAGTAACGCCCTAAACATACACCTATCTGGTATGGTTAATGGTGATCCGATGGCCGCTAAACCTGCTAACACAATCTACAGAGACTCCAATATATCTGAAGAATAATTAATTGCGCCTATCTTTGGCATCTGCAATTATCTTGTCCATCATTTCGGTCTTACCATCTAAATTCATTCTTAAACCCTCTAAAACCTTTTTGGTACCTTTATCGAACTTCTTTGGCATGTGTAATTTACATAAAATTACGACATCTCCTCGGCCAACCCCTCTGCTAGAAGGAAGACCTCTAGAATCAATAGTAATCGTATCACCAGAATTTGTGCCCGACGGTATTTTGATTACCAAATCTTTACCATCAATATGAGGTAAAACCACTGATGAACCCAAAGCTAATGCTGTGAATCCCAGAGGTAGAGACATAATCAAGTCCATGCCATTGCGTTCGAACCATGGATGCTCTTCGATGATTAATTCGATGAACAAGTCACCTGCGGCACCTCTGCCTTGAGGTGCAGGTTGACCTTTTCCTCTCATCCTTAGACGAGTTCCTTCTTGAGCGCCTTTAGGTATTGAGAATCTAAGGACTTGTGATTCTGATTGTATCCCGTCTCCCGAACATGACTTGCACTTAGAAGCATAAGTTCTTCCTGAACCTTGACAATACTGACAAGCACGTACTGAATCTTGTACAAATGGTCCAATCTGTTGTCTAACTCGTACCTGTCCTACGCCATCACATTCGTTGCATTGAGTAGTCACTCCATCTTTGGCACCAGTACCTTCACAGTCGGAACAGGTAGCAGGTAGGTCGATTTCAAGTTCTTCCTTACCACCTTCTAACACTGAGACGAGATCGATCTCGTGTCTGATGAGTATGTCATTTCCTTGTTGACGAGATGTGCGACTGCTTCTGCCGCCAAACATACTGGAAAAGAAATCTCCTCCAAGAATGTCGTCTAGATTAATATTGAATCCTTGGAAGCCACCTGGTCCAAACGGAGACCCTCCTGGACCATTATGCCCGAAGCGATCATAATTCCTACGCTTGTCATTATCAGAGAGAACAGCATAGGCCTCTTGAATCTCTTTGAATTTCTCATCAGCATCTGGTGCGTCGTTCTTGTCAGGATGGTACTTACGAGCTAAAGAACGAAAAGCCTTTTTCAACTCTGTACCATCAGCTTCTTTTGCAACTCCAAGAACTTCGTAGTAGTCTCTCTTATCAGACATATTGACCACCTCGATTATTTAGTGGGGGGAGGAGGGGGTTATTCAGTCCAACGCTCATAGGTCGATACCACAATTAGAACAGAAGCGCTCCCCAACTGGATTGTTTGCACCACATGATTTACATGCGGGAAGAGGAGAAAGACCTGCTTGTGAGCCACCTGTTGATTTCCTTGTAGGTGGAGCACCATATGCCATTTGCTCGATTGACATTTCCTGGACTACAGGCCTGCTGATTTCGTTTGTTTCCTCATTTATTGTCACAGTTTCAATTCCAGTATCTGTAACTGAAACCATCTCCATAGGACTCGGCTTTCTTTCTTCTGATTCGATTGGCTGAATTGGAGCGATTGGACGTTGAGCAATTACCGGTGATTCATTACTCCTTGCAGAGAGTGAAGCACTCTTTTTGGCATCTCGTTCGGCTTTGCGATCCCGGCCTCTTAAGGATGCAATAAAATCTAGGAAAGTATCCATTGGAGAGGTTTTCGTAACTGCACCAATTGTTGAATGAACTGCACCATCCTCAAATTGTTCGTCACCAGAAACTCTGGCTTGTGCTCTCCTTACGTGTTCAGCATCAATCAACATCTCTACTTCGACTTCTGATTCAATCTCTCTGTCTCCGACAGAAGTCATATTCCCAGTCAATCCTGAAACCTGACCTTTCAGATTAGCCTGACCCTCGACAGATAGTTGGGTTTCCATAACCACGTCTTTCTCCCAAACGCCTCTTTCCTCTGCCTTGAACTGGTTCCCTACTGCTTTTACCGCCTTGCTACGTTGCCACTCGTGGTCTCTAACGACACGAGTTTTACGAAACAGAAAAATTCCAAATGCTAGAGAAATAATGTGAAGTATTACATCCAATCCAACTGAAACCGCCATCATTTCACCCAGTGGCGTCACTAGGAACCTCAAAGCATTGAGAACTAATGCGGGGGTGAAAAGAAGAATTAACGCGGTGAATTGCCTTGCCATCTAATTCTCTCCTTTGTCACTATAGCCATGAAGGTTTGCGCATCATGAGCGGTCATTGGGGGCTCTACCTGCCCTTAGCAACCCATCGAATAAGCCGATTGTAAATGCCGTGTGGAGTATAACCAAGCAGATTGGAATTCCAATTATTGAACTTACAGAATCTTTCTGCCTGTAGACTAACCCCATCAGTAAAAGTGCAACTCCATAAGTTGCAGGAGCCCACCACCATTGATGCAATGTGAATATCATCACCAAACCAACAAGTGGAAGAAGTTCTCGAACATCCAACCTTTTTGGATGTTTTACAACAACCTTAGTTCGCCAGAATCCATACCTGTGACACATCTTCCACCAATTAGATAATGACGATCTTTTGTGCATGTACACAGATGAAATATCCGAACGCCATAATTGCCAGCCTGCTGCTAGAAGACGCATTGACAAATCACTGTCTTGACTGGTTATGAACCGTTCATCCCAACCCTTCACCTCACGTAATGCCTCGACATTATGCAAACAAAATGCTGGAACTTTTGTCTTCTCTCTACCCTTAAAGCGCTGAAACTGGCCACCGCCAGATCCTATTGGAGATGCTAGTGCTCCTTCGACCCATTTTGAAACAGTATCAATGGAATCGCCAGATTCTGTCCTGCATCCAATAGCTCCTATTTTGGTACCCAAACTACTCTCCAATTCCAACAGCTCAGAGACTCTTCTCTCAACATGGTCAGAATCTATCCAAGAATGGCCAATTATTTCCAAACAGTGAGTAATCTCGTTGGAGATATTCTCCAGAGCAAGGTTTCTTGCTTGTGCAACTCTCTTACCAGGATTGTTTAGCACGGTGATGGAGTCACCGTATTTGGAAAGCAAATCCAGAGTGCCATCTGTTGAACCACCATCCAAAACCAGTACATCGATAGGCATTGTTTGAGCCAGGAGGCTATCGATACAACGGGTGATGAATTCACCCTCATTGAGAACGGGCACTACTGCACAAACCCGAACTTCCATGATTCACTCGGTTCGCAACAAGAATGTCAAGGTTGGCCTGTCAACTTCATTGACCATGGGCTTCTGGGTAGTTATATGCCGAGATTGAAACTTACCGGAGTCGATGAGGGATTATCGGTATTGGTTTCTACTAAAATCACCGGTGCTGATAACCCCGAATTAGTAATGGATGCAATTCTTAAGTTGTTTCCAGAGTTTACCTGCGGACTACCCAGTAGTCCAAGATTCCCTACTGAACAGGATGATGTTTTAGCTTGTGAAGGGGTTCCATTGGACTGTTTCCTAAATTCCCTACATAATCAATCGATACTTGACACATCACTTGATTTCATGTCTGCAAATCTTGACACCAGTGGAACGATATTTCATATTTCTAGACAAGCGGCACTAGCAGGTAAAGTTGCATTCCCGTTACCGGGTGACAAAACATTGGGCGGCCTCATCACTGTAGAGATTGGTGGTGAGAACTTAGAGGATTGGCTCGAAGCAGCGACTTGGCACGGCGGAAGAGAAAATATCCCACGAAAGGTTGGGGATGAATTCACAATGGACCAAGAAGGCGAAGCCGTTACCTGGCACTGATTGCTTCAGCTATTTCTTGGTCTGGACCTAACCATTCTACTTCGTTAGGACCTTCGCACCATACGACCTTATCATGAACATGCAATTTCATATCTCCAGATAATATTCGACACTCCATAACATGCAGCCTGACAACTACATCGCCGTGATCGAATATCCATATTCCGATACCATCACCAATTTCGACTTCAAGCTCTAACTCTTCCATAATCTCTCTAACGAGGCATGCTGCAGCATCTTCGCCTTCCTCGAACTTCCCACCTGGAAATTCCCACCATCCTGCGTGTTTTTCACTAGGCGCTCTCCTTGCTGCAAGGAATTTTCCATCATGAATAATCGCACCCGCACCTACATCCAAACAAGGTGGGCGTAACATTCGGTCCAAGCATTGTAAGGCAAGACCTCTGGCATCATTTTGGGATTGAGGTAAGTGGAGAAAGAAGCAGGGAGTGTTGTCACTCAATGACAAAAGAGTCCGATATAATGTCTCATTGCACAGGTACTCTCCAGCATCGTGGCTGATAACGGGTGAATCAATCATCTTGACTATGTCCCAATCTTCAGGATTAATAGTTGAGTACAAATCTCCTTCCCCGCTGATTTTGGTACTACTAACTTGTCTCCCAGAATTGTCAGGAATACGGAAATCTAGAATGTCCTTTGCTCGCATCTCAATTCTTGGATAATCTGCTTTTTCAGCAAGGCCCAAATGCATGATTGCATCATATTTGTTATCTGGTATCAAATTAGAAACTGCTCTGGATCCAGATTCATCTACAGACAATACCAAAGATTCTATGACACAACCTCTAACAATTTCACCGTGTATCGATTTTGCTACTTCCTCGGAGATATTGGAAAGATGCCCTCCAAAAGGCCCGAACCCAGTCACCAATATCCGCCCCGGCATATTTGTCCTCAATAAGTATAGTTCAATGAGATTTGCGTCGTCACATTGACAAGTAGCCGCTTGCACGAGTGAATGATGGAGTACGAAGATGATGTCATCGAGGTGGTTGTACCTATCGATGAACCAGATCTTGACAAAATCGCCGTCAGTAAAACGATTTGGAATGAAATAACTGCAGGAGTTGGCATTTGGGGTGCACTCAGGCCAATATTTGCAGTTGCACTTTCACTCATACCATTTTTGTTCCTTGGCCAGCACTTTAACCGTAATCATAGGAGAGGGCGTGATTGGTTCTTATTGCAAATACCACTCGCATTTACCCTAGTACTTTGGGTGCTGCTTTACTTATGGTCAATATTTGATGCATGGAGAGACTCAAGTCGTATTGTCTCAAATGCCTCATGACCACAATTGTTTCTTACATTTGAGTGAACCACTTGCCATGCCTTCTAAGTCTGATTTGTCGTCATCGTCAAACTCATCAGGGATATTTCCAGTGAGAAAATTACCAACATCATTGGTTTCAATTGCCCAATACATGACCGAATCCTCATTGTTAGAATGATTCGGGTGCTCTGAATCCTCGTGATCAATCGGAGATGTGTACACCAAGTTCACTAGGCCCAGTAAATGTCCGGCTTCATGTACAGTAACCGCACGCTCTACTTCTTCACTAGAGGGTCGACCGAACAGGCCTTCAGCATCATCCACTGAATCTTTGAATATTGCTACTGTAGATGCGTCAACAGCTACGCCCAGTACCGAAGAATCTTCATGAGTTCCGGATGGGAATAGGAAATACCAATGCAAGGTTTCGGAACCCATTGCGTCTCCACCATGCTTCCATCTTGCATCTCTAACATCGTTAGATGACCAAGTGGAATCGATCTTGAAATCGATTTCTTCGGCTACAATCTTAATTCCACCTGGTTTGTCACAAACCTCCTGCAACCTTGTTTTCACTAAATCCATAGCGATAGGCGAATACCCTTTTTCAAAAAGGAAATGGATTTCCATATCCTCGAATTTGTCATCCTGTAGGCAAGCTAATGCTAAGCCACCAGGAATTCCTCGTTCTTCGTCATCATTCAATACATCACCGAAGCAACCTGCGATAGAGGAAGATACGAATAGAATAACCATGAAAAATAATCTCATTGTTTCACCTAAAAATCATCTGGGATTTCAGTCGGACTAAACAACTGCCCTGGCCCTGCTGCTTGAGACAATTGTGTCCTTATCAGGTGCTCCCATGACCTGAGTACTCCCAATGCATCACTTACCAACATTTGTTCTTCCTCTAGTGTCACACGAATCAATGTGTCAAAGATATCCATCCTGTCTCGGTCTACCAAAGACAAGGCCTTATCCAAGTCAAAGGATGATTCACTCTCAACAGGAACTACATCCAAAGGCCAAGGCTTAGCTAGGTTCTCAGGAAGACTTTGGGAATGGTCCTGTAGTTGCTTGAGTAAACGATTAGTCCAGCGTGAAATAACCATACTTGTTTCCAATACAGGCATGCCGAGTTGATTGATCAGATTTACCATTCGCTCTTGTAGAGTGACCATTGATTCAGGACCAGACATGTGCCCTACCTCATTGATTCATTGTTTCGACATATTGATGCCCATAATGAGTCCATTGTTCCGCAGTCCACCCTTCCGGTAACCCTGACGGAGGTATAGGCGGTCCAGGTTGAATTGCTGGCTCAGATTGCTCAATAGTTGGCACGACTTTGCCAGCCATTTCTTCTGCAACCTCTGCTGTTTGATCGGTTTCATCAACTTCTTCGCCCCTCTTAATACGACGCATCTGAACCATTGTCCAAACAGCATACGACATCGCCCCCAAGGCGATTAGATACATTACCACTGATAATTGTGAGTCTGCGATTTGATTAGCTAATGCGTCACCATCCCTCGCCACTTCTTCTTTAATCAGAAGAGGGCTTATCGAAATCCTTTCTTTCTCTACACCTGAATCTAACAATAGAATTCGATGCTCTAAGGTGTCACCGGTAGAACCCTCTGCGACTGCATTGAGTTTTACTTGAACTACTCTTCCAGATGGAGCATCTATTGAAACTGTTGAAAGTGTCTCCCAATCATCTCCTGAAACTAGACGTTGTAAGACAAAGGTTACGTTTCCTGATGCGCCAGTATTACGTGCTTCCATAGATAAATCGACTGATTCGCCAGACACAGGAGTAGGATTGGACCATTTCCAGAATGTGTCTTCTCCTCGCAAACTAATATCGGGGCCTGTAAGAGCCATAGGCCATGATGCTATAGGTTGGTCTATGGTATTCCCTTGACTGTTATATGGATTCCCTGAGGCATCAGAACCTGTAATCCAAACATCGATTGTGTAAGACGGAAGAAGCATAGTTGCTCCACCATCTGTTAGGTCAAGATACCCGGTCCAGAAGAATTGATCTTCAAATGGAGTAGTCTCTGGCAATGGCGAAGAACCTCTGCTGATTTCAGCATCTCCCGCCCTGACCAGATAGTGGATTACTGCTGGATTGTCAATACTAAACCCTTGGTCGTCCCTAGTTTCCAGCATTACCTGCAAATCACCAGCCAAAGAGATTGGAATGTCTGCACCAGGTTCGATTCCTGCAATGTATACTGCGTGAATTGTAGGTCTTTCGCTGTCGACAGCTAAGCGTAATCTTGGCTTGAATTCCGATTCATCAACAGCAAGACCCGGTAAATCAATCAACTTTGCACGCATATCTAAATGTCCACTGCGGACATCTGGAACAATCATGTCAATACTGAAGTAGCCACCTTCACGGCTTGTAGTAGTCCATTGGTTATCGTAGTCGCCTAATTCGATAGTGAATGTACCTGCTGGAGCAGGGGTTTCATCTTCTGCGAAAAGTACTCTGCCACTGAATCTCAAAGCTTGACCTGCACCGATTAAAGTTTCATCAAAGTCCGGGTTGTAATGATTAGTACCGTCACGTAATTCAATTGCAAGAATATGACCCGGTTGTGTATCAAACCTCAAATCGTTATCCAAACTCCATAGGTCGTTACCCAAACCTGCTTTGTGGACGTTACATGGAGTCTCTTCATCCAAACCACATGGTTTGTCTTCAATCCAGACCTTAGGTATGAAATGTGATTCACCGTTTGTATCCCAAATTTCAGGGAAGTTCCAAGTCAGTTGGAATTTGATAGAGACTACCATCCGAGATTGGTTCTCCGGATCAAGAATTACTGACGAATAGAGATTAGATACCGCTAAGCCTGAACCACCGCTTTCAAGGAAAATCTCTGGAAGTCCATCGTCACCTTTCGAAACCTGTGCATAAATTGAAGTTTCTTCATCATCGAAGTCTCCTCCAAGTGCTAGTTGTATGTAATCTACATCCCACCAGCCGTTGATATCAGAAACCATGAATGTAGCAGTATATGAAATTCCTGGATGCAGAGGTGACAAGTCATCGTGCCCCATTATAGTAGAATTATCGACATCCATAACTGGTTCAAACTCTTCACGAATGACATACCATGATAGAGAATCCTCCCAAACTGGCTGTGTCACTCCGTTTCCGTTTCCTCCACAAAATTCACCAGGTTCAATGTCACAAACAGGTGAACCACCCATTGCAATGACATTTCCTTGTCCATCTTGCCCAGTCACATAAAATGCAACTTTCTGACCATGTAATAGCATTGAATCATCAATTAGGCCATTGAAAATATTCAATCCACCTGCGACTGTTTCCGGAGTGGTAAGTGTCTTTGAGCGATATTCGATAGGTTCTGGAAGACCATTGAAATTTGAATCGTCACACTTTTCATGTTCTCCTGCTTGACAACCAATCCAGTAGTGTAAATCCACAGTTTGAGGAGGATCCACTGAATCTTGAATGATTATTTCTAAGGATTGCCCACCTGGTGAAGGTGGACCTTTATGCATTTCAGAAGACATTAGTGGGCTGGCAAATAATACAAGAGGGGCATTACCATCAAAAATTAATTTGATTGTGTTATATCCTGGATTCACATATTGTGAACCACTTGACAAGTTGACCGCTTCAACGTATAGTATCATACCACCCGGAGCCGATTCAATAGGTGATTGGAACGACATGTTGTATTGACCGAACGCAGGGTTACCTTCAGAATGAAGGATGAATGGTTCACCGATAGGGTCACCGTCATAAGTTACATTTTGTCCCAAGACTCTTAGATCAAACTCCCCTGCTTTTGGAGACAATGCTGAGTTTTGGAAATTGATTGCACCGCTAATAGAGAGATTAAATCCTCCTCTGACCCAATCGCCCGGATATAATTCTCTTCCAGTCTCTTCCCAAACTCTCATTCCATCTAACTGAATATCATTCTCAACATTGAGGGATAAAGTGTCGGTTGCCCATGCAATGACTTGAGGACCTAGGTCATCATTCATTGAGACTACAGCCTCCATCTTCCTTTCATCATCCCATGTCCAATTAACGCGCATTGGCATCTTGACTGAAACAACACCGTCCGGGTCAATTGTTGATGTACAATTACCGACATCAAACTCGACTATTCCGTTAGCATCATCAACAAGGCTACAAGTGTCTCCGCGCATCCAATTGAATGCAGGATTACCTCCATGGGAATTGTTTAACCCGATAGTTGCCTCTGTTACTCTATCTACCAAATCCCCATGCGCAAGCCTTACCACAAGGTTACGGTAAACTCCGTCAGGAGCTACTAGGCCACCTTCTAATGAAGCATCTAGAACTCTTGTTTTCAATCTGTATTCGATATCAAGATCTGTAATTTTGACTCTACCTGGAGTATTTGCTTTTACAGCAATTGGAATTTCAACAGTGCCCACTCCATTACTTGGGATGTGGCTGTTAAATGCATCAACTAAGGAAGGAGTGTCAGAAACAACACTACCAACTGCTGAGTCATCAGATGCTACCACTGAACTCTCGTTTAGGAACAAAATGGATTTCCAATCCCAGATATTGTCGTCACCAACATCTAGTTGAGGAGCATCTGGATACCCTTCCTCATACCAAAGAATGAATGAATCAACTGTCGGAGTTTGCGTAACATCAGTTGTTCCCATCAGAATAGAGTATAGCAACTCATTGCCTCCGCCTTGAGTGGAAAATGAAACTTCAATATTATTCGAAGCATCTTCCCAACTAGTACCGTTATCATTTGAAACTTTCACAGTAATCGAACTAGGACTTGGAACATCTTCAACCCAAACAGCCCTTACCTTACCGACATTTGTGCCAGTTGATACTTTTTGGCTTGTCCAGTCTCCTGTATTCACATATGAGGTGGCATATTCTAGATTAATCCACCATGATACTGCAGATGAACCGATTAGTTGCATCTTCCAAATTAGCTCATTACCAGGGTGAGAAAAGTGAATTGTCTGATTCTTACTAACAGATTCCCAATGTGTACCGTTGTCTGCACTAACCCAATAGTCGACTCTATCTCCTTGACTTGGAGCAGACCAATGGTTTTCGACATTCACTGCCAATACATTTTCATCAGTCACTATAGTTTCACCAATCCAAGTAGTGGTTCCTGGAGCAGGAGTTGTTGGGAATGAAATACCCATTCCGAATTCACGGTAATACAATGTTTTCGAACTCCATGTAGAATACCCCGAATCTACGGTGAGTAAGCGTTCTCCATCATAATACAGCCCATATCCCTTAGCAGTAATATCACGGGTCCCGGTTTGTGGAACGAGAGAAGATGATGAACCAGATACAGCCCAAACACTGATTTGATCTGTGTCCTGATAGTATGTACCCTTCATGCAACGGATGAAGAACATGTTATCGTGAACAGTCAATCCGTGAACATTACTAGTCGATTTACCACATTCTGTCGTCGATGATGAACCAGAAGAGAATACGAACATATCTTCGCCTCTAGTATACTGGCCGTTGTCTCCAAATTCGTAAGACACAAGTCTCCTTTGTGAACTGTGAGCAACCCACACCTTCCCCGTTTCTCTATCAAAAGAAATTCCATTGTATTCGCCATATTGAGCAGATAGGTCATAAGATTCAACACAATTCCAAGTCCAATCATCTGAGACATCGATTGCTAGAACCCGTATGTTTTGGAGTGGCGTGTTTTGCGAGTAGGAATATCTGTAGGTGGAAAAGATTCCATAAAGCATTTCATCATCAGTAATTGTCCAATCTTTGAATCCGTATCCTTTGTAATACGTCGAACTTGGGTCTTGTGGAAGAGTACAACCAGATTCTCGTTGTAGATCAACAACAATATCTCTACTCACATTGTTAGGATGCATTCTGTTGACAACTTTATCGAAAGAAGAACCCGTGTAGGTTGACATGAATAGCCAGTCGTGGTTTCGTAAAATCGCACCTTGGCCTTGGGCCATGAAATTAGGGCTGGTAACTTTAATCTGGTTACTCAAACGGTTTTCAGAAGAATTTGCTGTGTGAGGTTGTCTAACCGCAAAGCTCCCGTTATCTAACCAAGCATCGGAGCCCTGAACGGTTTCTTCGTCTAATGCATGAGATGCAAATTCGAATTCACTTGAATCTAACCCCAATGACAAATCACCGCTTCTTGCGTCCATACGGCTAGAATAGCCGTCCATCCACTCTTCGTAAGAATCAGTAGTAACTTGGGACCAGCCTGTGGAAGAAGCACCAGAAAGTGTCATCTGAACATCAATAACTTCTGCACCTTTGGGTATTGCAACTTTAGTAGTCTTATCAGCACCGCCTTGATACAAAGCAATATTCTCAATACTACCGTCTGAGAATGTGTATATGTGCCTTGATGAACCGCTCGCCTGCGCCTGTCCAACAAAGGTCTCAGCGAAAGGACTGAGCGGTGTAAGGACAAGTAGCATCAGCATCATTGTCAGCATAGCACGGGTAGAAACTCTCTGCGACATACGATTCACCTATCTTCGCGACATCCGACATAAGTCTTGAACCATCCGGCGTCACGTCACAACAGAAATCCCCCTATAGGGGGAAATCTGAGGATTATGCTGTATTTCTGCTATCGTAACGAATTGGAGATGAATCGCCGCGTAGACCGTCCTCTTCATCGTCCTTGACTTCAAACCAATCTACCAACCAATCTCCATCAGTGTCCCAATTCAGAGGGTCACTACCTTCTGCAATGTGATCACCGTCTAAATCTAGCAAGTACCAGCCATATTCGTGCTCTCCTAAATCGATAGCAGGAGCCCGGTTCGTATTACCAAGATAGTACAAATCCCATTCAGAAGTTTGGTCACCTGAGCAGAGAGTAATGTCATCGCCGGAATCTATTACCAAGAAATCATTGTCCATATCATCAATAATCAAAACATAACTCTGGTCATCAATGTTCTTTCGATTCATACCCAGATAGTTTTTAGAATCTTCATCAACTTCTCCGAGACCGAGAGTAAATGCCCTGAATTGCCACCATTCAGTAATTGGAGAACCTTCCCAAGTTTCACCGGATAATCTTACAGAATCTGGCGAGTCTAAATTAGGATTAGCTATGGCATAAAACTCCATGAAATTTGTGTAAGGAGTGTATACACATGTTGCGCTACAATCCCAATTGCCATCTTGGTCGGGATCATCATTTGCATCCAAAGGATCTGCTGGATTGAAAGTGGCCCAAGCCCAACCTAAATTAGGACGTGAAAGTGTGCCTAGATTTTGTGAAAGTGGGCGGCAAGAAGTCGTATTTGTATTGCAAGAACCACCCGTTGCAGCATCGATCCATTGGACTTCGATATTGAGTCGTGATGAGAAGTTATCATTGCTCTCATTCCATCCCTTTTCATATTCATACCAATCAGGCAACATGTCGCCATCTGTATCATTGTCCATGGGGTTAATTCCGTACTTGAAAACTTCCCTTCCATCTGAAAGATTCCAATCAGCCTCATGAGAGGTTACAACTCCTGCTGTGACTTCTGTATTGAACGTGATTGAATCGCCATCAGAGTCATTTGTATCGGGCCTAGTGCCGTTCAGATATTCCATATAATTGGTGAAAGGTAAGTCACCAATTCCGTTTTGGATAATTCCCCCGGAAGGAGTAAATTCACGGTTTTCCCAAGTACCTTGAGTTGCAGGAATATCAAACGAAGTTCGACCATACCATCCATCGCTATCAGGGTCATAATCTACATCAAATGGATTCACTGGGTTGGTAGCCCAATGGTTCTGTGTCGTAGGGTCTGGAAGACCGTAAACAGCATAACAGAATTCCCATCCATCATTTATGCCGTCACCGTCTGTATCTGCGAATGTAGGATCAGAAATACCAAACAGTGATCTGTTGAATGTATTATCGTCTGCGGAATTGATCATATCCATCCTGGCAATTGTGCCTGCATCTCTTCCTCTAAAGTTATTGAAAATAGCACGGCGCGCTTCCAGTTCAGTACTGCCTTCCTCGACGTAAGCATCGATTGCATCATCTCCGAATCCAATCAGTCCGGACCCGGTGCTTAGTCGCTCAGAGTATTTACCGTAAACTCTTGACTCATACTCTCTCTTGTTGGTGTATTGCTCATCCAATGAAATATTACCATCTCTGTCACAATCCACTGAATCTTGGTCGCTATCTAGCCACTGATCGGAATCGATTAATGGATTCATAGACCAACGATTATTCTCTAAATCCCAGCTTGTAAACCAATATTCGAAACCATCAATCATACCATCATCATCTGTGTCTGACATTGTAGGATCTGTGATACTCATTAGGGTTGAAATGAATGTATTAGCAATTCCTGTCGACTGCCATTCAGTGAATTCTGCTAAGTGCCTCTTCCCTCTCTGACCTTTGTCACTGATTATGTCGAAAACACGTTGTGACTTCTGGGTTGGATCATTTAGGTCACCGTCAATATGCATCAACGGTGCATCGGCAGGATGATTTTCGCCATTAACTGGATTTATTATAGCCAAAGAGAACTCTTGAGCATCAGTCATAGCATCATCGTCTGCATCGAATGTACCATCTCCTGGGACCAGAGGGTTTAGTGTCCACGTCTGAGCGGTGTCATTCCAAGCAGTGAACATCAACTCTAGTCCGTCAAGGAAACCATCAGAGTCTGTGTCTGGATTCGTTGGATCAGTTGTATAACCGGATACGTTAATCAAATCCTGTCCTACGAAAGAGCCGAATGATTCAGAATTAGTAATTCCTGACCATTGTTGGAAGGTATAACCTGCTCCGACAGTAGTAACATACCACTGCGGACTTGTGCGGTTGCTGTTAGTTTCGGAAAGTTCTGGCGCAATACTGTTGTACTCTTCCCAATTGGTCATTCCATCATCATCTGAATCGTCCCATCTATCTGTTGAGTCCAATGGGTCCAGTGACCATTCTCCTTCGAGAAGATGCCACCTAGCATACCAGATCTCCCAGCCATCAGGCATACCATCAGAATCGCTGTCTGCATCGGTAGGGTCACCAGTTAGTATACCATTACCAAAGTTAGACTCTGGTACTGCCCAATCAGAAATATTTCTGAAAAGGTCAGTAGTGAAATTATCCGGTATCAATTCTCCATCTAAACTCATATTTCCACTGTAGAGGTTGTCTCTGACATTATATTCAAGCCAATTTACGAATGCTTCGTTATCCTCGATCACACCATTGTGGTTAATATCAAAACCATCACCATCTGGGTTTTCGAAGGCGTCGCTCCCGTTTAGAGGGTTAATACCGGTTCTACTAACGTCCCAGGTGCAAGCACCTCTGGCTTCCCACCCATCTGGAAGGCCATCACCATCTGAATCCACATTGTTTGGATCAGATTCTGCCCAAGATTCAGCAGATGCTTCTGATTCTAAATGACTCTCTAAAAGGTCGCCAGCGATTCCTGCTGCCTTGATTAGCGTCCATTGATATTCACACAAGTTGGATAGGCCATCTCCATCGGCATCCCAGTTGGCATCGGCAGGGTCCATTGGATCCATTGTCCAATTGTTGGAGCCTGTGAAAGTTGCACCAATCCAGCGACGGTTTTGTATTTCCCAACCATCTGGCATTCCATCGCCATCTGAATCAGGGTTTGTTGCATCGGTACCACTGTCGATTCCTAAGGAACTCAAGTAAGTTGCATTAGCAGCTAAACCTGCCGTATCACCACAAACATGCTCGTAATCATACTGATTCGTGTAGTGGCACCATAGGGGAGTAAACTCATGGAACAATCCAAAGTATTCAGCACCATCTCCGACTCCGTCGTTATCTGAGTCGACGGACCTTGGATCGGTTGCATCGTATCCATTGCTAGTTCTTGCAGTGTACCTGAATTCGTCAAGATTCCTCCAAAGGCGTTCATTGATTGGGTCTGAGTCTAGATTAACTCCGTCACCATCTGCATCTAGGTAAGCATCCCAGGGATCTGTAGGGTCTAACCCATAACGAACTTCCCAACCATCAAGCATACCATCTGCATCTGAATCATTTGCCATTGGGTCCATCAATTCAAGATTAGAATATTTACCAGGGCCTATTCCCAAAAATACAGTACTAACTCCTGAGACTTCATGTACCGATATTGCAGAAATCAAACCAGGAACCCATTCTTGGTTAGTCATTCCATAAACAGCGGCGTAACCACCATTTAGAGACCACATGCCCCAACCGGAGCCGATAATCAGTTGGTCTCCAGTAGAATATATCGAATGAATTTCGTTAGCGGAATTAACTGTCACGCCATCCACTCCAGGGTGTTCATAATCGCCTCCGTAGGTAATGAGGCCAGATAATAGATCCATTCTATGAAGGCCAGAAGGAGTTCCTATCCAAACTACTTGTGACGAGCCACCAGGAGGGCCATCCGCCAGTAAATCGTTAACGATCGCAGGATTGTCCCCCCCCTGTGCACCAATTGCTCGCAAATCATCGATATCCGAAGCAACCGAAGTCGGTTCCAGGGAATAATAGAATTTCCAATTTGGAGTTGAAGCATCTCTAGCGGAGGCAGTTTCAACAGAAAATAAACCAACATCGGTTCCAACAAAGAGAGTTAGGGGTCCTGAAGTGACGTCAACATGGACAATAGATGTTGCAGTAGCATTTCCACTATTCATTGTATTTGATATTCCAGTTCCAATCTCAAATTCAGAGATTGAAACACTGTTAATTTGGAATACAGAACCGAAGCCACCATATCCTAACGCAAGGACATAATCGTCCCCTCCGTCACTAATCAATTGTGTACCAGCAGTGTACCTGCCAGGGAAATATTGCCAAAGAGAAATTTCATCCAATACGCCTGCGTCTCTGCCTGCAATCCAAGTGCCAGATTCTGTCATCATCACAAGATGATTGTCCAGTAAGACCATGTCGTGAAGGTCGTGCCCTTGAGGAAGTTCGTGGTCGGTGGAAACGGATGTTTCGAAGTCAATAATCGTCACTCCAAGCTTAGAACCAACCCACAAATGTGTCCCATCATCCCGTAATTCTCTAACATCGTGGTTGAGAATTGATATTTCACCCTCTTCCGCTTCTGGAGACAATAGATACTCAGTGTATGTCCCTGATTTTGCTCCGAGTTCGACCGACCTCATTCCTGATTTGACAGTATTGTCATCATCAAGATGAACAAAGTATTCTTCCAAGGTAGAGAGTTCTTCTCCAAGAGTCAGTGCTTCTACTGAACGAGCAGCATCGACACTGATGACTCCGTCACGGTTAGAATCCCATCCGTCGTTATCCAAATCAATCAATGCATTAGAACGATTCAATGGATTAAGTCCAAAATGAATTTCCCATCCATCTTTGATGCCATCTCCACTCGAAGGGAATAATCTTCGATGCTTCACTCCATCGAAATTGTACCTGTCACTGTCATCCTCCATTGGATTTGTTCCTAGCCAAATATACTCATCAATAATATCGCTTGTACCATTTCTTGCACATGCAGATAGTATATTCTCAAATAAGGTGTAGTTCTTATTTTCAGAAATAAATGGCCAATCATAGAGGATTGATGAATCTGGGTTTGGAGCATAGCAACGTAAGCCATCTAATTCATTAGTCCAATTACTAGGTGCTCCAAATGAATATTCTTCAGGTGATGTGAGCATTTCATTAACAGTGAGGAAACCATTTCTATCCACGTCGAACCCATCCTCATCAGGGTCAAGGTCTGCATCACTAGCATTCAGCGGGTCAAACATATCACATTCGTATCGCATATCTTCAGAGTCGTATCCACCGAGCTTCTCACACATGTGAGCTTCGAAACCATCGGGCATACCGTCACCGTCTGTATCAGATACACGTGGATCAAGATACCACCTCTCTCCAGACTCGTTTACTATGCCAGTCAGACCTCTTGTGAAAGATGGCTCTGTACACGCAGCAGGGTATGGCCAGCAGTATTCTTCGGTAGCATTTAATCCATCTATATCAATATCAAGAGAAGCGTCTGAAGCATTGTCTCTATCGAGGCCTTTCATTGAGACTGCCCGGCCATCTGTGGACGTGAAATTAACCCATTCACTGAACAGATTCTCGTGAACATCAGGAATCTTGTCACGGTCAGAGTCAGTCACTGGAGGACGGTCACCGTCGGTAAAATTTGGATTGGTGGTACCCACATTTGAGATAGCAGGTAATTGGGATACAAAGAAGAGTCCCGATACCACAAGAAGGGTCATCAAAAGCGTTGATTGTGAGCGGCGCATAGGTATCACCGTCGAGCGCGGTAGCACTCAACCGGACATGAACCATTGAATCAGCCTTAATAGAGTGATGGAGCAATGTTCAGACTCAGATTACCTACGGTAATCCTGTAATGTTCGATAAAATGGCACGGGGATGTTGATTTCTAGGGGTGAGTTCAAGGGCTCAGCGCGACCACCTACCAAAGTTCCCATGTCTCTTGCATTCACACACCTTGGCACTGGAAGTCGCGGTAATGCGACACTAGTCGAGAGTGGAGATGCCAAGATTCTAATCGACCAAGGATTTAGTGGCAAGCAACTAGAAAAACGGTTAGGAAGGATGGAGATCCTCCCTAGTGAAATTGATGCAATTGTATTAACCCATCACCATGGAGATCATGGTGGAGGAGCAGGAATCTCACAGCGTAGATGGGACATACCAATATTCTGTAATGACCGGACCGCAACCGCTCTAAATTTAGACCTACGAGGAGTACAATTATTCGAAAGCCTAGAGGCCTTAGAATTCGCTGATGATTTAGCCCTATTACCAGTCCCAGTACCACATAGTGGAGCAGATAATGTGGCATTCATTGCCAGCCACCGTGGAGAAAGAGGAGCTGTCATCACAGACCTAGGCTCATGGACAGATGAATTGGTCAACCATGTATCTGGATGCCAGCATATTTCGATAGAAGCAAATTACGATCATTCACGATTGTGGAATGGGCCGTATCCGAATACGCTAAAAGATAGAATTTCTGGACGAGGAGGGCACTTGTCAAACGACCAAACAGGTCAGTTCTTATCGAAAGTAGTAGACAAGAATACTCGGTCTCTTGTACTCACCCATCTTTCTGAAAAAAACAACGCTCCGCACTTGGCTGAATCGACAGTTTTGTACCACGTTGATGACCTGTTTGAAGGAGATATTCGAATCTCACTTCAAGATGGCCCAGAATTTACTCATCATATAGGACAGTCTGAATCAGAACGTGTTTCTCGTGAAGGAATTACACTCCGTGGATGAGCCCTGTAAGGGCTCGCTTTTGGTCAAACCATAAGAGGGGGGTTGGTTCTCTTCAGTCCGATGAGGTCGAGGGGCGCAGCCAAAGAAGACCTCGCCGTAAGCGAGGTTATTGGCGTAGTCATGCTCCTAGCCATGGTCATTACCATGATGGGGGGAGTGTTTGTAATGCTCACACCTTACGTAAACGATTTCCAAGACAATACTGCTTGGTCCAATGCAAATGGTATTGCAGAACGCCTCGATGGGAGAATCGATGTGGTTTCTGGTGCAAGTGCAGATACAGGAATAAGGACAACTGTACCATCTAGCACCAGTTCAATAACACAACTATCGGGAGTCGAAATGTGGACTGTCGCTGCAGATTTGACTGCTGATGAAGCAATCACTGTCACCTACCTCAACCAGACGTCATTTAGCATATTTGCCCAAAATGAATCTGCAACTAGCGCCACAATATGGACTCAAGAGGGTGAAGTAACGATATCCTTCACTCCCAGTACCGAAGTGATAGTTATCGAACATGAATTGAATGTAGTGAGCCTATACATATTGACGGTGCATGATGAAGACGATAACCCATTACACAGGCAAGCCCGCATATCTGTTTCGGGATTAATGGTTGGAACTAAAGTCCAGACCGGAGAACATTCAATCGCTCTAGTCAATGATGCCCGATACGATAAATTCTCTAATGAGCCATGGACCATTTCAGAAAAGCCGGGATTGGATATCGAAGAATTATTTGATGGAACTATGCGAGCAAGTCTCTCAATTAGAAATGTCGAGGTTATAGGACCCATGCCAAACGGGAGAAATGCGATCTTCGACATCAGTTCCGCTGGCCCGATAAATCTGTTTAGTGGAGATGCTTGGAACTTTAGATTTAATTTCGAATCAACACTTGGACCAACAATTACCCCTCAAATGAATGAAGGGTGGTTGACAGATTATACTCTGCACCGTGCTTCAAACACCTTAGATCAACACAGAGGAATTAGTCCTTGGTTACGTGCAAGTGGTGCAGATGGCATGACTATTGACCAAGGAAATACAATGATAGATTTGGAAATCGACTTACAACTCGTGGAGGTGTCAGAGTGATTACTGGCAATTCTTATCGCAACGAAGAAGCAGTCAGTGCTGCTGTTGCGACAGTTCTTCTTTTCGGTGGCGTAGTCACAATCATTGGAATTATGTTACTCTCCATGATGCCTGTAATTCAAGAATTAGAAGGTTCATTGAAAAGAAACGATATGCAATCTCAAATGGAAATAATGGGACATGAGATCACTCTACTTTCTGAAAGCGGAGTCCCTGGAGATTCATCCCAGGTTGAACTCGTCCCAGTAGATGGAGAACTACGCTGGGACAGGCTTCGAGGAGGGATGTGGTATTCTGCTTCATGGCACGAAGATAACACTTTCAGAATACAAGGAGCTCTAGATTTAGATCGAAACATCGACATCCGTCATGCTGAAAGCAATGTACAAGCTGTATGCTATGAAGACATGAGACTTGGACCAGACAGACCATTTTTATTCACACCGGTTGATCAGTCGGATTATGTGTTAATTACCCCAAAACACGGACTAACAATCCCTCTTGGCCCAGTCATGGTTGAACAAGACGGAAAGGAGTTCGCACTTTCAATCGGCGAAGTAATGCGATTGGATTCAGATTCGCAAATTAGTTCCACTCATGACCTCACTGGACTACAAGTGAATGGTGATGGAGGAGCGATACTCGCAACGCCGACTAAATCTCAACCATCAACAGGGAAAGGGCAGCATTGGGCAGTACCAATTCCAGCAGGTGAATCTACTATCGAAGTATTTGCAGATGATGACCTACTTGTTCAGTGGACTCTAGATGGACAAAGTGGTGATGAAGCAGTCATTGAACCATTAGGAGTCAGGCTGGCGAACTCTTGGTCGAAAAATGTGAACATAAGTAATGATGCAATGCTCGAGATTGTCACAGATGTTGACGCACATTTGTTAATCAGCCATGGGGGCAAAGGTAGAACGGGATTACTTGGAGAAGAAGGTAATTTTGTATCCAAATATTTCATTGCGCCAAATAGTGATGGTAATTTGACAATTTCGAACCCAAATGAAAATGCTGCAACAATAACTTGGAGAAACGGGGGAGTTTCAGTACCCGCCAACCAAACTAGCGTTGTATCCTGGCCACCGACTGGAGTAGAGAATGCAACAACTATCGAAAGCAGTGAATCTGTCCAACTTCAATGGAGTGTTGGAGACGCAGGTATGATGATGTTACCAGCACTAGACACTGGCCAGATCACTGGTCTTGAATTCATGGAAGATGGTTCAGAGAACTTTGACAATTACACATCAGAAGAGGAAGATTATTCTTCTAAATTGGGGTATTCTGGAAACTCAGGAATAATACTCCTAGAAGATGAAGGCGCAACACGTTGTATTGCCATTGATCAGACCGCATCTGGCTGGATTTCCACAACACTGCCATGGAAATCAATGAATGGACTACCTGAAGGTGAAGTAATCACTGCTTGGAGAACTGGTGAACATCCAGCAAGTATTGAGATTACACTAATCGGAGCGAACGGTGACTCAACTCATGCAAACCTTGCAACAGCATGGGCATTCCATATATCTCGGTTGACATATGAATTTGACACCTCAATAACCGGCCTCGAAGTTGCTTGGAGCGCAGGGGCGATTGTAACTAATCATCCGGAACTAAATCCAGCAATCTTAGTTGGCCCAACAGACAGGCAAGGCCCAGGACCAAGATTCAGCGCCACAGTACCTTCACTTCATCCAACAAAAACATCCGTTGTTGGTTCAGGAGATATGGATTTAGACCTCGAGTTGACGATGCGAAATAGCCTTGCATCAACAACTGCCTATGATGTAAGAAGAGGATGGATTGGACCGTACGGTGATGCCATTTCAGCTTGGTCCACCAACAGTTTAGAGACATCAGAAGATTGGATTGTTAACCCTGGCAGAATGGATTTACTGAATGATTACACGGGGTGGGTCCCTGTACCTTCATTTGGTCCAAGTGAAGCCGTATGGCACACAGGTGGAGAACCGATACAATTCAATTTGCAAATAAGTAGTATCGATGTTCATCTTACGGAGGCTTCAGCATGAATGGTAAATTATCTAGAGATGAGTCTGGCGCTAGTACTGAACTAGGATACATATTCACATTCCTTCTTGGTGTGCTATTCTTGTCAATGTTCAGTGTATGGGCTTTCGGACTTGAAACATCTACACGTGAGAATTGGAACACTACAGCTGTAGATGTCAACATGGCAGATTTAGCGGCTGGGGTAGAGAGAGCAGATTTAGCCAGCAGAGAAGATAGTAGCATTAGATATGCAGAGGTTGTAGAATGGAGACTAACCGAAGCAGATGAGTCGTTATTTGTTCTAACTCTAGACGATGAGGGACTTCACTTAGATCATCCTGAAAATAAGTTGGACAGGGATGTTTCAATCTCTGCAACAGGAGCAGGAACATACGACGGAAGAATGACACTATCCGGAATTACAAAGATTTGGATAGTTCATGACAATGGAGTCACTTACTTAGCAGCAAAAAGACCTGATTTCTAATCAGCGTCCCATAACAGCAGTATGAACCATCATCTGCACTTCTCGCATTCGAGTTTGCGCACCTAATTCACGGAATACTGAAAGTGCTCTTTGCAAATATTCCATCCTGCGCTGCCGATCTGGCGCTACACCGCCAAGTCTTGCTAACAGCTCTCCGATTTGCATTCGCAAATCGTTAGCTTCAGATAGGACTAATGCTTCTCTGTAGCGTTCAAGTGCTTCTTCGATTCTACCACTGTCTTGGAGAACTTCCCCTAGCAAAATCGAAACTTCTACCAAGGCAAGAGGGTCTCCCGCTTCCCCCATAGTTGATAGTGCAGCAGTGTAGTGATGTAATGCGAGATCGGCATCGTCAGTCTTAGCATAATAGCGACCTAGTACGGCGCGTGCCCTTGCATGTAGAATTGGGTCTTCAGAAGATTCAGAGCGCTCGTATGAAGACAGCGCATGATCTCTTGCACGGATGTGTTCACCAAGGTCCAGTAACGAGCGAGCAAGTACTATTTGTGCTGGAATCAAATCCAGTGAGTCGTCACCCTGAAGGATATGTTCTACTTCTGAATAGGCTTCAAGAGCCTTTGCTTTGTCCCCATTACGTCGTAGAATGTAACCCATATTGTTGTATGAGCGAGCAGCCCCCAAGGCATCATTCATTGAAATGAATAGTTCGAGAGCTTTACGATGCATATTCAAACTAGCATCTGAATCTCCGCGCTTCAGTGCAATGTCTGCAAGATTAGAAAGAATATCTGCAATCACATCATTCAAACCAGCGGCTTCAGCAGGAGGTCTTGCTTGACTAAACGCTTCTTCTGCCTCATCAAAGCGACCGAGCAAAGCAAGTACTTCACCCCGCAATCTATCGATTCTACAAGCACTTTCGGCAGCAATGGATTTGGTATCAATTGACTCTAGTAGGCCAAGCAATTCAATATGGCCTTCCTTGATGAGATCTCTTCCACGCTCAACAATTATCTTAGTGGCATCTTCATGTCTTGAAGCTGAAATCAAATGATAAATTAGTTCAAGCGCGATTTGGCTTCCTGAGGTCTGCTTTTCATACCAAACTACTGCTTTGTTGTGTAATCCTTCGCGTGACTGGCTATCTAAACTCTGCAACAAAAACTCCCTGATTAAGTCGTGAACATCATATGCATCTGAATCAGCGTGACGTGCCAAACCAGATTCGACTAGTGAATCCAATTCATCGACATTCAAACCTTGCTCAGTAATTGCTTCCAACGGAATAGGCTCTCTAAATACTGAAAGCGCACCTAGTAGTCTCTTTTGTTCACCAGATAGTTTCGAGAAAATTTCAATGTTGACATAGTTCTCTAACGATTCATGGAATGCACCTGCTGATGCACCTCTATTGATTAATTCAAGAACTAACGGGTGGCCTCTGCTAAGAGAATGAATGTACAGTAGTTTCTCTTGCTCTAAATCATCAAATGCTGACAATAAGGAACGAGTTGATTCTTGATCTAAACCTTCCAAGGGTAGAACAAGAGAGACAATTCGGCCGTCTGCATCTTTTAGTGGTACAACTTGCTTGAACGAGCGCGAGAATATGACTAATCCAACATCACCTTCACACTCAACTAAACCACGCGATACTGCTTGTATTGTCTGGTGTAGAGCCTTATCACTTACCTTGTGGTAATCATCAATGACGATTAATGCAGGAGAATTAGAAAGGGAATCCGTAATAATTCTTGCAGCATCTCCAGCCTGTGGAACGGGGGTAGCTGCAATGTAGTCGGCTAGCATTGAATCACCAATGCTAGACAGCCAATCCGCTAGACTCTCAAAGAATGCCCTACTTCCATCCCAGTCTTGGCACCGATGATACAGAAGGTTTCGGCGATGCATGAAAGACTCGATAACTTTAGCAGCCATTGAGGTCTTACCAATTCCTGCAATTCCAGGGATCATCAAAGTTGTTGAACGTGCTTCAAGGAGGTTCACCATATTCTCTAGTTCTGTGGAGCGTCCGTAAAAGTGTCTAAGACGCGGTAAGTCGCCCAAACTGGTAACCAGTTGTTTCTCAACGTGCTTGGATAAATCTCTCTCAACGAGGTCGGCAGACAAAGAACGAACATCCAATACCCCATTGTCATCTAGATAGCGAATGACGTCAACGGGCCTCATAGTGAACGGAAGACGATCCTGTATCTCACCCAATGTCGAATTAATCGTGTTCCCGCCAGATAAAATAGCCCGCAAGGGGAACTCTCTAAGTCGCTTCCATGTCTCTTCTGCAAGATTCATCCCTGTATCTGTTAGAAAGTATGCTTTCCTCTTACGACTCACGCCTTGTACGTGGGCTTGTCTTTCAACAAGCAAACCTTGGTCCTTTAGTCCGGCAATCGCTCTTGGTACATTTGAACGGGCAATTGCCACGGCATTTGCAATACCCATTTGTGAAAGTGCGAAAGGCACTTCTACAGAACTCATGAAATCCGAGAAATCAGATAAATGCAAGAGAATTCTCTCTTGAACTCCAGGCTTGGGGCGAACAGACATATGACTCGACTCCACCTAGTCCTCTTAGATTGTTGTGTATTTCCGTGTGGAAATCATTGTTGAGGAGGTGTGTAGTTAGGATCTGCAACCCACTGGTTAGTTTGAGCATCCCAAATCCAACCTGGATGTTGAGGTTGCGCAGCCGGTACAGGAGCAGGAGCAGCAGCCAATTGGCCTGCAGCAGCAGCCGCTTGCTCAGCAGCCCTCTCCTTAGCCCAAGCATAAGGGTCCTCTTGCTTCTGTTGTTCAAGAGCAGCCTCTGAATCATCATCCTCGAATTCTTCAAACTCTAAGAAGAAGAAAGCGCCGACTCCTAGTAGAACAGCAATTGCTACGACCGCTAATAGAATCCAAATCCATGTAGCTAGGCCTTCAGTCAACTGCTCGCCGCTCTTCAATTTGATTTCTGAATTGTCATCTTTACCAATGAATTGACCATCCTGAGCGAAATAAATACTGTAATCTCCATCGTCTCCAAGTTGTGAAGAACTAATCTCCATTTCCCAAGTTCCGTCAGCATCGACTGTAGTTGTATTCAACTGAATATCTCCCTTTAGTAGACGTGCTTTGACTTGTGAATTAGGCAGCCCTGTTCCTTCGAACAATGCTGAATCATCAAAGGTTACAGAACCTGAATCGACTCTCTGTGCAGAGAATGCTACTCCCTTGACAATGAAATTTACTTGGTATGAATAGTTAGCAGAGTCATGAATATCTCTCGCTTCAAACATAACACCTGGTAGAGACCAGTCGCTGATTTCGCTGGAAGTTTGATACATTGAATCCATTGGATTGTAGATTGCTTTACCTTCAGCGGTAATTCTGATGTGATATGCATACTCATTATCCAATGCAGTAGAAGGATCATCAAAGATATCGAAAACCATGTGGCTGTATTCAGGGCCAGTTCCATCTGAATCGTTAAAGAACTGTAGCAAGTCAATTTCAACTCCTGTGCCACACTTGTCGAATGCGCTGGACTTTTCATCGCAGAATATGGTAACAGTATCCGACCATCCGGTTGGATCGAATGTCGGTGCTATGTTGTCAGCATCAGTCGGGTTGTCTATTACCACTCGAACAACTTGAACTAGAGAATAATCAACACCGTCGTAAGCTTTTACATGCACCTCATATTGTTGATCGTGAATCAAATCGCTAGTGTCCCAGTAGACCATCCAAGCACCATTTGGCTGGAATGAGGTGATTGGGTCTGGGCCGCTGTTCAATTCAATTCCACTTGCCAAGTCGAAGATTGATACTTCGACTCTTGTGACTTGTCCGTCATTGTCACGTGCAACACCGCTGATGATTGTCTCTTCATCGGCTCTAACGCTTTGCATTGGCAGAGGTTCGCTAATCTGGATAATTGGAATACGGTTGTCGTTATCGATTGTGATTGTTACAACATCCGGTGAACAGACGTCTACAGATTCGTGACAATAATTGGAGTCACTAGCCCACACTGTGAAAGTGTAGTCTCCACTAGGTAGGGATGAGAAATTCCAAGAATCGGACCAAACTGATCCTCCACCACTGTTGCCAGGGTAGTTTGCAGAGTAGTTATTTGGCCCAGATACACTGAACCAGATATCTCTGATATCGCTTCCTTGGACACCACTGTAGTCATCGGAAGCAGTACCGCTGAACATTACTTCTTGACCATCATGAAGCGAACCATTTAATGGAGATTCCAAAACGATGGTTGGAGCATTAATATTCAATTTGAAAACGCGAGTGATAACCGTTGATTCGTCTAACCCGTCAAAAGAACGGATTCTGAAAGTAACATCTTCTTCGAAGTGGTTACCCATGTCATATTCGTAACTCCAGGACTTGTAAGGCCAGTTTGTCATATTCACTTCACCATTTGCGCCCGATGTATCAGTTGCCTCATACCAATCGACCTTTCCATGCGGCTGAATCTGAACTTTATTGACATCTCCGAATTGCTTCAACCATGAATCATAGTCGTTGAAATAAGGTCCAGACTCTCCATCATGTGCGCTACCTGATATTACGATTGACCTTGCGAATGAAGTTCCATCATTCTGGTCAATGCTTACCGATGGGGCAACGTTTGTCAAAGATATTACTTCATCAACCATGCCAGTCAAAGTGAAACTATCAGTAGCTGTGCCTTTGCCGAATTTCTTTGCATCTACTGTATAAGTAGGCATTTCTCTGCCACCATTTTGACAATCTGGGTCTTGGCCGTCAATCAGAGTGTCTCCATCATTGTCCGACCCATCACCACAGGAATCTTCTCCGGAATCTGTTGCGACATGATTCCAGTTAGTGTCGATATGGAAGTTAGAAGGCAGTGTAACCCATGGAGTGTAACCGTATGAGTCAGTACTCATATTGTACAATGGCTTACCATTAGCATCTTTGATAGTCACTAGAGCATCAGAAACCTGTGAATTGTCTGCCTTGACTTGGTAACGGACTAATTCACCTTGCTCAACTTGCACTCCCCATGCAGTATTCTGGTTCTGAATATGAATCTTTGATCTGTCAAAGTTTTGAACATCGGAATATGTGAATGTTGTCGCATTTGGGTTGACTTCCATTGACAGAGGCATGAATTTAGGTGGCCATTCAGCCGTTAGAGGAGCCCGGATACATTCGGAGGTATCCCAAGGACATTCTGCACCGCCCCAAGATAGTGAAACCGGATACAATTCATTTCCTGTTGGGTCTGGCATGAATTCACTCTGGACAGCAACTCTTGATTCAGTCACATTGTAAATTTGCGAAGCATTAGTGTAAACGTTCTCTGAGAAGTAAGCAATGGAACCGTATTTGTTACCATAGTTGTCATCGTAAAGACTGACATTTGCAGCGAAACCGCCAACTTGTATATCGTTACCTTGAGCGTTTACAATTCCGCCTTTGATTCTGAAACCATCGCCTAGGTTGTTGGTAACCGTGTTGCCGATGAATGTTGCAGAAGACATGTAGACGTGGAAAGCAGGGCAAGCAAAGTCGCCACCATACATGGCAACTGAATTACAAGTTCCTGTATTGTTTGAGACGATATTGTTTGCAAAGTATAGTCTTGCCTTGGTTGGAGAAGGTACGTTCCATCCCTGGTCCTTGTGGTGGTATTCACCAATTAGTACTGGTTCCTTAGCAGTGTTCAGAATTGTGTTGTTTTCGGCAGAGACATCAGATTCTCCATAAACCCAAATTCCGTTCCATCCACCGATAGGGCCGATGACGTTGTTGTTAACCTCGACCATTGAACTTCTTATGCCTAATCCCGATCCTTCTGCTGCTCCGGAAATAGTGTTGCGCTCAGCGACTACAATTGCTCCATCGTAAGCGGTTATTCCAGCTCCATCTGTAGGGGTGATTGTGTTATCGGAGATTACGAAAGTCTGAGTCTGGCCATTTGTGACCAAGTGAGAGTTTGTGTCGATTGCGTTACACTTTGTAGTAACTGTAGAGTTTGTTAGGTAACCACTGCTTGAACGTAGGAATGCCCCGTATGAGTTCTCAGTAATCGACAATGTATCCATTCTGACGAATGAGTCTTCCAAATATACTGCAGAACGTCCTCCTCCTTGTGATCCGCAATCTGTCTCTTCACCAGTGAAGGCTGAATTGAGAATCTGCATAACAACCAAACCAGCACCTGCACCATAGGCTTGAATTGCTGCACCATGATATCCTTGGGTGTCAATTCCGACTGCAAAGGTCCCTCCATCCAATGTAGGAGATGCACCGTTGAAGGCTAGAACGTTAGTTGTGTTTGTATCCTTGAAGGTTGGATTTGTAACACTAAGATTTGCACCATCAAAAACCATGGCTCCATACTTGATTGTTCTTTGACCGTCTATATCGACTGGAATTCCATACGCTCCGTCTAGTGTTACGTGATTCATTCGTGTTAGGGATTGGTCAATAGTAGAAGCAAGATAAATCCCGGATCCACATGCCATATCAGGGTTGTAAACTCCTGTTACGTAGCAACTACCTGTCTGGTTAGGAGCAGTTGATGCTGCACCCCAGATGAATCGTATTGGCGAGCCCGTACTTGCTTGAGATGAACCGCATGAAGAATCTCCTGCACAAATTGAACCTTGAATCTGGATGCTCTTATTAGCAGGAATGTTGATTGTAGTTCCTGCATTGATAATCAATTTAGCACCGCCTGCAACCAGTACATCACCATCTAGGTTCATTACTCCAGTCCAAGTCTCAGTACCAGTTATTGTACCGGAAGATGTTTCATTTACTGCAGACACGACAGGAGCAGTAGTAACCATCGCTAAAAACAACGACATTAGGAAAATACTGACTAAACCAATACTCTTACTTTTTTGGACGTTCAATGACATGGTAATACCCTCTAACAAAACCTCCACTCGCTGGACCGACTTAACACATTGGGAAAGAAATCAATTGGTTTGTATCAAATCTAAACTATTTGTATCATAACTTATTATTAAAAAAAGTAACATAATATCAAATAAGAAGAATAATATCTTTGGCCCAATGTACACGCTACGAGTGCAGTACCCCGATAATCCAATCAACAGAGTTCATTGCTTCGAATCTCATTCAGCCATTCTTGCCCATTTATTGACCCATATCCCCATTGTGAATCATGTGAAACTCCAGACTCGAGAGGGTCTGCAGAATTCATTAATGCGACTTTGACATCTTCTATACATTCCAAACTAGGACTGTCTTGAAGTTGAGGTTCTGCTTCCAGAATCAGAGCTAGTATACCAGATACAAACACAGTAGCATCACTAGTTCCAGTCGATGAATAATATTCACCGTCCCCAGCAGTAGAGATTATACCAACTCCTGGTGCTGAAATTTCAGGTTTAAGATGAGGATTGCCAGCACTGTCGGATGTGTCGCCTTGTGAAGAACCACTCCATACATCACCATCTCGATCTAAAGCACCAACTGAGATGGCTTCTTTCACGTTAGAAGGAGTTGCCACACGCCCGTCATCATCATCGCCACCATCATTACCGGCAGCTGCTACGACAAACACACCATTTGCTAAAGCCAGTTGCACAGCATTTGTTGTTGGTCCATCACGTTCAGCATCGGGATTACTTTCCCCACCTAAGGACAGAGATATAATATCGGCACCGAATGTTCTCCAACACCATTCAATCGCGTTTGCTACGGTATTCTCATCTCCAGTATTGCTACCATCGCCATCATCACCTAGTGCAGCAGCCATTCCAAGTGTGACACCTGGGGCAACACCTTGCAAATATCCGTCTGAAACCAATATTCCAGCCATCATAGTTCCGTGAGCGAGGTTTCCTCTGTCCACCGGGTCGTTAGAACCAGATATGAAATCACGGAATACTAGATCGATGTTATCCAAATCAGGATGATTTGTATCAATTCCAGTATCTACCATGCATACCCTGACGCCTTCACCGGTTAATCCAGAATCCTGTAAGTCACGAGCGCCAACATCCTCAAAAGCCCATTCAGAATTAGGAGGTGGTATCTCTAGGAAAAGCAACTGTGAGCGCCATATAGCCCATATTATGACTAATATTATCATCAAAATGCCAGCATTTGCAATGCGTTGATTATTCCTTCTTGGCCGAGAAACTACTCTGATAGGTTCAGGATTCCAACCGATTACTTCACTCCTCCATCCATCTTGATGGCCAATGGTAGAAGCATCTACGGCCGACACTATTCTTGAATCGCTAGGTTCTGCAATGAACTCAACATTATCGAGTTCATTTTCACCCCACATAATCTAACGCTGACGCCTTCAAGACTTCAACGTATGTCTCAATCCAGTCGGGCCGGAGGCCCGAATGATGCTCTAGATTCTATTGGAAACTATCAGAAGCGAGAAGACGAACCCTTGCGGGCAGTCTTGAATCCGCCATAAAGCACGAGAATTGCCAAAGCAACAATCACAATACCTAACCAAGGAGATTCATCTCCTTCGTCTTCCATGTTAGAGAATTTCCTTTCGAATAATTCTGAATCCTCACTATCCGGGTGTAGCGGTGTGTCATCTAGAACTTCTAGAGATACCGAGAATCGTTGAATACCTGGCGGGAAGTCAGAGTATTGGAACTCTGCATAGGCAACGCCTTCAGCAGGAACGGTAGCAATAGTGAAAGATTGCCTAGCATATACTGTATCGGATATTTCTTGTCCTTCCAAGTATACGACTACGCTTCCAGTTGATAGGAACCCTTCGTTACGGATTGGAATTGTGAAAATTCCGTCCTCGTTAGCCCCTGCATCTGCGGCTAGTGGCTCGATAGAGTCCTCTTCAATTACTAGTTTAGCAACTGAGATCTTAGCATTGGTAACACTGGTTTGTGTTTCGAAGTCTCCACCGCTATTTGCAGTGAAATCTACATCACATGAATCCTTAGTCGAGTTTGCAGCAGCAAAGATTGTGAAAGATTGACTTCGGTCTGAATCTGGACCCACTGGAATGTTGGCTGTTTCAGGTGTGACTTCCCATCCAGCATCAATACATGCTTGGCTGAGGCTTGATTCCAAAACAACTGGGTCATCACCGTTACCAAAGTTAACTACGCGTAAAGTGACTAGAGCCTCTCCACCGTCTCCAACACCAATTGACTCAGGTGTGTCTTCAAGAGAAATATTGTACTGTTGAGGTACATTCACCCTTACACTAGATTCACTCATGCCACCATCAGATACAAATCTCATGTTAACAGGATGTCCATCGGTGTAGGTACGTGTCTGGTTTTGTAGAGGTAGAGTGATTCTAACCTCCACTTCTCTGTATAGGAGTTGATTAGAATCATTGTTGTCCACTCCGATTCCCAATCCAATGTCCATAACTTCTGACCATTCTCCATCTCCAGTATCATTCAGGTATTCGATCTTCCAGAACTCAGAATCTTGGGAGACACCAACGCCAGCTGATGCTGTGAATCCGTCTGCGACTTCTGTACCTTCATAGGTTACTCCAAGTGTCAACTTGATTACTTGGTATCCGTTGTCGTCTTCAATCGCATTCATCTCTGTCAAATCGGTTTCATTGAATACTGCACCATCATCTACAGAAATAACTTCGATAACCAAGTCAGAGTTAACACGTCGTGTGAACTCAACATTTCTATCTTCAGCAGTGTCTTGAACCACTAATACTGAAAGTCCAGCAGTATACTCCATTGTTAGATTCAGTTGATGTTGAACTGTTTCGAAACTACTGTCAAGTGTGATACTTCCAGATGGAAGAACTATTGATATTTCACCTTCAGAATCGAATTGTGATACCCAAGTAATGCCATCACCGAGGTCGAATTCGATATCGACTCCATCAGCAACATCACCAGCATCATACAGTACGCTGTCTATTGAAGTCCATGATGAGGTAAGGGATAGTAATCCTCCCTTGGCCATTACTAAGTCGATAGAAGCGCCTTCTTGAACAGATGCCTCAAGTAGTCCAATAGCAACACCGCCACCGTTTTCGTCGGCATCGGTTCCTTCTACAACAACAATCCAGTCACCTGGTTGAATACTTCCGCTCCATGACAATGTGTCATTTGCATAGTCTGTTGTTGTGATTGTGACTGCATCACGCACTATTCCACTTACTGGATATAGAGTGATTGTTGCTCCTTCCAGACGGCTAGTTGCGCCTAGGATGTCAGTTACGTTTCCTGAAACTGTTACAACACCTGCACTCATTTCGAAGTCCTTGCTCTCGTGAGTGTCATTGACACGGTAGAAACTAGTATTGTCTTCAGAGTATGTTACTGAACCGAATCCAAGTTTGTCTGCAACGATTGTGTAATTATCACGGATTGGAACGAATATCTTCCAAACACCGTCTTCGTCAGTAGCAAGAGATTCATTGAATCCGTTGCCATTGGTAATTGTCACATTGACACCTTCGATACCTTCGCTCGATGAAGGTATGTCGTTTTCATCAAGATCCCAGTAAATCTTACCACCAATTAACACAGACTTGTCTAATTCAACTAATCCTGCTTCCCAGCTACCATTGACCATTTGGTCTTCAGAGTTGTATACTCCTTCTTCCAATGTCCAGGTCTCGAGTGTTTCAGAGCGATTTAGAGCAAGAGTCCAGTTTCCTGGCATCAAGACTTCGCTGATCATTCCAGTATTATCAGATGGTCCAAGACTGACATTTCCAAGTCCGTCAAGGCTTACTGCTGTAACACGTGTTGATGTGACATTAACTCCGGTGATAGACTCTTGAAGTTGTAGATTGACAATCATTGCTGTCTTTGTCTTCAATTCAAGTCCAGTTGTAGCACCATCAATATCGATAAATCCTCTGTAGATTTCTGTTTCATTGCTGTCTGCTTCATAGTCTGCAACTTCGATGTACCATTCTCCTTGTGGGACATAATCCGCAAAGGTTCCATTTGCATCAGTTACAAGTGGATAGAAATCATCCCCTGCATCATTACGTAGCCAAACTGTGGAATTAGCCATTGCAAATCCACTTTCCATCTGAACAGTACCAGTAATCAGGTAGTCTGCATCAAGGAGGATGTCAATACTTTCAGTAACAGGAACTAACCCGATATCTAGACCAGGTAGTGAGTAAGTGCTACGTCGATAATCACTAGCGTTTTCGTCACGAGGACTATCTTCATACATTTCGATAATGTAATTGCCCACGGACAATTCAACTGTTAGTTCGCCGGTAATTTCATCGTACATATCGCTTGTAACATTTACATTGATTCCAAATTCATCAATTGAAGTGATATTGAAGATTGGTGTTATTGCTGTACCATTTTCCCATGCACCGTCTTTATTGGTGTCTAGGAACACATGGAATGTTACAGAGACATTGGATGGATTTGCCACCAAATCAACTCCCTCTGTGACGTTCTCAGCAATTACTGTAACTGGGCCGACATTCATGTCCGAGTTAGATACAGTGAATGTCCATTCACCGTCTCCAAGGTACATTCGGAATTCACCCTCAGAACCAATCTCGTCTCTCAATTCAAGGCCAGAGGAAGATGTTGCAATAACTTCAGTACCCTGTGAACCAGAGATTCCATAGTTCCAAGCTAGACCGCTTCCATTAGCAGGAGAGTCTCTTAGCCAAACAGTTCCCTGAATCATATTTGGACTTAGCAAGTATAGATCAGTGTCTGTGACCATCGATGCGTTAGTAATCAGCATCCCAGCAGTTAGAGAGTTACTTGAAGTTCCAACAAAGGTTCTAGCCGAGACATGGAATTCCATACCTTCTGGCATTCTGAAAGAGTAACTACCATTATCATCAGATGTTGATTCAATAACAATCATTCCAGAGCGAGCCTCGATTGTAACTCCTGAAGCACCTACTAGGTCTTGCTTCGGTATATCGGCAGGGACGTTGTATTGAGGGTCTTCAAGGATATTCTCGATATATCCTACTTCCTTTCCAGGACCTGCCCAAATCGTACCGTTAATCCAAACACTTACCGCATAAGGCAAGGTTATTTCCATGTCTTCTTCAGAGATTTCAAATTCATGCCATAGAACATAATTTTCATCAGATTCATCGGAGATTATCCATTGTCCCATGTCAATTTCTGCATGGACTGTTCCGTTCTCATCAGAGATTGCAGTAACTTCGTAACTGTTCAAATCAGTACTTTCTGTGTTGGTGAAGGTAATTGTTCGGTTAGACATGTCTAATCCGGTCTCTCCTCCTTCAAGATTGATTATTACATCTCTCTTTGTAGGTACAGATAGCAGTAGTGTAACATTTTGTGAATCTAATCCAACTGAGAAGTTATGTTCAACTTCATACCATTCGTCTTCGTCGATGTCAACTCTCCACTGGTAGTCACCAGTAGCGAGTGGTCCATAACTGAATGAACCATTTTCATCAGTAACAATCAGAACTGGATCTGATTCTGGAACTCCAAAGTCAATCAATTCAATCGTTGTATTAGGTAGTGGTGTAGGATTGCCGTTAGTGTAGAAGTCAGCATACAATGTGTCTTCAAAGATTGAACCTGGCAACTTCATAACGATATCATTTGATGGCTCAATTGTTACTTCAACCGGGTCTGGAAGTAGTATTTCTCGACCATTTGGCATCATTGCAATCATGTTGTATGTACCAGGCATTAGTCCGGTCTTGTAGAAAGAACCAGGAGATACCATTGGGCCAGAGAATGTTCCTTCTCCAATGAATAGTCCTGTTCCATTTGCAGTACCAATACCTTCGTAGATACCTGTGCCTTCGAATGTTTCTCCATCAAGGATTTTGACAACGGTTACTTGACCGTCAGCAGTCATTCTTCCGCTAGCATTTACAATTCCATCAAACAAGTAACTACCATCCTGCTTCAAACAAGCAAGGTGGGTAGATTCAGTTGTGACATCATCTACTGTCTCGTTCCATACAGGCAATGTAGTAACTGTTTCATTTCCTACTGTCTCTACAGAACAATCCGGGGCATCATAGTCAATCCAAGTTGCCACAATGGAACCTGCACCATCGAATGATGCGTTAGCAGTGTAAGAGCGACCATCTTGAACCGCTCTTGTGTAGTTACCAAAGAATCCTGTTACGATACCTGTGTTTCCTTGTGTATCGAATTTACCATCAGTGGTGAATGTAACTTCGCCAGTACCTGGAATAACTCGGGAATCTCCGGCATCAGTAGTGAATGAACCACTGGTTGTGGTAACAGAATAATTGTTGGTCATTCCCCAAATGTTCGATAGAACAAAGTCAACATCGTCGAGTGCTTGTCCTTCAAAGGACTCATGACCAGACCAAGTTACTGTACCTGAAATACCGCTTGACTTTACAGCGATGTCAAAGTTACCATCGAATGCTGTTAATCTGTCAGCTTGTTCTCCAGTCACGTTCTGCGTCATCTCTCCCATCCAACTCATGTTGGCTACTTGTCCAAGCAATGCAGTGATAGGGTTAATCTCACGGTCAGTGTTAGTTTCAGTTAGAAGATCAGAGATTTGGGATTGGATCTCTCCAGTAGAGACCAAGTCCTTAGCCGCTAAATCATTGAATTCGCCTGCGAATGCTGAGACACGAATACGGCCAGCAGGTACTGTGTATGACCAGTCACCGTTTTCATCAGCATCAGTAAATCCGATTGGAATCCAATATGTATCATTGTCCAAGTCTGTGGAGTCTTCTCCAGAGAATGCATCACGTTCGATAAGAACTCTAACATTAGGCAGAGGCTGCCCGTCGTCCGACATTGTTACAGAACCACTGACTTCAACACCAGGATAGTACTTCATTATCTTGACTTGAGTGTTAGAGTTTCCAATCTGATACTCATTGTCGGTGTTGTACCAGTTTGCGATTACAAAGTGGTTCAACATTGCACCAGGCATTGGCAGAGCGTTGGTTAGCATCGAATTAGGCGTACCAGATCCATAATTAGGGTCGCTAGAGAAGTGCTGTGCTGGTTGCTCAGTAGATGCAAATCCAAGACTGCTTGCGCCATATCCCACGTAGGTTCTTGCTAGCATGGTATCGAAGTAATCTGAGTTATGATCTACTCTAACATTCGCAAGAGTCAACGGGTCAAAGGATTGACCTGATTGTTGATTTAGAACATCCTTGCGCATTTCTTCATTGAATTCAGCACGGGACATTTCTTGATTGAATTGACCACGTGTTGTCATGTAAACTTCAGTCATGAATGTTGAGAAGTCCTGTCCTGACAGAGAAGAAACTGGACTGAAAATACCAGTTGGGTTTCTTCCGCTGTATTCAGAGTTGTATACTCCGGCTCGAGCATACAGTTTGTTATCTACTGCTAAGTAACGGATTTCGTGGTCTCTAGTGATTAGATCTCCAGGAGCCCCTTCATAGTCCTGTACTGAGTATACCTTGTTGTTTGAAAGGTCGACGTACAGATTATGCAAAGCCTCATCATCCAATGAAGCGGTCAATAATTGAGTAATCAACGCAATTCGAGCGTTTGCTTTGTGGATACCAGTACTTACAGAATCGAATTCCTCGATTAAGTCAGAAGTGTACCAATAATCACCGAAGATGTGGTGAGTGGTGTTATCCTCTGTATCGGATGCAGCACGAATGTTGTTGTTGAATACAGGTTGAGCTTCGTTAATTGAACTGAAAGCCTCTCCTACGCAATCGTAGCCATCTGAACAAGGGATTAAATCTCCATTCTCGTATATTTTGTAAACTAGAGGAGTTTCCACATTTACAACACCATCAATGTATGGATTGCGACCTTCTGCCATGACAACATCATCGTTCACCATAATAACCTTGAATGAACGATCTAGAACATCATCAGACTCCAAACTGGTCTGAATAGTAATGAATTCAGACTTCTGGTCAGCAGTCAAGTGAGATGTTAATGTGCTTGTGAATGAAGGTGTGTGAGTTCTGTCGCCTGTTTTTGCGTCATTGTATGACAAATCTGCTTCAGACAATCTCCAGATGAACATTGCTGCCAAGTCTTCTTGGCTTCTAGCCAGCAACATGTTACCTGCAGCAGGTATTCCAGACTGGAAGTTATCAGATACTGACGGGTGGTCGCCCGTTTCAAGTGCTTGGAAACCATAATCCCACCAAGATACGAAAGCAGGTTTGTCCGAATACGGTTGGTCGATATCTTGTTCTGCTAACCAAGTATTAGCACGATTCCAACCATCACCATTGAATCCAGAACCGAAGGAACCAGTGTACCAACGAGAATTCTCATCATACTGAGAATCATCTAGTATTGAGAATCCAAAGTCATTCCATCTTAGAATATCAGGTACAATGTTGTAGATCATTTCATCCATGTCTGCTTCATTTTGTCCGCCATTTGGCATAGCAGCATCAATTCCGTAAGTTGCATGTTGGCTAACAACCATCAACAATACCATACCGATAGCACTGAATTGTGGAGTGCGCCATAATGCCTTTCTAGCATTTGAAATTCTCTCACCAGGAGTACGGATACCCATTCTTCTCCAAGAACGAGCCATGTTTCCAGCACCGCTAGCCTTCCATAGACTGATTATTCCCCAAGCGCCCATAACTGTCATAGCAGGTGCAGCGTTGAACAGGAATCTTCCTGCGGACCAAGCCATGTAGGATGCAATAAGAACCCACATTCCGAGAATTAGTTTGGTCTGGCTCTTTCTGACGACACCATCCCATAGGGCTACAACACCCATAACAATTGCAAGGACGAAGATAATTGGACCGAAAGCAGCGTACAGTTGACCTGGTTGAGGTGCGCCTGCTTCTGCAATTGTCAGGAAAATCTTGTTCTTAGTGAAGTATCCTGAACCAGTTGTTAGGACATTCCATGCATTCGAAATATCTGAGATTTGTAGAATGTAGATGATGATACCAAATACTGCTCCACCAGATACAAGAGAACCTAGAACCAATAACCATGGTTTGTCACGGAATCCGGTTGTAATCCATGCGATTGCTACAGTGAACAATGTGATGAACAACAATGGTTGTAGACCAGTAGGGTCTGTGATCAAGTCCAGTTCTGGGTGACCATAGAATGGTAGAACCATCATGTAGATGGTCCCTAGCATCATGATATTGAGTGCAGATAGAATAGTACTGTCCTTTCTTCTGAACATGTTCATTGCCACTTGCACGAAGTATGCCAAGAATATGATTGCAGGACCGTATACGAATCCTTTCCAACCCAGAGCAACTATTCCGAAACAGACACCTGCTGCAATAGCATTTGCTGAAGCGGCTCTTCTCTCTTTCAGAACAGCAGACATTGCCGCTATTATTCCAGAAGGAGTTGCATTGGTAGTACGAGATAGTCTGTCATCTCCACCTGCTTTAACCGCTCTTAGGTAGAACATGAAGGCAGCTGTTAGGAATAGTAGTACGAATGAATCGTGGTCTGCCATTCCCCATGTGGATTTTTGGACGTGTGTTGGCATGAAGGCGATTAACCAAGCAGCAACTACGCCAGCACCTTTTCCGAAGTTGTCTCTTGCGATACCAGCCATCGGGAAGATGATTAGTGCACCGAAGATTGCAGGAAGTGCAAGCATTGCATACCATACAGCCTCATTAGATTCGATACCCAGACCTGTTAGCAACATTGCACCAATGGCCATAGACCATGAGAACAATGGAGGACGTGGGTTGATTCCACCAACAGGATAGTTCCTGTCAGCATCGAAAATAAGGTGAGCGTTTTCTGCTACAATGTAGTCGATAACTCTCTTCATGTACCAAGGGTCAGAACCTCCGGTTAGATCCCATTCTGCTCCACCTGAAGGGTTCATTGAAGGTACAAAGAACCACTGTACACGTATTGCTAATGCGAACATGAAAGCCACGAAGGTCATGATACCTGCCCAGTGATTAGACCAGAATACTCGTGCCTGGCTTGGTTCGTGAGCCTCACGGTTCATCCAGCCACCATAATCCTCATGGGTAGCAAACCAATAGATTGCAACTCCAATGAAGAAAGTGATTCCGAACCAAATCCAAACAGCCCATGTTCCTTCTAGACTCTCGCTGGACCAGTGTCCTGACTCATAAAGTGAAGATACGATGTAAAGAATCCACATTGAACCCATGAAAATCGCTCTAGTGAACCAGCGTTCAGCAGCCATCCAAGCACAACTCAATGCGACTACACCGGTGAGTGCAGCAGGCCAGAATCCAATGTATCCATGGTATCCATCTTCGAACCAGATACCTAAGATATCCATGTCTGAAAGTGTGTTGAAGTAATACATGACTGCAATGTGGGTTGCAGCCCAAACCGCTAGTGCGATTTGTAATGGCAAAGTTGCATGGTTTCAGTTTTCATTGTTATGCTTGATGTAACCAAATTATTTTTTGTCAGTAGCAGGAGTTAGCACTCTTCTCAGTAGAACTGCAGCAAGTAATCCAAGAATTATGAATACGGCTAAAGTATTGAAGAAAACGAATCCTAAAGCCTCTTGCCATGCTGAATTTCGTAGGTATTCATTACCGTCTGCAGCAAGAGTGTAGAACTTGGTTTGGTTATCGCCGAAGTTTGCGGCAGAAACCATTGAAGTCCATATACCGATCATGGTGAAAATCAGTACAGTATTCCATTCGTGACGGCCTTTGGAATCAAGAAGATATCCTTCGAACATTACAATGAAGAATATCAAACCAAGGAAGTTTGAGTCAAGGTAAATCGATGCTCCTTCACTAAGAACGAGCGAAACAACCAGAGTGGCGAGGGAAGTAACCGCTGCTGATGTGTTGATGATTTCCATTTCTTTGAGCACCCGAGGTGCCATTCCGAGAACTGCGGCAATAGCAATTGCAGCAAACGGTTTCATTTCATTCATTTCGAGAACTAGACCAAAGTCTAGCCCATAGTCAGCTAGGAATGCCATCAAAATTGCAAGGGGGGCGATAAGCCACCCTAGCATTGCATTTGGCGTTCCGGTTGGTTTGTCGTGATCCATCGACATAGTGTTTCCCTCTAGGTATCTAAGTGCAGCCTTAAGGCTGTAGCATTGCGGCCACCAATGACCCCTTTTTATCAGTTCCCTAAAGGGAAAAGAAGCGTAATGCTTCGACGCACCACGGAAACGGGGCACTGAGAAGGTGCAGTGGAAATAATGGTCAAAGTGCCTTGTGACCAATGTCGGTCCGATAGTGTGAGCCGAACAATTCTATTTGCCCGATAAGGCCGTATGCTTTACTAGCCGCATCACCCAAATTATCAGCAATTGCAGTACATGCTAAAACTCTACCCCCATTGGACAAAAGTTGGCCTTCATGGGTAATTGTTCCAGCATGGTTTACCCATGAATCCGAAGTCGCATCAGGTACATTTTCTATTGGCCTACCCTTTTCAACTGAACCGGGGTAATTTTCTGCAGCCAATACAACTGTCAAAGCATGCTTATCGTGGAACTTAATATCATAACCTGCCAACTTATCCCTTGCAGCAGAATTCAATAAATCTCCTAAATCAGAAGCGATAAGCGGCATGGTAATTTGACACTCAGGGTCACCAAACCGAACATTGAACTCTACAACATAAGGATCGTTGTTTTCATCAATCATTAATCCAACATAGAGTACACCACGATATGGTACTCTTCGTGACGAAAGAGCTTTGTGCATGGGCTCCACTATTCTTTCGATTGTCTTATGCCTCACTTCATCCGTGTATACAGGCGCAGGAGCATATGCACCCATTCCGCCTGTGTTGCGACCTTTATCCCCCTCGAATTCTCTTTTGTGGTCCTGACTTGCAGGCAGGCATACAAAGCCACTTCCGTCCATAACAACTAGCATACTTGCTTCATCCCCGGGCAAGAAGTCTTCAAGCAAAACCTGACCATCGGATTCAATCGAATCTTTGATGAAATCTCTAGCTTCATTTCGGTCAGAAGTAACTACTACTCCTTTTCCACCCGCCAATACATCTCTTTTCACGACCCAAGGGTTTCCTGCGAAGTCATCCAATGCGGCTTCGACATCACTGTCCTTACCAAGTACATGGAATGCAGCAGTAGGAACATTGTTGGCTTTCATAACTTGCTTAGCATGCAATTTACTTCCTTCTAATCTGGCTAAAGCGGCAACTGGGCCAAAACATGGAATCCCCATGTTACCTAGTTTGTCGGCTAAGCCGTCGCAAAGAGGAGCTTCAGGCCCAACTACAACAAAATCAACATCCAGTTGAAAGGCTAAGTGAATGAGATCAGAAACCTCGCTGAAGGGGTGATTGGTGGCGATTTCAGCAGTACCTGCATTACCTGGAGCACAATGAATTTCAGCAATGGATTCACTTCTAGCAAGTCCAAGGCATAATGCGTGTTCCCTTCCACCGCTACCAACTACTAAAGCCGACATTCCTGCCATGTTCGCTCCATAGATGAGCGGCTCATAAGCCCATCGTGATACAAAATCCGCCATTGGGTTCAAAGGCTGTATGCTACGGGCACCGGGTAATGTATGATTTCAACGTCTTCGAGATGATGCTATTCACACTGTGGATTTATCTGCCAGGATTCTTAGTAAACACATTTGCAATGATGTGGGGTAAGTGGTTACCTAAGACTGGATATGGCCCTTGGCCTATCGACGGAGGTCGAATTCACAAAGATGGTAACCGCATTCTCGGTGATGGCAAGACATGGAATGGATTGATTGGCGGATCACTTACTAGCGGACTATTGTGCTGGTCAATGACAATGATTCCTGAAAACTGGGTCTTCATCTCCCCTACTGAGGCAGCAACTGGCTGGGCAGCTAATGCCTTCATCGTTGGAAGTTTCCTCGGGTTCACAAGTCTAGTTGGCGACTCTACCGGTTCATTCTTCAAGAGGAGAAAGGGAATGAAGAGAGAAGGAGATGTATCTAGTAAAGCCCCATTGCTTGACACTCTTCCGTTTGCAGTTTCTGTATTCGTGTTTGGGCAAATATTCCTCACAAACTCAGACCATGGCAGTAGAGACTTGCTCTTACCGATGCTCATGCTAGTTGTAATTACACCAATATTGCATAGGTCATTCAATCTAATCGGTTACAAAATTGGTTGGAAAGATGTGCCCTATTGATGATGTTTGACGGGGTTCAATTCATTTGCTATCGTTGATGTGGCCATGATATGCGAAGAGCAATTCTGCTAGCATTAATCATACTACTGAGCCAGCCCTTAGTGTCTGCAACAGAAATTTCGTCCAATACTGATGATGCCTCCACAGGCACATTATCTGGCAACTATACTGTTAAGGATGGAGCGACATGGACAATTTCTGGCAACTACGATATTTCTGAAGGAACAGCAATTGTGGTAGAAGAAGGTTCAACGATGATTGTTTCGGGTTCAATGAATGCAACTTCACAGCCACAATTAAGCCTAGCAAGTACCGCAAATGTCAGTGTATCAATTGGCTTCCTGGGCGAATCTGGAATACTAAGAATTGATTTCGCAAGTGAAGTATTATACCCAATCTCAGTCGAAATCGATAACACAACAACAGACAACTGGACTGGATTACAACTTGATTTACCGGGAATTGATATGGATGTTGAAAACCTTACGATAAACGTCACAACTCATCCATTCCAGCCATTCATAGCAATAAGTACGATCACATTATCTCCGCAGGGAGCAACACCTGAACTTCGAACTGCTGAGCAACTTTCAGGAGAGGGGACATCGCTTGTCATTCCCGACCGCAATAACGCGTGGAGTATTGATGTTCAGGGGACTTTAATCGTAACTGGAACAATCTTTGGAGCAGGGATCACTTGTCATGGTACATGTTCATTTGATGGTGCTGCAATGTCCAGTACTGGACCAATTGAAGTGTATGGGTCGATTTCAGTGATAGACTCAACATTACAAGGCGGCATTACCGACGAAGATATCATAATTTGGGATGATGCCACAATATCTTGGGATAACTCAGTAGGAACTGGAGGATTAACCGATAATTGGGTCAATATACTGACTACAAGAACATTAGGAGTTCAAAATGGATATGTCACATTCTATGGATATGATATTGGTTACAACTCAAAAGATACATCCCCTTTGTATGACAATAATACATTCACAAGTTCCAATCAAGGTGACAACATTATTGAAATCGCCACAAGCGAACATGACAGAATGATTCGTTGGCAAGACGGAGACGGAATACTACACACTGAAAGCGCAAGTGGCAAAGTTGTCCTCGTAACCCCCTGGGGAGATTATGAGCAAATTATCAGTAATTTGCCAAAGGTAAACCACTTCGATGTTGAATTGGGTTTACCACAATTGTCATTCGACAGTTTAGTGGCAAGTGACAGTGAAAGTAATACTAACAATAGACTAGGAGTGAATGCCACAGTATCGAACACAGGTGATGCATCTGCCACCTTCTACATCGATTGTACCGCTAATGGTTCCGACGCGAATGTAGGAGTGACATTACCCCACACTGTAGCTGCTGGCGAGACAATCAAAGTCTTCCTCAACTGGGATTCTGCTTTTGAAGGAGAATTCAAACTTGAGTGCAGCATTTTCGTACCTTACCAATTGGAAGGCTTCGATGTACTCACAAATGGAAATGCATCGACAGAAGTAGTTGTTTGGAGTGAAAGTGAAGATGATTCATCTAACATGGTCCTTCCGATCGCAATCGGATTAGTAGTTGCAGTTGTTCTGTTCCTGGTAGTCTCTAAAATGAGAGTCAACAGTTTAGTCGCCAAAGAGGAACTGGATTCTGAAACTGAAAAAGAATACATCGAAGAAGTGGACGAAGAAACTGGAACAATTGAATGAATATCTCATGCCTGTATTGGGCTTCGTACAACTCGCCTTACTCTTAGGCTAACCACTTTTCCATCAATGACTTTGTTAACCCTGATTGCAGACGCAAGTGGTTTGGATTTTGTTCTTGTTCTACGAGATATCTTGCGTCGAGATGGACGAGACTTAGGCTTCACAGCGGTAGTTAGTGCAGCTTCTGAATCAGCGTCGTCGTAGTCTAATGCCCAGTTGACCATGCTCAAACATCGAGGTTGTAGATATAAACGGTTGTTTCCGGATACGCCTGATTATCAGCATGCTTCAGCAGGCTTGGAACCATCAGAAGCTTCGTTATCATCCCAGAAGAATTCAATTTGTGAATCTGTAGAGACGAGAGTTTCCCCGTGTTCATTAGTGATTGTTATCTCGAAAGTATAACATCCATCTTCTCCGTAAAAGTCTCCTTTTTCTAGAATCCCACCATCTGACTGAAGTGAAACCCAATAAGAGCTGAAATCGCCATATCCATTCGCAACTCCTTCATCTGCAATGATTTCATATTCAGCAATTGAATCTCCACCCAGCACTCTAACTTCTGCACTCCAATCTGATGCGATTGGAAGAGGCTCTTTGCCGGTAAAAATTCCATCTTCAAAGTCAAAATCAGAACTAGGAGTTCCAATGCCCACAATCATTTCAACGTAAATTCCTTCGTAGACCTTGTCATCTCCGTTGTTAATATAGGTATATTTCTCGAGAACACTGATGAATGCTGTATCGATTTCTCGATTCATGATGTCATTGAATTTCATGGAATCTTCTCCACCCTTGGACGTGACTACAATTTCATATTCGATGAGTTCTTTGCCATTCATGTCCTCAGCATTACCGTTCCAGAATTCTTCTAGATTAACTGAATGACTGCCTTTATCGATGTTGATGGTTGCTTCATGAGTATATGCAACCTTACCAGCAACTAACACCTCGATAGTGTAATCCATTCCTTTAGGGCCATAGAAATCAAGATCGATTTCGTTATCTTCGCCGTCGAATTCAATATTAGAGATTGTCACTGTGCCTGAACTGAACAATGCTAGACCTGCAAAGATGCCAGATACTAGAAGTATGGCTCCTGCACTGGCTCCTAACATCTTCATGTCGAACTCTTTTTCTTTCAGTTCTAAAGCGTTGAATAATATCCAAGAAAGTAGAACTCCGGGAATGAATAAATCATCTAAAGTAAATCCTCCTAAAATGGCTTTATTGTCGAGAATGAATACAATCACCATGGTAACAATCAAAACCGCCAAAGATCCCAACTGGAATTGTAACTTTTGTGCATTCATACCGCTGCCTGTAGAATCTCCAGGAAAGGTATCAATTACTGCATCAGAAACATCTTCTTCTGATTTGTTATCGTTCGGTTCTACAGATTTATTTGCCTTGTCTAAAAGTCCACTCATACAAATTCCTCTTCGGTTTCAGTAAGTCACGTGACGTGCTTTGTTATCAATACAACCCCTGCGGGAGTCATTTGGCTACGGATTAGAATCGAGTCTTTACAGACCGGGAGCCGCTTCGCGCCAGTCTAATTCTTCTTCGTCCTCTTCCAAGTTGCGTCTAGCGATTACTGCAGCCGCCATACCTAGCATAGCAAGAGAAGGAATCAGTTCGAAGCCAGGGAGGTAAACACCACGAACATAGATGGTAACCATCTGTGCCATTGCATTACATCCACTAGTCTCGTATCTACAAGAGAACTCGGAGATAGCCATAAACTCAAGTGTATGGTATTCATCTGACCATCCTTGGTTCTTAGGAGTTCTAACTAGAACACGAACCTTAGTAGGTGCAGCCATACTTTCGATCTCAACAGAAACAAGCGGGATGGAGATTTGGAATCCCTTATCCTCTAGCTTGTCACGAGACTCATCAGTTACACCAACTGCAAACTTGTCAGCCCAGTTACCCTGGTTGTAAACCTTGAACTCAAAATTGTGGTCTGTCTTTGGAGACAGTTGTAGGAACGGTTGTTCCGCTTCAACTTGTAGACGGCTAAACTGGAGAATGTTGATGATCATCTGAATCTTAGATTCTGCAGTGTTTGGAGGAGGAGCTCCGTTTGCTTCAACGACTGTTGCTGTAACTTCCAAGTTACGGCCAGACATGGTCATCCTCTGGTCTGCTCGAACAGTAGTCTGGAATTCGGATTCTGCACCTGGACCCAGAGAGATAGTACCTGGGGCTGCAACCACTAGCCCGTCTGCTGTAACCTGAATCTGGATTCTCTCAGCGTATGCGTTAGGGTTGGTAACCTTACAGTTTGCGAAACCTGTTAATGTAGCACCAGGATATACCGGGACATCAACAGCCCCGCTAGGATTTGGTGAAAGACATTGAAGGTCAACCGCTGGAACCGACACTGTTGTTTGAGCAGCAGCCGGTGTTGCGATTACAAGGATACTCGCCATGTAGATTGCGAGTAGGAAGAAAGAGCGTTGTAGAGCCTTCATGGTATCACCTATACACGACCCACCTCCTTGACCCTCATAACCATTTTGGGGACTTGCCTTAGGTAAAAGGGGAACTGTGGTGCATTCTGAAACAAGGCACATGTTGATATGCTTATTCATTATCGACAGCACATCAGAGGGATTTGATGACTGACGAGATTGTAATTGAAGCAGAAGCGCATTGTGACGGACCATGTGGTGTTTACGACCCAGCAAGTGCTAGAATAGCAGGCGAAGCAGTTCAATCCATGACCAACAAAATGTTGGCACTAACATGCCCTTCCACAGAAGATGGACAGGCTATGGCATCCTACTTGAACACAATGTCAAGGTATGCATCAATAAAAGAGGAAGAAGCTCAGAAGTGTAAGGAAGAATTACTAGTTCTATGGACTGATTTCTTCAAGCCTCAGCACCTAGAAGCAAACCCTGACCTTCACGACACATTCTGGCATGCTGCAAAGTTATGCTCAGCATGCAAGGTAGAGGTTTCTGCAGTGCACGCTCAAGAACTGATGGATGCTATCGAAGCAATTCACTCCATGTTCTGGGGAATAAAGGGCCGCGAAATCTCATGGATCCGCGCTTCATGAAAGTAGTAATCAAAGGCGACTCAATGTGGCCTACATACAGTAATGGCGACATTATTAGTTGCTCTGAGTTCAACGATTCCGATATTGAGTTATCATCAGTTGTAATATTCAACCACCCTCTAAAGAAAGGTGTAGTCTGCGTAAAGAGAGTAAAAAGAATTGATGGCGACAAATTATTCGTACAAGGGGACAATCCGGACCCAACTGCTAGTGAAGATTCTCACAATTTCGGATGGATTTCTAAGGGCCTTGTTTTCGCACTGAACAACGAGTGAAAATAAGTGGACCCGGAGGGACTTGAACCCACGACCGCCCGGTTATGAGCCGGGTGCTCCACCAACTAAGCTACAGGTCCGTAGCAATCACCTCAAGAGGTTGGTAGTCTTGACTGTGATGGTTTGATTACTTCTCTAGCAATCTGCTCACACTTGTCTCTGACAACCTCAGGGATGAATATCAAAGCCTGTTCTGATGCCAGAGTTAGGCTTTGAATAAGAGATGAGTGCTCTACGACATCTCTGCCATCTTCGAGCATTATGCCTTGACTGTAGGGCATGTATCCTTTCTTTCGGATACTCGCAGTGATTATGTCTTCACGACTAAAACCTGCGGATTCAACAACGGGTAAAATCTTAGGAATTACTACTGAACTCATCTCAGCATTCAATTCACCAATACGAATAGATTTGTGATAATCTCTTCTCGAAACTAGACGTTTGGCGTACCCCGATAACACCTTGTCACCATGGTCTGCCCAATCCATCAATACACCATTGATGTCTGCGTCGGTTAAACGAACGTATTGTTTGACATTGAGATCTTTATTGCACAACATGTTTTCCAGAGATTCACTCAAAACCAACTCTCCATTATTGGCCAATTCTTTAGCCCTTGCCAGAACTCGAACTAAATATTCTTGAGTTAATTGGTTAACCTTGTGGAAATACACCTGGTTATACAAATGGTATCTAGTTACTAAGTATGCTTCAATTGCAGGAAGTCCCCAGTTCTTGGCATATAAATGTCCAGATTCATCGACTCTAAGTGCTCTGATTACACGTGCAGAATCAAATCCACCAATTTGAGCGCCTGAATTAGCTTGATCTCTAATCATGTAATCCATACGGTCAACATCTAACTGACTACTCACTATTTCCTTGAGGAACGGAGAGATTGGCTTACCACCAAACTCAGATAGACCAGAATACAATGCAAAAAGACGACCTGTTCTCTCTTCACCAAGTATTTCACGAATAGCAATACCGATTTCAGTATCTTCAGATTCGAGCATCATTCGGCCCCAATCTTCGTGACTGTGAAAATTAGCGAAGACTTTGTCTGTCTCTAAAAGGTGAGAGAACGGAGGATGACCAATATCATGTAAGAGGGCTGCAATAGATACCAGTTCTGAATCTTCAGGAGAAATAATACCTGGTTGAGAATCCGACAAATGGTCACAAAGTACTCTCGCCAAGTGGTAGGCACCTAGGCTGTGCGAGAATCTATTGTGAGTTGCAGCAGGGAATACATAATGACATGTAGCAAGTTGCTGGATGTTACGCAGTCTTTGGAATTCACGAGTGTCGATGAGTTTGGCAATGCGTGCCGGAACGAAGATATCGCGATGAATCTCATCACGTATTACACGGTCCCTCATGTTTGGGCCTTTGGCATCTAATATCAAGTCCTTTCGCTGCGCAAGAGATTATTGTACTGGATGGTTTGGACGGGGTATGAGCGAGAGTGCACAGTTGGATGACAGTGACTCAAAACCCGATGATGTCGAGGAACTTGTGTCAGAAGCAAACATCGAAATGGATGTTGATTCTGTATTCGAAACCTATGATGCCAACTCCGACGGTAAAATAGAGCATAGCGAGTATGTTGCCAAACATAAAGCAGAAGTCGAAAGTGGAGGCGTTTCAGGTTTCATTGACCGCCTACTTGATGACAGCCCTGAACTTAGAGGCCAGAGACTTTGGGTCATGTTCGCATTATCGGTTCTACTCGTAGCAGCTATGAATGCTTATGCAATGGTGAGAGAACCTGAACTCGTGAAAATTGAGAATTTGGTTGAACATAACAACGAAGTTGTGTCAATTGAAGGAACTGTTCTATCTTGGGTTGAAGACCCTTATTCATCTGGAGAAGATCGTGTTAATATCATTATCGAAGACGATACCGGAGTGGCACAATTGCGTTGGTATCGATTTGGAGAAATACCAATGATCGGCACTAAAGTTACCGCTACTGGCGACGTAATAGAATACAACGGCCGGCTCTGGCTGCAGGCTCTAGGAAGTGGAGCACTGTCATGGGACGAATCCGATGTTCCGGACGCCCCGATCATAGCAATCTCTACTATTGCTGCAAACCCTCAAGATTTCGTAGGAGATGCATTTACAATTACAGGCTATATTTCAAAACCTGTAAATCCTAATGCAACATTTACTTCACTTGACTTAAGAGACCACCCCAATTATGGTAATCACGAGCACCAAATGAATATGATAATTCATTCTGCGCCAGGGCAGTGGTTAGAAGCCGGGCAGAAAGTAGAGATTACTGCTGTAATCGAATACAGCCAGAAGTTCCTACAGTGGACCATCCACACAGAAGGCCCAGAGATTAGAATTGTTAGAACACACGAGCCTCAGGCAACCACTATTGGTTGGTCTAATTACCAAACCTGGTCATACAATTCAGGTGCTAAAGTCTTACTAGTTGGTGAAATATCTGGCGATGAGATTATTGAATCTGGAGGCGATTTGAGGGCTTGTGTCCTCAATTCAGGAGACCTTTCATCTTACGAAGGAGAAGAAGTCAGTTTCGGTGGGAGACTGATTTGGTCAACTTCTTATGCGGGCTGGTGTATCGATGCATCTGGTTCTATTGAAGTAGATTTAATCGATGTATCTGATGCTGAAAACCTACTAGGACAGCTATCCAGTAACCCTGCAGATACATTGGAGGAAGTTGCAAACGGCACCACATTCCTAATCACCGGAGTTGTATCTGGCTCTACGCTGATGAGCGAAACTGGTGATACAAAAATAATCATAGCCAACGCAGTATATCCAAACACCTTAGCAAAAATGGATGCTTACGTTCCGGTAGGACAACATTACGGCTGGCTAGAAGAAGGTCAACCGATCGTTGCTAATGTCACTGTATCTTGGAACTCTGCAAGTTCTGAATTCCAGTTGATGGTGCTCGACATGGTCCTCACTGGTGAACCAACATCCGCCAACCCTTACGACCTAAGTGATGGAGCACCTGCATTCTATGACTTGAACAAAATCACTAGCATCATTGGAAACATTGTGACTATCGACGGTCAAATGTACCTACAGAAAGAAGGTGGCGAACAGAAAATTAGAATCAATGCACAATTCAACTCAATCGGTCTTAATGAACAGCACGAAGGGCTAACCCTGAAGTGGACTGGAAGACTGATTGAAGTTCCTAATGATGTCACTCTAGCACACATATATGTTCTAGACAATGCAGATGTTACCGATGAAGATGGTAATGGCATTGCTGATGATGCAGAGGATGCTTGAGGAGGAATTCATATGGATGGATTCTGGTTGGAGTTTGGGTGGATGCTAGCAGCGCTATTTATTGGCGTATGCATAGGATCTTTGACCGGACTTATTCCCGGATTCCACGTAAACAATGTTGCTTTGATTCTACTTGGAGTATCGCCTGCATTGCTAGCAATTGGAATACCCTTGTCTGCTGCTGCAGGAATAATTGTAGCAACAGGAGTAGTCCATACTTTCCTCAATTATATCCCCTCGGCGCTGATAGGTGCGCCCGGTGCAGATACTGCCTTAGCACTTTTACCCGGGCATCGAATGTTACTATCTGGAAATGCTCCTAAGGGAGTTGCATACTCTGCTAGGGGGAGCCAGTTAGGGTTATTCTTGTCTCTGCCTTTGATTGTTGCAGCAAGAATCGCATTCGGGCCAGAGTTAGGGCTTTACGACACTCTCCGAGGTGCACTTCCATTTGTGCTACTCTCTATATCGTTACTACTACTAGCAACTGAAACTACAAGGCTTGATTTCCCAAATTGGGTTACCAAAATCACTTTTGGAAAGTTAGGCGGAGATTCTAGGTTTGCAGGTTATATCGCTGCTACAGCATTCTTCCTACTTTCTGGATTATACGGATGGGGAGTATTCAACCTACCAGTTCGATCACCGGTTGACATGCCAGGTGCTGGACTCTTGCTACCTGCTCTAGCAGGATTATTCGGAATTGCGAACTTGCTAGATATCTATGCGACAACCTCAGAGATACCTCCTCAGAAAGAGGATTGGGAATTACCTCCATCTGGACCTCTAATCGTTCCATGCTTCCTATCATCATGTGCCGGAGCTGCAATGGGCGTACTACCGGGAATGACTGCAGCGCAAGCAACTGTTTTGGTAATGGGTGGTAGGAATGCCGCTGCAAAGTTACAGGGCAAAGAAGGGGTAGGACTTGACTGGGAAACTCGTCAATTAACACAATTAACAGATGAAGAATTACTCGCTTTGGCAAGAGCAGAGGCTGCTGGTGAAGGAGAGAGCCCACACACAAAGCAAGATCTAGAAATCATTGCATTACTATCTGCTACAAATACTGCAGTCACAGTCATGGTTCTTGGATTCCTGTATATCATTGGAAGATCACGTTCAGGTGCTACGCTCGCTCTGAAGCAGATGTACCCTGTCGACACATGGAGTGGGCTGCACCCGACTACTGATTTTATCAGATTGCTCGCACTTACTATTGCAGCCGGACTGATTGCAGTACCTTTGATGCGCCATGTTGGAAAAGGAATTCTTCAACTTCACGAGGCAGTTCCTCTTCAATCAATGGTATTGGGGGTAATCATATTTGTCACCGCATTGGTATGGCTGTCTACTGGATGGGTTGGAATTGGAGTACTAATCATTGGTACAATCATGGGATTGATACCTCCAAGAATTGGAATTAGGCGTTCACACGGAATGGGTATCATCATTGTACCAATTATGATTTACACATTTGCACAGAAGTACGATGCGTTTGGATTCTTGTGATTTTGACTGAATTGCGCCCTGCCATAAATTTGCCAGTTAGAAGAAAGCATCAAGGGCATTGCCATAGTCGAAGGACTAGTGGTCGCATGAAGTCTCGTGTATTTTTCCTCAGTTTTATCCTGATGATGTCCCCCCTGTTGTCGTTTGTAGATGTATCAGAAGCAACATCTGGTAGAGCATTAGCCTGCAATGGAACAGTTTGCCTCAACGAAGCATTACCAAATCCAAATGGAGCAGATGATGCGGCTTGGCCAAATGGTGAATGGATGGAAATATACAACTCAGGAGCAACACCAGTAGATGTTCTAAACTGGAAACTTATCAACAAAGCAAGTAAGACTTTAGATTTTGATTCAGCATCGATTGTAGGATTTGAAGCTGGTAATTCCAGCACTTGGACTATTCAGCCAGGCGACTACATGGTCATAGCAAGAAACGGAGCGCCGCAATCGCAATTCTACCTAACTAACACCTTTGATTTCATTACTATGGAAGACTCTTCAGGAAATATAATCGACCAAGCATCTTGGAACTCTTCATCCTCTGGATTCAGTCTAGAAGAAGACTCATCTAGTGCAACCAATGACTGGATTTCAACTAACAGCCCAACTCCTGGAACTGTGAACAGTGCATCAACATCACCTGTCACATCTGACTTAAGAATCAATGAAGTAATGGCAAACCCTTGGCCATCTGATGACAATGCATCGTGGCCAGGAGGAGAATGGTTCGAAATTTGGAACTCTGGCCTGACCGACATCGACCTAACGGGTTGGTATGTTCAGGACGCTGCAGGAAACAATATTGCATTCAATGAAAGCCATCTTATTGGTTCCCCGATAATCGCAGCCGACGACTACAGAATAGTTGCTGTTAACTCATCCAATGGTCGCAGCATTCTGAATAATGGTGGAGAGACATTGGTAATGTATTGGCCAAATGGCACTCAAGCACAAATGATTTCCTGGACAAAGAACGTCGCTGGATTCTCACTCTCCCCACAGATGGATAATTCGTGGTCATTTTCGTCTTACCCAACGCCGGGCACACAAAATGCACTGGACTGGGATGCGATTGTTAGTGGAGCACCTATCATCAAAATCACAGAAGTACTGGTTAACTCAACAAATGATGGAGCACCACTGCCTGACGGAGAATGGATCGAGATTCACAACCCGACCAACAATGATCTAGACTTAGTGAATTGGAAATTGATGGATGGAATGGGTAACGTTACCAATATCGACATCAATAGTTTGTTACAAAACTCATCGCAACCTGACACCCTGATTTCAGCAGATGGAAGAAGATTAGTTCAGTTCTCAATGGGTACTGAATTATGGGACTACTACAACCAGGTCATGCTGATTGATGAATTTGGAGCTATTGTACACAAAGCATGGTGGACAGATCACCCCGGAATGAATGTGACTCTAATTGAGCCTGCAGACCCATTGCAGCCTTGGATACCTGCAAGTTACCCTACACCTGGGCAACCAGAACCAGGTACTACAACAATAATCGGTGAATTAGCCTTCAATGAAATATTTGCAGATGCGGTTGGTAATGACTCATGGAGTTGGCCCAACGGGGAATGGATTGAACTCATCAACACTGGAAGCCAACCTGTTGACATTGCAAACTGGCACTTTACATCAGGCTCTCGTAATTTCAATATCAATGAACATCAGATGCCTCTCAAAACAGGAACAACAATCGCACCGGGAGAGATTGTTTTGGTAGCAATCAATGGTAGTCAAGGGTTCTATCTCAAAAATACAATCGACACTATGGAATTGAGAGATTCGTCAAACCAAATCATTTCGTCATTAACCTACAACTACACGACAGAAGGCGAATCGAGTTGGTTATGGAATGGAGAATGGACGCAGGCACCATGGGCAACACCAGGAGTAGCTAATCCGGACACCTCACCTTACCTTGGTGATGATACAATCGAAATTACCGAAATTTTAGCCCATTGCTCCGAAGGAACGATTACACCTAGTGATGATTGGGTTGAAGTTCTGAATAATGGAACACAAGTTATTGACCTCAGTGCTTGGAGATTAATATCCGATGACGGTGACTTATTCCACATGCGTGACAGCAACATTTGGAACTCTACTGCAATGACCTTAGCACCGGGCCTTCGTGCAGTATTTACAACACCAAACTGGTTCATTAGTGGACTTGGTGGCTCTGCAATTCTGGAAGACCCGGATGGTAACGAAGTGGATCGAGTTGATTGGACAATCACTACAGATTGTACGACAATGAATAGCGAAGGTGAAGTTTTGCCATGGCCTACTCCTGGACAACCAGAGCCGGACACTACAAATTTCACAAACCCTGAAGATTTAATGTTCAGTCGTTTTATGTTTGAAGAGAAGAGTCAAACTACTAATGATGAGTTCTTTGAAATTAGCAATACTGGAACTCAGGCTGCAAGTTTGACAGGGTGGATGATACGTAAGACAACTACCGGAGGAGTTAGTTTCAATGGCACCTTTATTTCAGGACAAATATCTGCAGACTCCTCAGTAATAATCAGTCCTGATGCAGACTCGGTCAAAGCTATGGGTTCCACCATGATCTTAGATGCTGATGATGTAATGAGTTACCCTGTATGGATGCCGAATAGTGGTGCAACCATGCAACTTGTATCTCCAGATGGAATTGTCGCAGACACATTTGTTTACGGAAACGGACCTACATCTTCAGAAGGATGGTCAGGGCCCTCTATTGGAGTTCCTGTAACTACCGTAGACAGAATCCTGTACCTGAGAGGAGATGGTTGCGGCGACATGCAAGATACTGATTCATCAAGTGATTGGGAAATGCGTTGGTCTGTTGCTGGTGCAAGCCACTTCTGTGGAATAAACACATTTAGTGATGATACAACAGTAACTCCACTAATTGGACCAGATAATGGTGGATTTAGTGAAGTCATCAATTTGCTGGGTGCCGCTGAAGATTCAATTCACCTGCATGTCTATCAATTACATCATCCAAATCTGGTTATGGCGCTGATTGAAGCGGCAAATAGAGATGTGGACATTACTGTAGTAATCCACGAACCTGAAACCTGGTGGGGAGAATATAATGTAGAACAAAGCCTTGCTATGGCTTGGGAATTGGAGAACGCAGGAGCAGATGTCCTTCAGTTCTCTTCCTCATCATCTTCTCCTTACCAATACGTTCACTCTAAGGTAGCAGTTGTTGATTCCGAACATGTCTGGATAGGCTCAGGGAATTGGAAGAACGCATCAATGCCAGTCGATGGTATTGGAAATCGTGACTGGGGAGTTATTGTTGACAGTGTAGACCTAGCGACAATTGTCCTAGAGCGTATGGCTTTTGATGAAAACCCTAGTGAATTACACATAGAAGATTCGACCTATCAGCAACCAACTGAATCATACATTATTCCGTTTGCTTATTCCGCAGGCGAAGTTACTGAAGCGATATCTGGTCCAATTACGGGTGAGTTACTTACCTGCCCGGACGATTGTATGTTTGGACTCTCTGACCTGATCGATTCGGCTGATTCTGAAATCCTTCTTTCCCTACAATACTTGGAAATGGACTGGTACTGGGGCTGGCAAGAAAATCCACTATTAGATTCACTAGAAGATGCAGCAGCAAGGGGAGTTTCCATTAGATTGGCAATCAATCAACATTATGTCGATGAAAATCCAGAAATCCGAGAAGTTGTTAGTGAACTTAATGACTGGGATGGAGATGTTGAAGCCATATTGATGAGTGAAAATGAAACAATCGAAAAGCTGCACAACAAAGGGGTAATAGTCGATGGAGAAAGTGTTCTAATCTCTAGTATCAACTGGGGAGACAATTCTATTCTTAGGAATCGAGAGATGGGGTTGATTATTCATTCCCAAGCAGTAACTGCACCGTTTGAAGAATCCTTCTGGGAAGATTGGAATAGACTAGATATGAACACAGATAGCGACATCGATGGAATTCCAGATTATTGGGAAGTTGCTAACAATCTATCTCGTACTAATCAAGACTCTAATTTGGACCCCGATGGGGACGGATTAAACAACATCGGCGAATTCTCTTACGGCTCAAATCCATATTCAAATGACACAGATGGAGACTGTATCACTGATGGGAATGAAATCTTGTGGGCTGCGACTAATCCAGATGTCAGCGCAGGGGATGCTGTCACTATGGCAGACGCAGATAATGATGGGCAAGCCGATAGCGAAGTGATAGGATGTGTACCAGACATTGGAAATGGAAATAACGGCGGAGATAACAACCAGGGTTCCGATAATACCACAACTCAGGATTCTGATGGAGATGGTATTCTTGATGAAGTCGATGATTGTCCAGACACAGTTGCAGGCGCTGCTACTGATACACAAGGTTGCTCAAACGAGCAAAACAAGAAACAGGTCATTGATGAATCAGGCGAAGATGAAGAATCATCAGGCATGACATTTATGCTCACTCTAATTACAATTGGATTGCTAGTTCTAGTGGGTTCTGGAACAATTCTACTAACAAAGAAGAAAGAACCTGAGGATGACGACGTGTCAGCCGAGATGATCGCAACAGAGAACGCTGATTCTAAGAATTGGGAAATGCCAGTTCTTGACGGCTCTTCAGAAGGTGAAGAGGTACCAAGCGAAGACCCAGATAAATTCCCCGGTTGGAGTGAGGAGCAGGTTCAGAAATACCTCGACTCTGGTTGGTCCGAAGAACAGCTTTCTGAGTGGTATCAGCAACAAGTTCAGGACAATTCCTCAGAAGATTGACAAGGGAGCGCCCTAATCGAGGTTTGATTGAGATGAGATTCCGTAGCACTAACCCTGCCCTAAACCCGCAATTTTTCCAAGGTGGAATAGCCACTGAAAGAATGACAATTGAAGGAACTATCAACAAAACTCTGGTATTACTTGGCCTAGTTTCTATCGCTGCCTTAGGCACCTACACCGTAAGCATGGAGAACCCAGGTTTTGCTATGCTGCTAGGCTTAGGAGGAGCAATTGGTGGATTTATCATGGCCCTAATAATAATGTTTTCAAGGCCGAATAACCCGCAAATTTTGATAGCAATGTATGCTTTACTTGAGGGATTATTCCTAGGTTCGTTTTCATTTATGGTCGAGAATTACTACCTTGGAGGCTCAGAAGGGGTTGTATTACAAGCGTTGGTTGGAACTGTTTCTGTGTTCCTGGTAATGCTTTCATTGTACCGAGCTAAGATTATCAAGGCCACAGAGAGATTTACACTGATCGTTATGTCGATGGCAGGAGCAATTATGATGGTTTATCTGTTCAATTTCATCCTGAGTTTCATGGGCACAAGCATACCCTTTATCCACAGCAGCGGACCGATTGGTATTCTGATTAGCCTAGTTTTCGTGGGTGTTGCCTCTATGTTCTTAATCCTCGATTTCGCAATGATTGAGAATGGAGTAAAGTATGGTGCTCCAAAGAATATGGAATGGTATGGTGCATTCGGGTTAACTATGACCTTAATTTGGTTGTACTTTGAAATGCTAAAGTTGATCGCAAAATTACGTGATTAAAATGAGTAGAACACTAGAAGTGTGCGATTTATCTAATTGGCGGGCTGGCGGACAGCGCCGTGATGAATTTGTAAAGAAGATGGGAGAAGCCCTCCAGGACATTGGATTTTTTGCACTAACTGGACATGGAATTGATGTTGATTCGATCAAACAATCCTATTCTGTGGCAGAGGATTTTTTTGAGTTATCTCAAGAAGAAAAGTCCCAGTATGAACAATCCGAACTATTTCGTCAAAGAGGTTACACGCCATACGGTGTTGAACATGCTAAAGACAACCCTGCTCCGGACTTGAAAGAGTTCTGGCAAACAGGGAGGACGATTGATGATCCTAACTTTCATAAAAATATCTGGCCAGAAAAACCAGTAAGTTTCGAGCATTCTATTGATGGCCTCTATATCGCAATGGAATCGATGAGTTCAGAACTTCTAGCCGCAGCATCACTATATCTCGACAAGCCTGAATCATGGCTTCCAGATATGGCACACAATGGTAATACAATCCTCAGAGTAATCCACTACCCAGCACTTGGACAAAATGCGCCTGAAGGTGCTGTCAGGAGTGCCCAACATGAAGATATTAATCTCATAACGCTCCTAGTAGGCGCTACGGCTGATGGTTTACAAGTAATGGACCATGACGGTTCATGGATTGAAGTTGAAGGTAACCATGACCACATTATTGTCGATAGTGGCGACATGCTGCAAAACCTCACAAATGGTCTTTTCAAATCTACTACTCACAGAGTAATCAACCCTCCAGATGCAACTTCAGACAGATACTCGATGCCTATGTTTGTACATCCAAGGAATGAAGTTGACCTGACGCCTCTTCCCGAATTCGTAGAACTTACCGGTGGAGAGGTACTGTATGATTCGATTAATGCAGGAGACTATCTTCATCAAAGATTAGTTGAAATTGGTTTAGCATCATAAGGTGTTCCAGATGAGAACAATGCCTGAGATTCTAGCATCAAAACGCGATGGAGAATCTCTAGAGCCAGAAGATTTCAAATTCATCTGCACAAATATCAGCCAAATCCCAAGGGAACAATTAGGAGCATTCTTGATGGCATGCCAAATCAATGGCTTGACGCCGTTCGAGACTAGCCAACTTACACAAGAGATGTTGAATGCAGGAAATAGAATGCAAGTTGCTCCCTCAAGGGTCGACAAACACTCAACTGGAGGAGTAGGTGACAAGATGAGTATTGTCCTAGCTCCTGCCCTAAGGGCTGCTGGGGCTACAATACCCATGTTGGCTGGTAGAGGATTAGCACACACTGGTGGAACGATAGACAAATTGGAAGCAATACCTGGCTTCAACACTGGACTTAGTATGGCCGAAATGTTGACCAATCCTTGCTTTATTTCTCGGCAGACCGAAGATATAGCTCCAGCTGACAGAATCTTGTATTCAATAAGAGACATCACCGCAACCGTTCCACAAATTGGGTTAATCACTGCATCAATAATTTCCAAAAAGGCAGCAGAAGGCTTAGAGAAATTAGTTCTAGACGTCAAATGTGGAAATGCAGCATTCATGAAGAATAAGGAGGATGCTGTGTCTCTTGCTAAATCGATGGTCAAAACTGGAACCGATTTAGGTATGGAAGTAACTGCGCAGGTCACAGAGATGGACAATCCAATAGGATTAATGTTTGGAAACAGTCATGAAATTGTAGAATGCATCGACTGTCTGACTGGCAGAGGACCTGCTGACACTATGGAATTGGTTTACAGTCAGGCAGATGCATTGGGTTTCGATATTCGACAGTCAATCAATGATGGCAGAGCACTTGAGGAATTCAAGAAAATGTGCTCTCGCCAAGGAGTTGCAACTGAAGTAATCGATAATTTGGTTGATGAACCTTGGAGTGTTTTGCCTAAAGCAAATCAGACACATGAGATTATGGCTACAAAGTCAGGTTGGATTGCAGGAATAAATGCTCTAACAATCGGAGAAGTATTGTGCAATCTAGGTGCTGGAAGAACTGGCGACAACAACGATATTGATCATGGGATTGGGGCAGAACTCCTAGTTTCACCGGGTCAAGAAATCATCCAAGGAATGCCTTGGATTAGATTCGACGTCAACAACGAACTCTCAGCAAAACAGGTTCAGTTAATCGAAAACTCATTAGAAATCACAGACGAAGTTTTCGAAAGGCAATCCAGGATTTTGCAAGTAATCACAGCTTGAAAAATGCGGTTTTGATGGAAGCCGTCATATAGGGAAGGCATGTCGGCAGGGATGCCGTTTTAGCTTAGTTGGTGGAGCGTGGGACTGTTAATCCCAAGGTCGTGGGTTCGAGCCCCACAAACGGCGCTCACTGAGTAATGATGTACTGCGCGCCAGTGAATAGGTGAGTAAAAGTCACTTTTTCGTAGGTTTCAAATCACCCTGAATAAGCATCAAATACAATGCTGATAATGAGTAAAATATGGAAGAGAAAAAGTGCAAGAAATGTGGTCAATTATTGACTGAATCTAACTACTTTGAAATCCCTGAGATGAATGAAAAGGCGAGGAAGAGAATCAAGGCTCTTTTTGGTAAAGACGATTATTGTAATGATTGTACTTGGCCTCATCATCAAGAGTTCTAACCGAATAACCAATTTCTGAGACGAGTTGTTGCACTACCTGTTGGTGATTGCGCAGATACTTCTTCGACATTCGTAGGTATTCTTTCTACGAGTCCAGTGAACCAACCGAACAACTCTTCTGTCACTTGCCATAGAATGAATATCGCTACTCCGAATGCGCCAGCCCCTACAAGATATGCAGCACCTGTTGCAGCATCTTTCACGATTCTAACATCTGCTATTGGTCTGACAACATTCTGTCTTTCCCACTCGCCTAGTTCGACTCTATGGGTTATGACTTGGTCAGGGGCTCTCTTTGGCATCTAACCCACCTACAACATCTTCGTTCTGTATACCCATGACAAGTAGGCTAGTATCTCGGCATTGTCTGAGTTAGGAAGTATTGCGTCAATATCCCCCTGTACTTCTCCGGGGTCAATTGCGCCAAACACTACATTCGACCACTTGATGTATAGTGGGTGCTGCCGTAACTTACTACCAGTAGATAATGCCCAATTAATTGGATATCCATTGACCATGCGAATCACGCACTGACCGTCTTGACTTTCAGAATGTACCCTTTGCTTACCGGGATGTTCAATCCTTTGAGGTCGATATTGTAGTAGTTAGACCTTGAACCCGGAGTTAATCCTCTCTTGGTTCCATAGGCAGTATAGATGACACCACCTGCTGAATCTGTAACTGTCACTTCTTTCAAAGTACCACCGTCTTCAACTTGAACGCTCATGGCTGTCATGGTCTGACCGAAGATAGAATCTCCAATTCCAAGATTGTTGACGGCTGATAAAATTGGAGTTGCGGTATTGTCTGCAACATCCTCAACGGAATACAATTCTGTTCCACTGTTGGAAGTAACCCATGCTTGAACATTGGATTGATTTGCCGTGGCATCTACTGCTTGAGGATGGATTTGCAAAGTATCAGTCTTACCGATTGTATATGGGGCGATAATGCACTGGTTGTAATCTGAATATCCAGTTAGAGAAGCCCATCCTTCACGCTTAACTTGTAGAGTTACGCTGCAAATGATTCTCCATGCGCAAAGTCCTGCTGTATAGACGACGCATACATGATTGATTGTAGTTCCCGGCATCAAGATACCTAGAGGATTGTTACCAAGGTCGTCTAGCATTATATTTTGGTCCCATTGTCCATCTGTTGAAGTGTCAGAAAATGTCTTGCTCATTCTAGAATTGCCCACGATTGCTGTAATTGCTTGAGTTCCCATCTAATCACCTCAGACCTTTACATCAAGACCAGTTTGCTTGATGATTCTATTCATTGGAGTCAGGACAGGTTTGCGTAGAACTTTCTTTGCTACATTTGCAACCATAGGCGCAATAATTACAGTACCTAACATCTGCATTCCATTCTTCTTGAAGTTATGTGCGAGGATTGAACCTAGACCGCCATCGTAGTTGTTGGAAGTCGTAACTCCTGTAAATAATTCAGGAATTGTCAATCTCATTGTACCATCGCTTCCAGCAACATATTTGCCATCTCTACGACCAGTAATGAAATCCATTAGATTTGCATTTCCTAATCCTTGAGTTACTGCGTTTGCTACAACTAGAGATACTCCGGTGTCGACTAAGTTCAACTTAGGACGAGACCTTCTCCGTGATTTCATCATTCTGCCTGTCTTGCGGTTCCTGCGGGCTGCCATGTTCAGATGGCATCATCATCCTATTCATAATAGAACCGAGTAACAACTCTTTGATATCCGGCTGCGAAAGAGTATTTGCTACAATTCCCTGCGGTTTCGGAACTGCATCGGCTAGGAAGTCTAGGGCTTCATCTAGGAGTTCCCCTAGAGTTCCCATCTCGGTTTTGAGGTCGGAGGAATGGGTTCCAACAGTGGTTTTCATTCGTAGACATTCGTATATCAGAAATGACTGCATGATTATCAAGAACCCTAGTGTAGTCCCTATTGCTATATCGTTCATGAACTGCCCATAATCACTGGGTATACCAACATGCCGAGTAATGCCAACTTGATACCAACCTCAAACCCTACACGATCAAAAAATTGACCACATCAAAACCGTCACTTTCCTCACTTTCCTCATCAGTCACTTCACTCAAAATGAGGTAAGCACTTACTTCACTTCATCATAGTCTCTATTCTTAATAATACTATATTGAGAGTAGTAGTATGGTGAAGTGAGGTAACGTCAAAACGGGTGAAGTAAGTGATGAGGAAAGTGAGGTTTTGAAGAAAGTGAATATGTTACTTTTCTTGATATTATCAGATTATTCTGATAAGAAATATATTACTTATTATTATGATAATAGAAGTTAATTAACGATAAAAGAAAAGGATGTTTAAGCAACCTTATAGGCCCGAGCAGTGATAGTCAGAAACATGGGTACTCCTACACCATCCAAACCGCCGAGACAGCATACCTACATACTTTGGAGATGCGCTAATTCAGAATGCAATCTACACCACATCAGACGGTCTAGATTAGATTGGAAAGACGATATTCAATCGCCTTGCCCACGCTGCCGCAAACGCACTCGATTGAACCGAGGGAACACTAGAACCTTCGAGGACAAGGAAGATGCCTCTATGGCCTTAGAAATGGTATCGGGGAGGTGGCTATGATGTCGCCTTGGATATTAGTCAATAGATTCAGCCTTGATAGCGAATACGACGAGGTTTGGCATCTTATCAGAAAGTATGCCGACCACGATTTAATCCATATCAAAAAGTGGAGGAAGAATGTTATCCGAGTTTCAAAATCTAGTCTTGAGAAAACCTGTATTCAAAGAATCAAAATCGTCAAGGGTTCTTTCGATAGACAAGCGAAAACTTGGACTCCACATAAGCGTCAATTTATCGAAGGTGCATTCAAGCGAAAATCGAAACCTACTCAGAAAAGACAGCCCAAGGTGTACTGGTGATTATCATGGTGACAGTCAAGGAAGCCCTGAAGGATTCAACTGATGTCAGATATGCAAGAGTTTCAACAAGAAAGCAGACAGAAACCCTGCCTACTCAGGTCAAAGATATCAATTCAAAATTGAAGCAATTGGGCCATTCTAAGAAAGGTACTACTTTCACTGAACAGGGGTCAGGAACCAAGCACGATAGGGCCCAACTAATAGCGGCAATCAACATGGCTGTAGAACAGGCCAAGAAAGGCAAAAAAATGGTATTCGTAGTTCGTGACATTCAGAGGTTCTCTAGGTCGGCTTTAGATTTCGGCCACCTCTACAAATTTACACCTAGTATTGAAGAATCGCTTTGGTTCAATGATGTCCCTATCGTAGCGTTGAATGATAACCTTGTAGTTGGAACCAAGAATGTACCTTCTGCAAACGACACGCTCATTGGTTCGATTCTAGTTAGTATTGGAGGTCAAGAGGTTGATATCCGCTTAGACCAAACCAAGGCAGGTCAGAAAGCCGCCGCAGAACAAGGGATAGTTCAGGGAGTTGCTCAGAATCTCTACTACGAATCTGACCCTAATCCAGTTCGGGCATTTTACGACATGTTCTACAAGATGGAAATACCTCAAGGAAAGGCGGCATTAGCATTAGGTCGTTCTCGGTCTTGGGGGAAGGATTTGAAGAATAAGATAAATGGAATTATTATCGAAGGTGAGAAGATTGGAAACAAAAATCTCATTGAGGATTATCTCGATACAACCGATTTAATCAGAGAGTATGAGAAAGAGTTCGGCCCTAGAACTGGAAGGTTAGCCAATAAGAGAATGATAGCACTTGGAAGAAAAACTTCGGGCTATCTGAAGTTCCCTTGGCGCTATCCAAAACCAACTAGAGAAATGCTAGATGAATACCGTGAAAACTTCAAAGATTATCTGCCAAAAAGAGCAAGCAATTGATGAGTAAAAAGGCGCAGGGATTAACCCACAAACGGCGCTCACTCGTAAAAAAGATACTGCAAAGCAGTTTATGTCTGGGTAAAAGTAAGTTTGACTATTCTTCAAAACCACCCCCAAAAACCTACTTTTGGATTCTTGAAATGACCGGTTTACAATCCCCCTCAATTCTTCACCCATCAATATTCAAGGCCTTAATTGGCCATCAAAAGGTAGAACCTGTTCGTCTCTCTTAATCTCTTTTGTATCACAAAAATATGCAGAGGGTTTCGTAACCCGTTCGTATCTATCCAATTTACTCAGAAATAGGATTGTACATTGAATTATTCCAAATCGTTTCGAGTAATCTTGTTCGTAATATCTCCAGATATCGCACTGTCTTGAATATTGTAAGTGATGTTTTGAACGATAGAAGTATTCTTTTCTGCTTCTGCTAGTTTGGCTTCCAACTCTTCTTTTTCCTGCTGAGCGACTGCCAACTCATGTTGCTTTTCAGCAAGGGCTGCATCTGACATTTGTTTTTGAGCAGTTTCACTTTGCAGTTGTTGTGTTAATTGGGCTTGATTAGTCAATAATTGGCGCAATCTTTGTGCCTCGATTTGCGCTTGTCTACTTTGATGTTCTAGTTGTCTTTCACGCGATGAAGCATCAGGAATTGAAACTGATTGTTGCTGAACTGGAGATCTCACAGATTGGGTTCGCGCATAGAACGCTTGTTGTTGTTTAGGACTTCGAACTTTTCGTACTAGGAAGGCAACCATGCCAATCATAACCATCATTCCTAAACATCCGAATGCTGCAGAACCCGAATCGCTCTCACTTCCTGCTGCATCTTCTTGGCCAGTAATACATTCTCCATCATCTCCTATGTTCTCAGGGATACTGTCTGAATCAAGACTGTCTGAACCGCATCTGTCTTCATCATAGTCCGGCCAATTGTCTCCATCGTCATCTTGGTCAGCATTGTCACCAACGCCGTCTCCGTCAGTATCTAACCACTCACCGTAATTCATCGGAAATGCGTCATCGGGATTAGGAATACCGTCACCGTCTATATCATCGTCAAGAGTGTCACATGTTCCTTCTCCATCAGTGTCAGTAGGCCAGTCCGAATCATCAAGTGGATTAGTTCCGCACATTGATTCGTCATAGTCTGACCAGTTGTCGTTATCGTCATCAAAGTCTTCTACAAGCGGCGGGTCAGATGTTGATGTTCCCGACAATGAATCAGGCATTCCATCACCATCAGTGTCCTTTGATGCTGAGCGGTCACCTGGGAACTCATCAATTCCGTTGAATACCCCGTCGCCATCAGAATCGTTCGGACAACCCACGTAATCGACCTCTGCCCCGACAGGCGTGTTTGAACATTCATCCTCAAAATCAAGTATTCCATCACCGTCTGAATCTTGTAAATCTTCAAATGAACACCCTCTGGAATTCAACGCATTAAAATCTTCAGGAGTATTTGTACAATCATCATCGGCGTTACTTACCCCATCATTATCATCATCCAACTGCTCATCAGCACATCCTTCATTATCAACACTCCACCAAGAATAAGTCGATGGACACAAATCCATATCGTCAGTAACACCATCTTCGTCTCTATCGATTTGGCTTGAAGAACAACCCTCATGCCACCAATCATGATCTATTTCTTCACCCTCTGGAGTATTCGGGCATTCATCGTCGGCGTCTAAAATACCGTCGCCATCTTCATCACCAAATCCACCGATTGTAAATTTCCAGGTTGAGGCTGCATTCTTCCATGTTTCATTTCCGTCGCCATCACCATTACCGGATACTGTGAGATTAGGATTCGCAGACCAGTTGTATTCGGCATACAATCTCCACTCATCCAACTCAGAGTTCATATCGCATTCATCATCATTGAGTGCATCATTGTCCTCACACTCGATTGTAATGTTCAGCATATCGGAATGGTCTGGAATATCAATTGAATAATTCCAAGAATTATTGAGTATCATTTGGTTTTCCCAAGTTGGTGTGTTGAAACAATCTAGATTGTCGCCATCAGCATCTACACATATTTTGAAGATAGGATCGGGGAGTCCCCCGTTACTATCCCATTCAACGGTTTCATTAGCTGACCATGAGATCAGTTCGATGTGCAACCAAGCATCATGTTCAGACCAATTATCGATATCATCATCTGCAGAAACTTGACTGGTTATCGGCAAAGAACCGGCAATGAATAATGCCATCAAGAAAAAAGATAGTGCTTTCTTCTGCCCCCGCATGAACTTCGCTGGTCGTGTGGGTATAATTTAGTTGGGCCATCATACGAAGGGGGCCCACTGTATCACGGGTGACACATAGGGTAGCGTTAGCAGCGACCTACTGCGAACCCATGCGGTCAGCATTCGTGTTCGAATGGAATTAGAAAAGTCTGATGAACCAGAATTCATTGGCTTTCAATATGGCCCTTCCTCATGGCGTTTTCGAAGATGTAGTTTCAGCGATTGGCCACACCCCCCTGATTCGTCTGAACAAGGTGACTGCTGGCTTGTCAGGCTCTGAAGTGTGGGCTAAACTCGAACGTTGCAGTCCTGGTGGTTCAATCAAAGATCGAATCGGCCTTGCTATGATCCTAGAAGCTGAAGAAAAAGGCTGGCTAAAACCAGGTGGAACCATTGTTGAAGGTACCAGTGGCAATACTGGCATTGGACTGGCGATGGTTGCTGCACAGCGGGGATATAACTGTGTATTCACCATGCCAGATAAGATGGCTAAGGAGAAAATCGACTTGCTACGTGCCATGGGTGCACGAGTTGAAATTTGTCCAACCGCTGTTGAAAAAGAAGACCCCCGTTCCTATTACATGGTCGCTGAGCGACTGAGCAAGGAGATTGAAGGGGCTTGGTATCCAGATCAATATTCAAATCAATCTAATCCAAAAGCGCATATCCTTTCAACCGGGCCAGAACTTTGGCAACAAACACAGGGTGATATTACTCACTTTGTCGCTACCATGGGGACTGGCGGCACCATTACTGGATGCGGGAAATATCTAAAATCACAAGCACAAGAAAACGGGAAAGAAACTCCAAAAATCATTGGCGTAGATGCTGAAGGTTCAATTCTCAAACAATGGTTCGAAGATGGAACCATGGGTGTTCCTCATGGATACAAAGTTGAAGGATTTGGTGAAGACTTTATTCCACCAGCGACTGACTTTTCAGTAATTGATGAAATTCGAATGGTTGATGACGAGATTTGTTTTCGAATGGCTCGACGTATGGCCAAACAAGAGGGGTTGTTCTGCGGTGGATCATGCGGTGGAGCTTTACAGATTGCTTTGGACATTGCAGCTGAACAAGACCAAGCAGGAGAAAAGGCGAAGATTGTTGTCATTCTCCCTGATGCAGGAAATCCATATCTTGGAAAAGTCTACAACGATGAGTGGTTAAGGGATAACGGATTCGATGTTGACGGATGGGAGTGGTGAAATGACTGGAGACTCAACTCGCTGCGTGCATTCATCCTTAGACCCTGAGGTGACGACTGGTTCAGTTCACACCCCGATTTTTCAAACATCAACCTATGTTCAGAAGGATTTTTCCGAGCACCTTGGATATGAATACGCACGTGGAGACAACCCTACTCGAAATGCCCTTCAACGAGCACTCGCTGAAATGGAATCACCTCACCAAGAAGCCTTTGGGTTTTGCTTTGGAAGCGGAATGGCAGCGATCACAACCATCAGTCAAATGCTCAAACAGGGCGACCATGTCATTGCATGCGACGATCTTTACGGTGGTACAGTTCGTTTATTCGACCAAATCGCTTCGCGTTTCGGCATTGAAACGACTTACTCCCCACTGAAAAGCGGGGACCTCGGGAACGTTGTTCGTGAGAACTCAAAAATTCTCTGGCTTGAAAGTCCGACAAATCCTCTTCTCACCGTACATGATATCAAATCACTAGCGGCTGAAGCAAAAGAGCACGGCCTTATCGTCGTAGTTGATTCGACCTTTGCAACACCAATTCTACAACGCCCGTTCGAATTGGGCGCAGATATCATCGTTCATTCAACAACCAAGTACATCGGTGGCCACAGTGATGTCATCGGTGGTTGTTTAATCACCCAAAGCAAGGAACTTGCTGAGAATATCTCATTCTTGCAAAATGCCGTTGGTGCCGTCCCAGCACCGATGGATTGTTTCCTCATCCTCCGGGGACTGCGAACCCTCGCTTTACGAATGAACCGTCATTGTGAAAGTGCCCAGGCATTGGCAGAGCTATTACAGGACAATGAAAAGGTCACTCGCCTCTTTTATCCTGGGCTGAAAAGCCACCCAACTCATGAAATAGCACAGCGACAAATGAATGCCTTTGGTGGCATTATTTCGTTAGAGGTCAAAGGAGGAGAAGCAGGTGCACGAAAGTTCGCAGCACAGTTGAAACTGTTTGCGACTGCAGAAAGTTTGGGTGGAATCGAATCGCTCATTAACCATCCATGGACAATGACGCATGCAGCAATTCCAGAAAAGCAACGATATGATGCAGGAATGACACCGGGCTTGATTCGTTTGTCGGTTGGTATCGAGGATATGGAAGACCTGTGGCGGGACCTTGTGAACGCTCTTGATACGCTCTAGGCAGTGTGCTGGGCTATATGGCTCCGCTGCAACCCTTGTGAATGCTTAAGCCAATTGCAAGGGTGTTATTGTGAATCATTTAGTCGCTAGGAAATGATCTTTTCCACTCTTCGTTGTGAGATGCTTTCATAGCGGGTAGGCACATCCAGTACCAGCAGAATAAACCAGTAATTATTCCAGTAGCTAAATCGAAAAAGAAATGCTGTTTTGTTGTCATAACTGAGATACAAAGTGCTATCCAAGCAAACCAAGTTAGAACTTCTTTCCAACCAAATACAATCCTCCAATGCCTTAGTAGCATTACTATCATCAGTGATTGGACGACATGAAGGCTAGGCCACGCATTGTATGGCATGTCGGTATTGTGCATAATGTCTCCGAACCAGAATCCCCAGAATCCTTCTCCTGCCCTAACATCTGATGGGATTTGGTCACGAATGTATACCTCTGTTGGGAATATTATGAAAATCAAATTGACAATCCAAGTCATGACAAATAGAGCTTGATAGAATGCGAACATTTCTCTAATCCGTTCATCACTACTTCTACCAAACCAGGCTGCAGCAGGGTAGTATAGGTATAGGGTCACATAAATTATGAAGGTCCAACCAATGAATGGGACCCAAGAGTCAATCGGGAGGATTGGGTCGATTACAGATCTGTCAAAGTAACCCATGATTTGGTTGATTATAGAATAAGGCAATGCCATCGCTGCAAATAGAGTGATAATTGTATACCAAAAAATCCTCTTGTTTCCTCTTTCACGCCAGTGGGGTTGCCAGAACTTCCACGGGCGCATGAACATGGCCTTGCCAATAGTTCTCACTTTTCAGACAATCGGGCTTCCACAGTTCGGACACGCTTTCCAGGTCGGTTGTAAAACAGTCCCGCATGAGCAAACTTTTGCGGAGGGATTAACTCCGCCAGTGCGTCCAACATCAACTGCCTTCTGGGCAGTTTGTTGTCGAAGCATCTCTTGCATAACTTCTGGCGTCAATGCGCCATTGTCGGCCGCCATCTCCATCATTTTTTGTTGGAAATCATTTTGACTATCCATTCTCTGTTGCTGGAAGTTTTGTTGGTTTGCAATACGGTCAGCCTTCTTTGCTTGGACTTGGGCAAACATATCCATGGCACGTTTTGTTTTGGCATCCGCTTCATCAACCCGAATCTCCATTTTGTTTCTTTCATAGTTAATTTCAGAATCCCATTTCGCTTCTTGTGCTCTTAATTCCTTTAATTCAGATTCTAATTCTACAGTCACCTGGCCTCTTGCTTTAGCACGAGCAACATTAGTTTCAACTTCGATTCGAGCAAGAGTCAGAGCTTCAGTCTGAGAAAAATGCGCTAACTGAGCTTCTACATTGACCTGGTTCCCCTCCATTTGTGCTTGGACTTTTGCTCGGTGTTCTGCAACTTTCTCCATGTCGGTTGGGTCAGTAATTGGGAATGCCTTGAGCATAGTAAAACCAAGATTGGAAAGTAGGTTTCTCATCTCTGATTCTGCAGTCATCTCAAATCTTTCGAGGAACATTGCACTACGTAAGTCAGCAGCACTAGAACAGGTTGCTAGGCATGGAGTTACTACTCTGGCTCTAACTTCTGCGGCAATAATTCCGATCAGCCCTTCACGTGTAAGAATTGGACTATTGTTAGCGAAATAATTTAACAACTTAGGGACATCTTCCAAATTCATTCTTAGTCTCAGATTAGCAAATCCTTTGACGGCTTCACCGTTGGCAATTTGACCCTCGAATGGAATCCAATAGTCCATAGGGCCAGTCATTGCGAAGAGAAGTCTTCTGTCATTCGCAGTCACACCGACTTTATCTCCTAGCCATCTAGCAAATCCACCAGCCATACTTTTCAGCAATGTTTCAGTAAGTATGTCTCCTACTCTTCCGTCGACAATCAATGCACATGCTTCGTTAGGCTTGAGCAGAACCTGTTGTGACGACATTGTCTGTATTTTATCTGCATTAACCAATCTTGCAATTGTATCGGGTGAATCTCTCCATCTGTAATTACTCATCTTTTCACTTCCTCTTTTTCTTACTTTTCAGTCCGGATAGAATATTCATTCGGGCTCCGAAAAAACCACGGCAACTTGTAATCATCTGTGTAGTCTGCATAACTAATTGTTTGGAATTACCATCTTCAGTTGCCATTGAATGTTCGGAACTATTTGCAATGTTGACAGCCTTAGTAATCATTTCAATAACTTCATGGTCGTGCTTGATCAACTTCTTCAGGTCCTTATTTGAGGGCGAATGCTGTCCTGAAAGGAATGCATGTTCCATCCCAGACGCAGCTTTGTTGACATCTTCAGTTAGGTAATCACACTCTTCCATGCAGCGTTTTGCGGCTCTGGCTAAACTGATATTTCCTTCTCGAAATTGAATATCAAAAACATTTTCCATGTGATTGCGTACTCTAGATGTTGCTCTTGCAATCTCTTCACGAATTATTTTGTCGTTTTCAATTCTAGAACCTTTTGTATAACCATTGTAACCAATTAATACTAATTGTATACCTCTAATGTAAGGTATTACATCAACTGGAGTCCCAACCATCTAGTTCACTAATACTATTAGGGGCGCACTTCCATATGATGGTAACGGCCATTTCACATCGAAATGACAGAATCAGCAAATTTCCCAGCAACTATTCTGTTATGAGTGACCAAAATTGCAGGGCAACCCCTTTGCTTCAATATCGATCTAACATCGCTTACTAATTTCATGGCTAAATCTTCATCCAGAGAACTGAATGGCTCATCTAAAAGAAGGACTTTGGGCTTAGCTAGCAATGCTCTTGCAAGAGCAACTCTTTGGCCCTCCCCTCCCGATAAAGATGTGACATTACGCTGTTCGAAGTTTTCCAAACCAACTTCCTTTAATGCACTATCAATATCTCCGTTCTTGTCACCAAGACGTAGATTACCCTCCACGGATAGATGAGGGAATAGTACGGGTTGCTGGAATATCATCCCAATGCCTCGCCTCTCAGTGTCCTGCTCTCCAATATTTTTATCATTAAGAAAAACAGTTCCAGTATCTGGGTTATCTAAACCACATATGCATCGGAGAAGGGTTGTTTTACCGCAGCCACTAGGCCCTGTAATTGCTAATATTTCCCCCGGTTCCAATTCTAAATCTAAATCTGAAAATAATTCTTTTTCGAATGACTTCGAAAGACCACTGCATTTCAACATCAAAACATTCCTCCATCTCTTGAAGGGCGGAACTTCTCCGCCCACGTGAATAATACTAGAGTTATGCCCATCAGAACAGATGACACAGCGCATGCAGCAGGTGCAGTCAGTGAATTGTTGTAGGGAATCGCCCTTAACGAATCAATCATTATCGGAAGTGTTGTCCAATCTGAGTTTCTTGTTACGACCCAAGATGCCCCAAATTCACCAAGAGACATTGCCAATGTGAATATTACAGCTACGAGAATTGAACCTCTTAGGAGTGGCAACTTTATCTGGAAAAAACGTCTCCATTTTGAGATTCCCAATGTACGTCCGCATTCGTCATATTCGGGATCTATTGCTCGCAAAGCAGGAAGCATGATTCTTACTACGAAGGGTGTAGTTATCATTACATGCGCCAGGGCAGGAGTTGGCCAAAAGGAATAGAAAAACTCAGCATCAATACGAATCATTCCAAGCATTACCCCTAGTCCAATCATTACACTGGAAATAGCAAATGGTAGCATAGTTAGAACATCTAAAAATCTCGCAAAACGGGGTTTATCTTTCTCTACGTCTAGAATTGTTTGTGCAAGAATCCAGCCCAGTGGCAGTGCTATTATGAGTGTTAAGGACGCATATCCAAGAGAATTGTATAATGCGTCCCATGCGGAAGTCATTGAATTGCTGCTAGAGAATGCAAACTCCCAGCCAGAAGTTTCCCATGTGTAATGGGTGCCAGAGGAGTCTGTATTACGGATTCTGAATGACGCCCAAAATACTGCAATCAAAGGAGATAATGCAAATGCAAGAGCGGGGCCGATGACAGTCCAACCTTTTGGATTACTTTGCTTGACAACTTCCTCGGACACCTGCGGCAGTAATGATTGTCTTTTTTGCTGAAGCCAAGACATCAGGAATAGTGAAAGAAGTAATATTGTGAATTGTATCATCGATGAACCCAATACGATTTCATTACGCGATATCATATATCCCTCTATACCAGCAGAGGAGCCGATTCCAGCCATCACACTTTCCAGAGTATTATCCCCCAATGTAATCCAACGAACTAGGGCGAAAGATGTGAATGAGAATACGAATGTCATGCATGCTGCTGCGGCAATTGATGGTGCTAGCAATGGGGCCCACAAGTGCCTAAATCTTCCAGTTTTACTGGAACCAGCAGGTAGTAATCTCATTTGCTCTTCTAGCCTTGGATCAAGTGTTGAGATTACAGGTTCACAAAAACGTATTACTAGTGCCATATTGAACCAAGCATGAGCAATTATCAATGTTGTAAACCAAGTCGAATCATCAACTCTAATGTTCAGACCGGCTCTTCCAACAATGTGTAGGAATCCCATGGCTGCAACAATAGAAGGCATAACAAATGGCATTGTTAGAATGGCTTTTGTGAATGATTGGAAAGGCCATTTGTACCGACCTAGTTGCCATGCAATTGGTAAACCAATAGCGAGTGTAGCCAAGGTCGATGTCAAAGCCTGGATAAAAGTGAATTGAATTACTCCTTGAGAAACATAGTTTTGTTCTAGTGATGAATACCAATCTAATGGATTTGCACCTGCAACCCAAATTAGTCTGTCTAATGCTAACCAAAGAGGCAAGATGACGAGTAATGTATACGCCAATAGAGCGCACGAATTACTTAATCTGATATTCATTTCAGGCATCAACCATCGCTTTATTCCACATCTCTAACCATTCTTCCATATTGCTTGCAATCGTCGCTGAGCTGACAACTGCAGGCTCGCTTGGAACAACTGAATGGAAGAGATATCCATTTTCTTCAGGTAAGTCATATCCCTCTAAAGCAGAATACATTGAATTCTCGATTGGCATTTTCGAATTAACTTCTGGTGAAAGGAGATATTCGATGAAGGCTGATGCAGAGTCGAGATTTCCTCCTTCTAAAGCAGCAGCATATTCAACCTGATGGAAGGATGCTTTTGGTATATCTAATGCTGCAGATTTTGTCCAGTTTCCATTGTACCAAGACTCAACTCCGGGTGAGTGGCAATACGATACAACAATGTGAGCGTCTCCTACATATCCATCAGTCCATTCACCATAGCCTCCAGTATAGCGAGTCTCATATGCTTCTGACCAACCTGTTGTTATTATCACATCATTAAGAGACATTGCCGACCACCAATCTGTCCATTCCGTTTCATTGTCACTATCGGTGGAAAAGTAGTCTGTTGTGGCGGTCATGAAAGCCCGTCCAGGACTGCTGGTTTCCGGTGATGGTATTGCTACCTTGCCTTCCCATTCTTCTTCAGTCAATTCCCATAGACTTTCAGGGACTGTGTAATTGACTCCATCAACAATATCTGAGTCATAGTTTAAGCAAATATATCCTTGATCAAAAGGAACTGCTAACGGGCCATCATAAGGTAATAGTGCTGATTCAGATATGTTCTGTAACATCGCATTATGCTCCCAAAGAACATTGTTATCGATTGCCGTTTGGAGGTATGTGTTGTCTAAGCCAATCGCAATGTCGGCAACCTGTTGTCCTTTATGTTGCAGCAAGTGGTCTAGGACTGACCCAGCATCGTCAAGTTTCAATAAAGTAACTTCATATCCAGACTCATTTTCAAACTGTTCTAGCATTTCATCTGTTAATCCGTATACGTCGTATGTGACAATAACCAATTCTCCATCATCTACCCATTCATATTCTTCAGGCTGGCTCGCTTTGTTATCATCGATTTTATCTGTTAAACAACCAGAAATTGTCAAATTCAAAATCAATACTCCTACTAAAAACGTAAATCTCTTCATATGCTCACCTCAGTTCAATTCTGAAATAATACGGTGCATTCTGTCCACCAGTTCTAATGGGTTATGTGCCAGTATGTAGAGTGCCGGTTCCCACCCAAAGGCACCTTCATCTAATATTACATCGATTCCTTGGTGGGGAACTAGTTCTCCCTTTGGAGCAAAAGTTAGATTCAAATCCAAGTCCTCACACATTGTCTCTATGGCATCTTTATCATTCCCTGGATGAATGTTGAGAATTGCGGTCTTAGCTTTGTCATTTCTTCTGGCTAGCAATAGCATATTCGCCAAGTGGTTTGATGCTCCAAATGATGGAGTTTCATGGTGACGTAACTTGCTTTCAACAATCGTCACCTTTCCAGGGAATGCTGCTACTTCGCTAGAAGACCTTGAAGATTCCAAGCAACAAGCAATGTTCATTCCAACTGCTGGCATTTGAAGTTTTAATTTATTTACATCAATTCTTGATACAGCCCACTCAAGTCGTTTCAACAATGATGTTTGTTCTTGATCTGAATCTAAGTCAGTACCGGTTAAGGATTTGTCGAAACGAAGTACTTGGCCTGGTGCAAATGCAATCTCCATTACGAAACGTGTTCTGCTTGGCTTTGCTTTGGGCCCCAGTTGCCTAAGCGCCATCGAGATTTCGTGAGCCCACCCATCAATTGTTGATTCATCAGATGTCCCTGCCATTTCAGGTAGTTGGCGGTGTGCCATGCGGGATATGGTCGATTGAGTTGAGCCTAATATGTCTGCAATCTCTGCTTGCGACCAACTGGCTGCTCTCAAATTTCTAGCCAGCTGCATGTGTAACCGTTCAATCCATGCAGCACCATCTTGTCCAAGCATATTTGCTCCAGCAGGTTCTATTATTCAATGTTACTAGTGAAAAATGCAGATTGCATAGTTTGTGCAAGCTCTGTGTAAGGTTGCAGGCGCTCTTCCCATTTCATCGGTGAACGGCCAGAAGGAGTGGACAGAACCCATATTTCAGTATTGAATGGGAATCCCGGAGGTTCTAATAATTGTAATCCCAGATCGACGCTTTTCAAAGGTGGGTCAAACAACATAGAAAATTGACGCTTACCTACAAATGCAATACGCTCAGGAGGAGCCCCTACCCGATATGCATTATCATTTATGCGCTTGTAAAAAAAAGCCCGCTGCTCTTGAAAGTAAACCCTAGATATGCTACTTGATTGGCTGTGGGGGGCCCTAATTACATCGGTGAAACCAATTTGCATTTTTTCTACCATTGAATCATCATTTGCCTCGACATCTGGCCCCAATAGTCCGGATTCGGTAACCAGTTTCCAAAAATTGTTAGATGGCTGGGAAAAATAATGTCCTGAATCCCATGAATGCTGACTCGGATTATGGCCCACTAATAGCAATCTGAGCGGCAAGTCACCATACTTTTCTGCCAGCCCCATGTTAGCCCCAGTATGCGCAGGGTTCTAAACCCGCCTTCATTAGGGGTGTTTAGAGGAATGCATTTGGACTCAGAGGAATTCTTGGCCGCAGTTCTTCAAAGAGTGAGTTCGTATCTCGATGGCTCGGAAGACATAGTTGATTTCATACCTCAATCAAGTCTTCGTAAAACAGCAGATCTAAATTTGCCACTAGAGGGTTTAGGTCTTGAGGCTGTAATCTCTGACCTTGACCAATACCTTCGCTATAGCGTACGTACCGACCATCCCGGTTTCATGAACCCACTTTGGGGCGGAATGAATTTATCTGCTCTTGCAGGGGAAATTATCGCTAGCATCACCAACAATTCGATGTATACTTACGAGTTGTCTCCATATGCAACTTTAATTGAACAAGCACTAATCAGAAGAATGTGTGATATTATTGGCTTTGGAGATGGAAATGGTACTCTGACCACAGGTGGTTCTAATGCCAACATGATTGGGATGATGTGTGCGAGATATCAGATTGACCCGCTGGGTCAGCAACGTGGTTTTGATTGTCAAAAACTAGTTTGCTATGTCTCAGCAGAATCTCATTATTCAGTATTGATGGCAGCCAATGTCTTGGGCATCGGTTTCGAAAATGTGATCAAAGTTCCTTGTGACAATAAAGGTAGAATGCGTTCAGATAAACTGAATGAAGAGATTCAGAGAACCAAAATAAATGGACAGATTCCTTTTTGCGTAGTAGCAACCGCTGGCACTACCGTTAGGGGTGCCTTTGACCCTATCAAAGAAATAGCAGAAATATGTTCAAACCACAAAATATGGTTCCATGTTGACGCTGCCTGGGGTGGTTCTTGCATGTTCAGTACCAAACATCGTAGTTTGATGGACGGTGTTGAATTGGCAGATTCTGTATGCTGGGATGCGCACAAAATGATGGGAGTGCCTCTAATCTGTTCGGCTTTCTTAATCAAGCGTCCAGAGATATTGAGAAAAATTTGTTCTCATGGTGATGTTGCTCATTACCTATTCCACGGAGAGACAGAGGACGTAGACTTAGGCAGAATTAGCCTTCAATGTGGTAGAAGGAATGATGCATTGAAGTTATTCTTGGCATGGAGAGAAATTGGTGACGCCGGTTGGGCCAGGCTAATCGAATCATATGTTAGCTTAGCAGATTATCTAGAATCAACAGTAAACTCTCACGATAAATTAGAGATGAGGTCTCAAAGAGATTGGTCAAATGTATGTTTCCGGTATACAGTAGATGGTATTGATCACAATGATATTAACAATCAAATCCGTGAACGATTAGTTAAATCTGGTAACTTCATGGTGTCAAAATCAAATGTCAATGAAGACGTAATCCTAAGAGCTGTAATCGCTAACCCTGGGGTTACGAAGGAATCTCTTGACCGATTCATTGTTGAAGTAGTGAAGATTGGGGATGAAATAATTCGCGGAGTTCCTTTTAATCGTTGAATAAAGCAAGTAGTAAAATAATCGAAGACAAGCGAGAGGTTATGATTACTGGGAAACCCGATTGGTGGGATAATGCGGTAGTTTTCCTCTTGAAAGACGAAGTTCTGGGACCAGTGGTTGAAAAATACGACTCAGAGCACCTTACCGGCAAGGGAGACATATTCGCTACCTTTGTTCGATCAGTAGTGGGTCAACAAATTTCAGTAATTGCTGCAGATTCTATTTGGGGCCGCCTTAGTGAATTAGTCGGGGAAATGACTCCAGAGAATGTCTGTAAATTCTCTCCTGAAGAGTTGGCAACTAGTGGGATAACTAGGCCGAAGTCTCAATATATACACGGAATTGCTACCAATTCTACTGACTTTTTATCTGCTGAGTGGGATAAGTTATCTGATATTGAAATAAATAAGCATCTCACAAAATTTAGAGGCATTGGGCCATGGACTTCCGAGATGATAATGATATTCGCCTTACTGCGACCAGACATATTCAGTATCGGAGATATTGGTTTGATAAAAGGGGTCCAACTATTGGTTCCAGAAGCCGTCTCAAAGGAGGATGTTCTCGAGATCTCAAAGAGGTGGGCTCCATACCGGACTGCCGCAAGTTGGTATCTTTGGAGGATGCTAGATCCTGTACCCGTAGAGTATTGACATTGAAAGGGGTTATAATCCTCCATATTCACAAGTAAATCATGGAATTCGCTTACTACTCGGTTTCAATGATTTGTTGTTTTGCAGCAACAAGGTGGATTACTGAAAACATCAAATTCCATGTTCGTAACAATTTATTCTGGCTTCATCATTGGATTGTAGCTTCAATCGCTATGGCGGTACTCTTGACATTACAGATTGATCATCCTTGGCTATGGGGTGGTTTGTCTGGAGTGGCGCTTGAAGGCTTGGCTAGGAAGAACTGGTCGATAATGCGTAATTCTGGCAAATAATGTATGATATTCTATCAGTGATGATTTAATGCTGAGTGCGCCACCACAGAATCATGAGTGATGGAGCACCAGTCCGCACGGCTCTCTATGATGACCATGTTTCGTTAAACGCAAACATTGTTGATTTTCATGGTTTTGAGTTACCAATTTGGTACTCGAACATCTCTGAAGAGCATCTAGCCTGTCGCTCAAATGCCGGTCTTTTTGATGTCTCTCACATGGGCTCATTTCGTTTCAAAGGTGTTGGTGTAAAAGAATGGTTGGAATCAATTGCTACCCAGAAATGCACTTCTATCTCGGCTGGTAGATGTGCTTACACACACTTTCTTAATCATGAAGGGTTCCTAATCGATGACATGATTTTTGCAGTAGTTTCAGAAGAAGAGGTTCTAGGAGTTCCTAATGCAAGCATGATCCCTGTGATGTGGGAATGGTTCAACTCACTGCTGCCAGATGATGGTTCAATATCTTTAGAAGATCTTTCTCCTGAGACCAGTATCTTAGCACTCCAAGGCCCCAATGCTAAGCAATTGTGCGAATCAGTGTTAGGTGAATCAAACCATGTAGGTCGCTTCAAGTGGTCTTTGATTGGTGAAAACCCGCTTGGAATAAGTGGATGGATTCAAGGTACTGGATACACAGGAGAGGCGGGTTACGAAATATTCGTTCCAAATCAGGATGCAAGTACATTATGGCGGGCACTAATCCAAGCTGGAGCCACTCCTATTGGATTAGGGGCAAGAGATACTTTACGTTTGGAAAAAGGATTCTTACTTTCAGGAGTAGATTTCGCACCACCAAGTTTGGATGATAACGAGATACTTCATCGTGATTCATGGGAGACTAATGTCCCATTTGGTCTCGATATCGAACATGAGTTCGTGGGCCGAGAGAGGGTTGTTTCTCACAGTGAAGAAGATGCGAGATTATGGGGGGTCAGACAATTAGAGCGTGGACCACTGCCTCGCGGAGGCAAAGAAGTCGAAGACATGAATGGAAATGTCATCGGGATTCTAACCAGTGGAGCCCCTGCTCCATCGATGGACAGAACAGGAATTGGCCTTGGTTATATTTCGGGAGTTCAACCTGGAGATGAAGTAATGATTGTGGCATCTCCTCGTAAAAAAGTCAGAGCAATAATCGCTCGTCCACCCTTTGTCTGATAACGCCCCTTAGGGGCGTTGAATTGATGAGGGTGATATCCCACGCAGTTACATGCGCCGAATGATTGCCCTGGGGATTCTTGCTTGCTTCTTGCTCTCTCTAATCCCTGTGACATCACAGGTAAGTGATTCGAATGGGTTTACAGTTGATCGGCCAGAAGTTGAAAGTCGATTAATTCCAGATTCTGAATTAACATTGCCTCAAGTCGAGGCCCTGAACTCGATTGGGATGGGGCGTGCAACCAACAGTAACTGGTCCGCAACAGGCGGTTCAGACAGTAATGACGAGATCTACGAAATGGTTCTAGACTCTCAAGGCAATGTAATCATTTGCGGGTCGATTTACCAGGTTTCACAATTTGGTTCTATTATTGTTAATACCGAAGGCGAAGGCGACATTTTGATGGCTAAATTATCTAAAACCGGTTCTTGGATGTGGGCTGTATCAGCAGGAACTGCGCTATACTATGATGAATGTCGAGGGGTGACTGTAGATTCGAATGACAATATCTACGGAACTGGATACTTCAGAGGAGAAGTTAATTTCGGCAATACAACTGTTTCGACCACTGGTTTCGATGGCTGGATTGCTAGAGTGAATAGTACTGGACAATTTGATTGGGCAATGAAATTCGGAGGTTTTGATATTGACGTAGGTTGGGATATTGCTGCAGATAATTATGATAATCTGTATGTTACTGGATATTACCAAAACTTCACTGAGTTTGATTCATCATTATTAGAGGCACAAACGTATTCTGAAAATGCTAGATTTTTCATTGCTTACTACAATGTAACCACTTCATTGTGGGATTGGGCAAAAGACTCAGATGGAACAGGTGTTTCTGTGCCCTATCAGATAGTTGTTGAACCATCAACAAATGCAGCTTACGCTGCGGGATATCATACCGGTGTTGAAACATGGAATAATTCCTTTACCTCATCTCCACAATCGACATATGCCGGTTTCGTGGTGAAATATTCTGAAGATGGAGATTTCATTTGGGGACAAAATTCAGCCGGTTCCACATGCTTTGGTACAAATTGTGGAGTCTACTTCAACAACATCGTAATGCATCCGGACGGAGGGGTTGTAGTAGGTGGCAACTTCCTCCAGACCTTCAAGAAACAAGGAGGGACTGTTGTTACAGGACAGGGTAGTTGGGATGTTTTACTACTCAGGTACGATATGAATGGTACTCAATTGTGGGAATATAATGCAGGTGGTCCAGAAGACGACAGGCTGCAAGCCCTTTCAGTTAATCTAAAGGGACAAGTTCAGTTTGGTGGAACTCAACTTGCAGAGATGAAGTTTGGGAGTTTCACATTACAAAAGAACTCGAGTACAATGTACTATGATAGTTTCATTGCCCAAATCGACTTCGATTCTGATTTCCAATGGGCCATGAGTCTTGGCGGTGCAGGAAATGACACCGTTGGCGGATTACTAGCCTTGGATGACGGCTCATTGATTGCAGGTGGAGACTTTAGCGGAACTGTCTGGTTTGGAGGAACGCCCAGAACTGCAACTGAGCAGGATATTTTCGTTTGGAAGTTCCAGCATGACAAAGATGATGACGGAGTTACAGATTATACAGACAACTGTTTGAATACTCCTAATTCTAATCAGAGTAATTTTGATGGTGACTTGCGAGGAGATGCTTGCGATTCTGATGATGATAACGACGGATTACATGACGTACTAGATGATTGCCAATATGGGGAAATGGATTGGAATCAATCCAATACTTCTTTCGATCATGATTCCGATGGCTGCAAAGATCTCGAAGAAGATAATGATGACGACAATGACGGCATCACAGATGATTTAGACAACTGTCCTTCAGGTCATTTAGACTGGGTTCTGGATTCCTCTAGTGATATGGATGGAGACGGATGCAGAGATTCAGATGAAGACGTTGACGATGATGGTGATTCAGTTCTTGACACTGAAGATAATTGTCAGTACACTGCTAACCAATTGCAGGTTGATTATGATGGAAATGACGTAGGTGATGCCTGCGACCCAGATGATGACGGAGATGGAATTGATGACTTGGTTGATGATTGTTATCAAGGATCATTGAATTGGACCTCAGAAGTTCAGACCGATAAAGATGGAGATGGTTGTGAGGATGAAAATTCAAATGAAGACTTAGATGATGACAACGATGGAATCTTCGATGTGGATGATAACTGCCCACGTGGAGAAGTAGGTTGGAACTCTAGTCAGTCTAACGACAGAGATGGAGATGGCTGTCGAAACGACAATGAAGACAATGATAATGACAATGATAGCGTAATCAATGAAGTCGATTTATGCAAAAATGGTATTGCTAACTGGAGAAAAAATGCATCAAATGACAACGATGGTGATGGTTGCATTGATGACAGAGAAGATACTGATGATGATAACGATGGTTTCTCAGACCTAGTGGACTTCTGTCCTCTTCAAGAAGGAACAGCAACACTTGGTGGAATGAAGGGGTGCCCCGATTTCGATTCAGACGGTTGGGCGGATGCAGTGGATGCTTTCTTCCAAGATGAAACTCAATGGAATGATGGAGACGGAGACGGATACGGTGACAACCCTAGCGGTAATAACCCGGATGACTGTCCATTCTTTTTCGGTAATTCAAGCGAAGATAGAATTGGCTGTATCGATTCAGATGGCGATGGATATTCAGACCCTGAACTTTCCTGGAGCGTAGCTCAAGGAGCAGATGCTTTCGTAAATGAGCCAAGTCAATGGGCTGATGCTGATAGTGATGGATATGGAGATAATTTTGGCGGAGAAATGGTTGACTACTGTACCGACAAAGAAGGAACATCGACAATCGATCGATATGGCTGTCCTGATCTTGACGGAGATGGTTATTCAGATTCAGATGTATTTTGGGGACTTAACAAATGGGATAGTTTTGGATATGGGTTAGACGCATTCTTTATTGACTTAACACAATGGTATGACTCCGACGAAGATGGTTTTGGCGACAACTGGGGTAATCCAGAATGGAATGACTCTCGAGATGAGGATTGGCCAGGAGTATTCGTAGAGAATGCGACTTCTGCAGACATGTGTCCGTTAGAGGTTCCCGATGGGCGATTTGATGATGATGTAAATTACCCAGGTTGCCTACTTACAGAACCTAGTGACGGAGGAAAGAGTACCGATGACGGCGCTTCTTCTGCTTCTGATGATGGCATGAGTACTACTACATTGATTGGAATTATTGGTGGAGTAGTGGCATTATTATTGGTGGGAGTAATCGCAGTTATGCTCAAGAAAAAGCCACAACCTAAGAAGAAAACTTCTGCTCCAAAGTCATTAACTGATTTACCAATGCCTGCACCTCCCGGTCCTCAATTGAATCTAAGCGATTCAATAACGAACAAGCCTGAAGATGAGCAGTTGGGTACTGATGAACCTCCGACTGTCGATTCAGATGAAAAAGTAGACACTGAAACTAATGATGTAGGAACAGGGGATGAAGATACTGTCGAGTCTTGGGAAGGTTTGCCTGCTGGTGATTACCTTGATCCTGATGAAAATGGCACAGTATGGTTCCGAGCTAATGATGGCGATAACTGGTACCAAAATGCCGATGAGTCATGGACAAAATGGAAAGATTAGTTCAACAATTTGTTGACAACTGACAGGAAGGCTTCATTGTCTTCACCCTTAGTGCTAGTGATTTCGATACTATGGGCTTGTTCTATTGCTTCTGCAATTTTAGAAACGTCTCCATAATCGGCTGTGACTCCTAATCCTTCAGATTCACATAAGTCACCCATAGGAGTGTTAGCATTCACCACACTTGGTCTTCCGAAGGCCGCAGCATCGAGCATTTTTGTAGGAATTGCTCCTTGCATGATGTTCCCTCTTTTCGGATCATACATGGCGTACATCACGCTTATCTCTCCAACTAGATTCGGTAATTGCTGTTCATTAAATGGCCCTCTGTAGTCCAAATCAGGGAACTCACCTAAGATTGAATCCACAGCATCTCCATCTCCTGCAATAATAATTCTAAATCCTGCAGTTTCAGCTGCTTGTATCATGAACCTAATCGAATTAATTTCTCTAATTCTTCCAAAATAGCCGAGCACTTTTTGTTGGCACTTTTCTAGTGATTGAGAGTTTCTTCTATTCATTACGACCACAGGCTCAAGTTGTTGCAATTCTATCCAATCCGCAAAACCCGGTGCAGATACGATAATTGCATCTGATTTGGAAATAATCCTCTTGGCCTGTTTCAGCATACTTCTAGCAGCCCATTTGTGAAGAAATGAATTCCCCCGCATGAGCGGCCAAGTATGCGCCATATCGTGAATATCAAGCAATATTTTGCCATTAAAACTGACATCTGCAGTATCCGTGTCGTTTAGAATCAACAAATCTGCATCGATTTTGAGACTTGAAATGAATTTATTCTTTGTCATCCAGGTGCCTAATGAACTTCGCTTAGAGTTCTTCCCAAAGTTTGTGCGTTTGATATTATAGCCACCCAGTGCCTCATTTGGAGGCATGTTACCTTCTCGGTCCCAAGCAAATATTTCAACTTCATGACCATCATTTATCAACCAACGAGCATGTCTTTCAACTCTAGGATCTGGAGCACAAGCGTTGGTTACAACCATCGCAATTCGCGCCATATCTAGGCGAGTAAGTCCCCCTCAATTGCCTTTGCCATTAAACCAACATTCATGTTGGTTACGCGCTGGGAGTAGACCGGAGGCCGTACTATGGTTGACCAACTACCCAATCTCGGACGAGAAAAAGAGATGCTTGCAGCCATGGGAATGTCCAGCATGGACGATTTGTTCGCGGACATACCCGAATCGGTAAGAATGAACGAGGAACTACCTCTGCGCGGTCCCCAATCTGAAGAAGAGATCCTCGCAGATGCACGAAGGATATTAGGTGCAAATGTTGCGCTTGGTGACCGTGTGAATTTCCTTGGAGCGGGATTGAACCGTAATTATGTTCCAGCAAGTGTTTTCCAATTGGTTACACGTGGTGAGTTCCTGACTTCGTATACCCCTTACCAGCCTGAAGTTAGTCAAGGAATGCTACAAGCTATGTGGGAATTCCAGACGCTGATTAGTGAATTAGTTGGGCTTGAAGTCGCTAATCTTTCAGTATACGATGTTTCTACAGCAGCAGCCGAAGCGATAACTTGTTCTGTTAGGGTGCATAACCGTAAGGCTAGCCAGAAGAACACAATATATGTTAGCGAATTAACTCCTCCAGCTAGGGTCTCGGTAATTCATAACTACACCCAGGGTGGTGGCATCACAATCAAGACACTTCGTCACAATCCCGATGGAACTCTTGATTTGGAGTCTCTATCAGAAGCCGCAGGCTCATGCGGCATTTATGTTGAGCAACCAAATCCTCTCGGAATTCTCGATGGAGGGCTTACCAGTGTCAAAGAAATAATCGGCGAAAATACAGCATTCATCGTCGGCGTATCTCCTGTCAGTTTGGGATTGGTAGAAGCGCCTGGGAATTATGGTGCTGACATCGTAGTGGGAGAGGGTCAAGCACTTGGTTCTCCGATCACATATGGTGGTCCGTTGTATGGGATATTTGCATGTACCAAAGCGTATCTAAGGCAGATGCCTGGGCGAATAGTGGGCCGTTCAATCGATGTTGATGGAAACGAGGCCTTCTGCTTGACTCTATCAACAAGAGAGCAACATATTAGACGCCATAGAGCAACTTCAAACATATGCACGAATGAGACTTTGATTGCACTTATGGGTGCTATGCACATGTCACTTCTTGGACCTGAAGGCCTTGAAAAGCTTGCACAGAGGAATATGGCTGCATGCCAATTAGCAAAACAGAAGTTATCTGAAATCTCTTCCCTGAATATACCGCATGTCACTAACACTCATTACAATGAATTTGTACTGGAATTGCCTGGCTCTGCATCCGAATGTATTTCCTATCTTGATACTCAAGGTTTGATAGGTGGTTTTGATTTGTCTAATTGGTATCCTGAACATAAGAATTGGCTACTCGTATCTTTCTGTGACCAAACAACATCGAAGGATATTGATTTACTGACCGCCCACCTCTCTGTGTGGGTTGCTTCAATGAAGGGGGTGACAGTTTGAGTCACCTATTCGAGCACAATGGAGCTAGCGGGCGAGGCTATTCTCAGCCAGACCCCATCTATCCAGTAGATAATTTGCAGATCCCTTCTTCCTTAGTTCGCTCTAAACTACCGAGGTGGCCACGTATCTCAGAACCAGAGATGGTAAGACACTATACTTGGCTTTCCAATCGTAATTTTGGAATCGATACTGGATTTTACCCATTAGGTTCCTGCACAATGAAGCACAACCCTCGTGTCAATGAAGTAATAGCACAGTTACCTGGAATTGCAGACCTTCATCCATTGCAGCCAGAGCATCAAATTCAAGGTACGTTAGCGATATTCCATGAAATGCAAGAAATGCTCGGAATTTGTGCTGGAATGGATGCTGTAACCCTTCAGCCAGTTGCTGGAGCACAAGGGGAATTTACTGCAATTCGTTGTTTCCAGGAGTACTTTAGGTCTCGTGGCGAATTGAACAGGACAAAGGTCATCGTGCCAGATTCTGCTCATGGTACCAACCCTGCAAGCGCCTCTATGGCTGGTTTTGAAATTGTCGAAATTCCAAGTCAAGCAGATGGTCGGTTGGACTTGGATGCATTGAGGGCTGTTGTTGGTGACGATACAGCAGCCATGATGATAACAAATCCTAGTACACTGGGAGTATTTGAGCCAGAGATTGCCGAAGCTGCAGCTATCGTTCACGATGCAGGAGGGCAGATGTATTACGACGGTGCTAATTTCAATGCGATTCTAGGAAGGACCTCTCCTGGTATCATGGGATTCGATGCAGTCCACTACAACCTACACAAGACCTTCAGTCAGCCACACGGTGGCGGCGGTCCGGGTTCTGGACCAATTGGTGTGAAGTCCCATCTTGCTGAGTTCCTACCAGGACCTATTGTCGAGCGTAGAGAAGTCGCTTCAGGTGACACATTAACTACTGTTAATGATGAATGGTGGTACCACTGGCAGGAGCCAGCGCACAGCATTGGAAAAGTACAGCAATGGCATGGCAATAGTGGAGCAGTAATACGCTCTTGGGCATTTTACCGTCGCTATGGAAAGGACTTGAAAACAATGTCTGAGCATGCAGTTCTGAATGCTAATTACTTGCGTCATGTGATAATGAAAGAAGCCGAAGAAAAAGGTGTATCTCATGTTTTCTGTGATGGAGCCCCAGTAGATGTTGTCAAGCACGAGTTCACCCTTTCATTAGCACCTCTAAAAGAACAAAAGGGTCTTGGTGCTATGGATGTAGCAAAGGGGCTGCTAGACAAAGGGTACATGGCACCTACTGTCTACTTCCCACTAATTGTACCTGAATGTATGATGATCGAGCCGACAGAGACTGAATCCAAAGAAGTACTTGATGAATTTGCTAGGAAATTCATTGAAGTTCTGCAAGAGGATGCAGATGTATTACACAATGCGCCTGTGACCACCAAGGTTAGACGAGTGGACGAGGTTTATGCTGCTCGTAATTTGGTACTATCTTATCCGTTCGATGAGTGATGACAAATACACCATTTTGACAAAATGATTGAAGGCGTATGCCTCACACCCGCCTGTATGGACTGGGTCGAAGTTGAAGTTCCCGGTCCCGGCCCGAAGATGCTTTGGCCGATGGCATGGTCATTATTGCCATTAGTCGGCGGGCTTCTGATCATCTTGTTCAAAGACGGTGGTCTTCTAGCAACATTCTTTCTAGCGTTCGGTCTAATGTTGTCACTTATCGCAGTCTGGCTGGGTACTAATGCAATGCCTGGGCGTGTTGACATGCTGGTTTTGCTTGTATCCCCATTTACTGCTTTCATTCTATTTTTCCAACCACCAGGTTTCGTTCAAGCAATTTTAGCAATAATGGCATGGACTATCAATTATCGAACCGCAGCAGCATTGTCTGCACTTTCAGGTAAATCATACCGTTGTGATTGGGACCCAAGAGTGCCGCTACCTGACGTTAAAGGGGCTACTTATATGCACAAAAAATGGGCTGCAAGGCCTCTTTTCAGGGTTGGTCCGAACATAGTTAGAGGACTGAGGAGTAATGGTAAAATAATGCTAGAAGCAGATGCGCCAATCACTTTCACATTTAGTGAAGAGTGAGCAAAAGTACTCCCTACTTAATCAGACATATCAAAAGATATGCGCGAGTATCCATTGGACATTAGAGGACTAATTCTTCGACACTTAGAACCAGATTCAGAGTATCGTTGGGTTGCACCCTTTTTGTGGCAGGAGAGGCTAGAAATTGAAGATTATTTGAGTAACAATCAATCAATAAGAAAATACCAAATTCTGACCGAAGTAGATTGTTCGGGCCGTGGAAGAATAGTTCCAAGGGCAGCGGGTATTGCAGCCAGGCAGGGAAGACTAACTTTAGCAAATGATTTACTTTCAGCTCATCTACTTGATTACAGAGCAGACTCGGCTTTGGAATCAAGGGCGCTTAATTTACTGAATGATGAAAAAAGAAAAGTCAGAAGACTTCTCAATCGTAATAGAGAATGGCCACAGGATGTATGGAACTTACAAGATACTCCTGCTTGGATAATACCATCTTTCATTCGTAGATTCAGAACACTGGTGAACAGCCGTCCTGTATCTGTCATCTCAGGAGGGCACATGTTAGCAGCCGGTAATTGGATTTGGCATTACCCCGAAAAGTCACACAGTGTATCTAGTGTTACAATACATCCTGACCTTAAAACATATGAATTTTCGTAGTTGACTGGTTTTTACTTAGGCTTCGTGAGTGAGCAGTACTGAATATTGCTGCGATTAATATTAGCACTACTTGAAATGCCATGAACCAAAACCCACTTGATGCATTGAACTGAATTGTGACTGTAGCCTCTTCTCCCATAATCGTACATTCAGCACTTCCTTCTCCGTATATGTTCAGCGTACCTCCGCCTTCTACGTCCTCGTCATCACATTCGACATCAGTGCCTGAATCATCATTCTCTACATCTCCTGCAAATGGATCATAGAACACAGCAAAAAATACTACTTCGACAACCACGAGTAGTAGTATAATCCATAGTAGTACTGATGATATATTGATTAGTGGTAAGAAATTAGTAAATGATACAATACTAAGAAGAGCGCAAATTCCAGTGAAAACTAATACAATTATCGTTAGAACCTTTAGAGTGACTTTTTGTGAAACTGTATCTTCATAACCTTGATTTTCTAGTTCATCATTATCTTCAACATCTCTACTTCTCTCCCCATCGATTACGATTTTAGTTTCTCTTTCAGATAAATCATCTTCCAAGGTTACTTTCACATCATCTAGCCCTGGTTCATCGAAATCATATTCAATTTCCATGAAAAACCAATTCATACTAAGCGCAAGTGATGAAAAGATGATACAACATGTGAGTATTATTGGAACATAAATTGTTGCTCTATGGTTACTCGGAACTGGACTGCTACCGTCAATGATTCGAAACTGTAAATCGCCATCGAAATCTTCACTGTTCATGGTTGGCTTTTGATATACAATTATACAAAACTGTCCCCGGCACACAACTCTATTCACTCGGTACGTTGATGAACTACCGTCCATGGCACAACAACATGGACGTTACAATCCTATTAGGTTCGAAGTCAGACATGCCAGTTGCAGAAAAGTGCACCAAAATTCTCGACCACTTTGGTGTATCTTACCAATTACGAGTCGCGAGTGCACACCGCTCTCCTGCTTTTGTAGAACAAATCATTCATGATGCTGAGGCAGACGGATGCACTGTTTTCATTGCAATGGCCGGATTAGCAGCGGCATTACCAGGTGCAGTGGCTGCTCTTACAACCAAGCCAGTTATTGGAGTACCATGTGGCGGCAGAGTTCCATTTGACAGCCTCCTTTCAATCGTACAACTTCCCCCCGGAGTACCAGCTGCAACAGTTGGTGTAGACCGTGGTGACAATGCAGGATATCTTGCAACACAGATTTTAGCACTTGGAAATGAAGCTTATGCTGCAGCACTGAAACAGAACAAGTTGGACCAAGTTGCTAAGGTAAAGCAGATGGATGCAGAGGTCAACGGAAGGGATGCTTGATGTTCGATGCTGCTTCATTCATTGAAGAATCATCTCAAAAAATGAAAGATGAAATCGATGAGATTGCAATCATTGCATGCAGTGGTGGCGTTGATTCAACAGTTGCAGCAGTCATTGCAAACAAAGCAATTGGCGGCAAGTTGCATTGTGTCTATGTTGACACAGGATTGATGCGAAAAGACGAGACTGCAGAGATACAAGAAATGCTATCTGCACACGGTCTTAACCTAACTACGGTATTTGCTGAAGAACGCTACTTTACTGCGCTAAAAGGAGTTACAGACCCTGAGCGCAAAAGGAAAATCATTGGTGAATTATTTATCAGAATTTTTGAAGAAGAGCAAGGTAAAGTTGGAGCCAAATATTTAGTTCAAGGAACAATCGCTCCAGATTGGATTGAGTCTGGCGGCGGTGTCCGTGACACAATCAAAAGTCACCACAATGTAGGAGGACTTCCTGAAGATATGACACTCGAGGTTGTTGAACCACTTCGTGATCTGTATAAGGACGAAGTTCGAGAATTGGCTCGTGCACTAGAAATTAGAGTTGCAGAAAGGCAACCGTTCCCTGGGCCGGGCTTAGCTGTTCGTTGTCTAGGTGAACTAACTCTAGAGAGAGTTCATGTTGTCCGTGAAGCATGCGCTATTGTTGAAGAAGAATTCGAAGCAGCAGCAGCAGCAGGAAAAATGGAAATCCCTTGGCAATACTTCGCTGCACTATTACCAGTAAGGTCTGTTGGTGTTCACGGTGATGTTAGAGCATACGGAGAGACAGTAGTTGTTAGAGCGGTACAATCCCTTGACGGAATGTCAGCAAGATACTCAGAGATACCTCATGATATTCTAGCAAAGATCAGTACTAGAATTACTAACACTGTGAAGGGTGCAGTGAACAGAGTAGTATACGATATTACTCACAAGCCACCTGGCACTATTGAGTGGGAATGAACATCAGATCGGGGTCTTGAATCCCATTGCTCTGATTACACACCAGCCTGCTCTTGCTTCAAATATTGAAAAGGCTCCTCCGAAGGTAATTGCTGCCACTGGATACCACCAAAGGTTAGATGATAAGACTCCAGCGATTACTAAAATAGCGAGTACAATTGCAAAAACTACTCCTAGTATACCCATTTTCAGACGTGCTGCTTTTCCTTTTGCTCCGATATTACATTGCATGTTATCACCTAGTTTCATTCACTTGAAGACATCTTCACTTTCAATTTAAGATAGTTAATTTGGACCCATAAGGATATCTTGGAGGTTATTGATAACTTGAGAGGAGCGGTAAATACATCTCCTGACCTTCTAATTATTTCATTGAAGATTTTAGTGTAAGCATCTGACATTATTTTTGGCTGTACACGAGACCTAGAGTCAAGATAAGAAAACAAGTGATTTGCCGAAGCCTGGTGTCTGCGAACTATTTCGAAGTATTCTCTAATGAAGGATTTCCAAGAAGGGTTCTGAGCCAAGTTTGGATTTGAAAGGTCATTAATCTGCAAGTTATGAGATGCTAGTATTTCCTTAGGAAGGTAAACTCTTCCACGTTCAAAATCTTCAACGACGTCTCGAAGGACATTGATTAATTGCATCTGTATTCCTAAATCAACAGCGTGCAGTCTTGCCGCCCTATCTTCGTAGCCGTATATTTCAATCAGTATTAGTCCAACAGCTGACGCAACTTTGTAGCAATAAGATCTCAATTCATCCCATGTATTGCACCTAACTGGGAACAGGTCATCTTCCATTCCTTGAATCACAGTTTCGAAATCTTGTAATCGAATACTGTATTTGGTAAATACATCTTGTAATGCTATGAATATAGGATGGTCTTCAGAGGTAATGCTACCGATACTCGCCTTTTCTAAATTATTTCGAATAGAAACTAGTGCCATTAGTCGTTGCATGTGAATCGGTTCAGGGTTAGCTGGTTCCCTTCCAGAGTGTATCTCTCTAAGCAAAATATCTCTTTCAGAAGATTGTCTGAGAAGTTCATCAGTGACTTCAACATTAGGCTCATCGTCACCATCGACAATATCGTCAACCCAGCGACACAGTGCATAGACTGCATGTACTGCTCGCCTTTTCTCAATCTCTAAAGCCGAAAATGAACTGAAAAACGTAGTAGATGCATTTCTGCAAATTTGTTGACAATGTGCATACGCACTGTCAGTGACTTGTTTCTTCATTTAGATTCCTCAGTTATGACTTACTTTAGTTGCAGATACTTCCATCCCTTTTCGGTTAGAATCTTTGGCTGGCTTACTTCTGCGCTTTCTACTGCTGAACCAAGTGTCAACTCCATTCCAGTCTGGTCTAATTCCAAGGCTGTCTAGAAGTAATTTTGAACTAATTCGAGCGGATTCATAAATAACAGGTAGACCACTTCCAGGGTGAGTACCTCCACCTACTAGGTACAGGTTCTTGATCTCATCAAACTCATTCTTCGGGCGTCTCCATAGCATCTGGTCAAGTCCGTGTGCTAGATTGAAGACTGCTCCTCTGTAACAGTGGTCGCCCCAATCCTCTGGAGTGATTACAAGTTCAGATATAATGTGTTCACTAAGTCCTTCATAGCCCAACTTTGTCTCGATTTGCTCAATGATTCTATTACGGAATGGGTCTTTTTCATCATCCCAGTTAATGTTCTCATGTATGTGAGACACTGGAACCAATGCGTAAACTGTAGAACAGCCTTCAGGAGCCATTTGTGGGTCAGTTACACAAGCATTCTGGACATAAACCGACGGGTCGTCCCATGTCAGTCTGTGATGCTTTTCGATATCCTCTAAATTTTCAACGTAGTTTTCAGATGCGTATATTTGGTGGTGAGGCAAATCGTCGAAAGTTTTGTCCACGCCCAAGTAAAGCATGAATGTAGAACAAGAATATTTTTTCTTGTCAATCTTCTTGTTGGACCATTTCTTGCGAACATTATCGGGGAATAGCGAAGTCATTCCTTGTGCGAAGTCTGCATTCATTACCACCTTGTCTGCATAGAATTCGCCATTCTTAGTTACGATTCCTTTGATGGTCTTCTTATCCATGATTACCTCAGTGACCTCTTCTTCCATTCGGAAGTCGACACCCATGTCCTTGGCTATCTGGCCCATCCTAGCCGAAACATTTCCTAGTCCACCCATTGGATGGAAGATTCCATATTCGTATTCAAGGAATGCTAACATTGTGAATAGGCTCGGACAGTTGAACGGGGACATTCCGAGATATTTGGTCTGGAAGGACATTGCAAGCATGAGTCTATCATCATCGAATAATTTCATCAAATCTTTGGCTACCGAGCGCTGTGGTCTCAGAACTCCTGCGACTCTGAATGCTCTTTCGGAAAGAAGATCACTGACGCCAAACCATGGCTCTTGGAGACATTGTTTGGATTTGTCTAATTTCTTTCTGTTGTCAAGAAGGTATTTCTTGAAAGCGTCAGCATTCTTTTTACCGGACAGAACCTCAATGCGTTCACACATTTGGTCAACATTGCTTGTGCAATCAAGAACTCCGCCTTGACCGAAAATTAGGCGATAATTAATGTCTAATCTTTTGAGTTGTAACTCTTCATGGGCATCCAAGCCTATCGCTTTGAATATATCTTCGATGACTTCTGGGTAATGGAAAAAGGTAGGACCTAAATCAAACTTGAAGCCGTCTCTTTCGAAGACTTTGTTTCGTCCTCCGACTTCCTTAGAACGTTCGAATACAGTTACATTGACTCCAGACTTTGCTAAAAGCAATGCAGAGGCTAGACCGCCAGGACCGGCGCCGATAATAGCTACAGATGGTTTATTTTCACTAGACATGTATTTCACTCCGTTATTTTTGTTATTAAAGTGCGGTTTTTTTCCACTAAATTATCTTGAGATTCTGAATTTTTAACGAGCAGTGTTGTAGGGTCAATCAATGTCGCGAATTCATCGAGGTAGGGTCCCATGGACGAAATCAAGTCGACGTCAGGATGCCCCTTCAAAACCATACCGTCCATATACATCAAAGAGCGAATGATAGGAAATGCATCTTCTCCGAATGAACAGCCCGCTAAAACAGCAGCACGTACAGTCTTCATCATCTGCTCAGTGAGTGAAACTTCACTCACAGATGTTCCAACAAACCCATCATACAATTCATTCATAGAATCATAGTATGTTTGCAATGTTTCCCCCGATGGAGTTACATCTGCCATAGTTAGCATAGCATCAAATGCGTTTCTTAGTTCTCCCTTTGCTAAGAAGTAAAAGAACCCAAAGAGGGCCTTACGGACATGGTTAGGTGCTTCGCAGATCGCTCCAGTATCGATGAATATGAAGTCCTTATCATCTGTCATCATGGCATTCCCTGGATGCAAATCTCCATGGAATACTCCCATTCCAAACATGAATGCGCCATGTATCCTGAACAATTGCAGTAGGTCATCCCATTCCATTGTCTCAGCATTCAGGTGAGACTCTAATGTCGGTGAAGTGATTTCTTCAACAACCATTACCTGTTCGTTAGAAAGTTCCTTCCAAATCTTAGGGAACCTCAATTTGGGCATTGGAAAGCTGTCGCTGTATTCTAGAGCAAGTGCTTGTAATCTTTCTTTACCCTTAATTTCGTTTAACAGGTTCAATTCTCTAAGAGTGTAATCTTCAATGTGAGCCAGCAGCCCGATTGGATTTCCAACTTTCTTCAATCGTGGATTCATGAACAACCCCATCCTCATCCAACGCTTCATTCGTTTTACATCCTTACGGAATGATTTTTCAAAATCTGCTTTGATTATTTTGATTACAACTTTGGTACCATCCAAAAGTTCAGCACGGTGAATTTGCCCTATGCTAGCCGCTGCAAATGGTTTGGAATCTATGTGTCGGAAATTAGAACGAAAGTCGTCGGGTGTGAACTTGGATAATAATTTCTCAAAGTTCTCTTCAGGAATAGTTGGAGCTCTGCTATACAACTCTTGCAACTGAAGGCATCTGTCTGGATCTAGTAGATCTGGGCGGAGTGCACAAATTTGTCCTAGTTTTACTGCTAAGAGGCCCATAGATTGGATTTTGTCTATGTTGACTGGCTTCTTGCCCTTGAGTTCCCTCGCAAATCGCAATAGGGTCGTCAGACGCATAACTAAAGCATCAGCATTCACTATATCAACTGGTGTTTAGTTTCATTAATCTGAAAGTTCGACCGGGTCATCCATGTGTCTGTGGATGATGTAGTGCCACAGGTCATTTTTGTCCCCGGAACCTTCAACTCTTTGGATAACAATTTGAGAATCTTTAGCGAATCTATTGGATAATGCACCTTCAATGATTCCATCATCCATTTCCCACATTGGCAGTGCATCAGGGTCCTCTACTGGAGGGTGGAAGAGTCCAACTCGAACGTGGAAAGTAGGGTCAACATCGTACTCCAATTTGCCGAGTCCAGCATATTCCCACCAGTCCATCATCTCGTCCAAGAATTCAATGTCATGCTCAATTCCTCTCATTGAGAAAGCAATCTCTTGTCCAACTCGGTTTCCGATTTGTCTTAACATAAGGCCCATGTCTATTCCGAGGACCTTCAGGTTCGACAATTTACCCTCAGTCAATTGCTTTCGTGCTGCATTAACTTCTGTACCCGCAGCGAAGAAAGCTTCTGGATCAAATGGTATGTCTCCATCCGGCATGTCCACATCTACGCCTAGAGCCGATGAAATATTTTTCAAAAACGAGCCTTCCCCAATAGTCAGCCTTAATGGATCATTAATTTGATTGTCAGTATATCTAGCAACAGCAGTATCAAATTGTACAGCATTTTCCCAGATAGTTTCAATCAAGTTGAGGTGGGATTCAGCGAAAGCTCTTGATTCAATAATCAGGGCTGCGTCGTCTTTGCCTCTACCAACAGGATTATCCTCAATGTTAAGATACTGAATGACTTCAGAGTTATCCCTGGCAAAACCAAGGGATTCTAATTCATCAGAATGCCTTACATCAATCGATTCGTGAAGTTGTTCGAAGAAACGAATTGTTCTGCTGTCAAGATGGGTGATAATTTGTATTACAACACCTCTCAAGGCTGCAGTATTTACCGCTTCAAGAGCAGTTGGGTTGCGACAGAGATGCAGAATTCCATACTGTCCGAGAAGTAAAACCAGTCTCTCTTCAGAATCTTCTGCCATTTTCTTCAGTCTGCTGTAGATGTGAGTTCTTTCTTTTAGAACTGCGAACCTAGCATCATCTATTCCTCTGTTATCAGAACTAGACTTCTTTTCATCCGTTTTGATATTCTTAGATAGGTCTTCATAACCTTCTGTGATTCGGCTCAATTGCTGCTTTCTCATATCGATTATATGTTCAATAGCTTGGTGCACATTTAGACTTGAGAACAGCATTGGCCTGTCGGCAGTTACTGTTACGATACCCATTTCCTGAAGTCTGGATAAACTGTTGTAAGCATCTAATCTGGTAGTGTTGAGTTCCTTTGCTAACTCTGATGCCTTCATTTTAGGGTTTGATCCTAGAATCATAATCGAGCGAACTTCTCTTTCGTTTAATCCTGAATCGATTAACAGTTCGTCCCACATTCAACTTCCTCCAGATACTTTGGAAATGTCTGCTAAGATTTTTGCAACATGTCTTCGAGGCCTGAACAGCCAGTCGTAGACATAGTGTACTTTGTTGTCAGGACCGATTACGAAGGATGATTTTGTTGGAAACTGTCCGAGGTGGAGTGGGATGTTGTAAGATACACCCACGGTTCTGTCAACATCTGCTAAAAGCGGGAATGGTAGGTCTCCCAGTGATTCTTTGAAGTCCTTCAGTTTCTCGTAAGTCCCAGGGCCGACACCAATAATTGTACACCCCGATGATTTGAATAGTTCATACTGTTCTTTGAAAGTCAGACAACCTCTTTTGCACGTTGGTGAATTATTGCGAGAATAGAAGAAAATGACTCTCCATTCCCCATGTAATGACTTGCTGTCAAAAATACTGCCATCATCGGATTGCAATTGAAAATCCGGTGCTGTTTGTCCGATGATGCTGGTGCTCATAGTAATCGCCGTCACACCTGCAAGAGGTGCCCCATGCGTGCCGCCTTCGTTCTAAGATATGAACGATTATACTCACATGTTCCGACAACTATGGGTACTCTGGACTTAACTTCGATGCCGTTAACTGTCAACTGCATACTTTTATCTGGGTTGTTAGTCAATAAATCCACTTCTGTGAAGCCTACTGATGAAAGCATATCGGCTGCGAACTCGTAAGTCCTAGCATCCCCTGGTAGTCCAAGTGCCAAATTAGCATCTAGAGTATCGTAACCTTGATCCTGCAGTGCATAAGCTTGCATCTTGGCGTACAAACCGATTCCTCTGCCTTCCTGGCGCATGTAAACAATTGCTCCGCTTCCCTTTTCTTGAATTGCCTGCATGGCTGCTTCTAATTGAGGGCCACAATCACATCTTAAACTCCCAAAGGCGTCTCCGGTCAAACATTCTGAGTGCACTCTTACAAGTGGTGTTGATGTGTTGGCATCTCCAATGTACAGCAAGGCATGTTCTTTGTTCAATACAGGGTCGTGAAAGGCCCTAATTCTAAACGTACCAAACTTTGTGGGTAGGGTCGCATCTGCTTCGATAATACTAGTCTCGTGCTTTTTGCTGAGCATGAAATTAGATTTGCCCTTTTGGTTATAAAAACTCGTTCATGAGCCTGCGGGTGACAAACGGCCCATTATATACCGAAAGAGATAGTGATTTGCTATGGGCAGAACAATTTGTGATTTGGGTGTGGCTGCTAGAGCCATTCTCAACAACAAGATTTTGCTCGTGAAAGAGGCACGCGGCCCCTACGAAGGAATGTGGAGTCTCCCAAAAGGCAGCGTAGATGACGGCGAAGGACCTGAAACTGCAGTTCTAAGGGAGTTAGAAGAAGAAACTGGTGCCCAAGGTGAGATAATTGGCCTTGCGGCATTGAGATCTACTATGAACAGGGATATGCCAGCAGTTTTCATTTGCTTTGATGTCCTGGTGAAATCAACCTCCGGAGTAATCGATGCCGATGAAATAAGCGAAAGCAAATGGTTCTCGTTGGATGAGTTAAAATCTCTCTCATGGGTTTCTGATACAATGCACAACTTATCCATTGAAGCATTGAGTGGTTCTAGAATGTCCATTCAATCTACCAAACCGCTCTCTAAAGTGGGCAAATCGTATTACGTATACAGCGTGAACAAACATTCGGGTTACCTCTCACAGGTGTAGACATGATTCCAGATTCCAGACTAAGAATTTACAACTCGGACGCAGAGCCGGGTAATTGCGTTGTATATTGGATGATATCTGCTAGAAGGTCTGAATGGAATCACGGACTCGAGCATGCAATCAATCTCTCCTTGGAAAGAAACTTGCCTTTAGTGGTAGTTGAACCTCTAGCTATCGCTCATCGCTGGGCAAATGATAGATCACATACCTTTGTGATTCAAGGCATGATGAGTAACAAGATTGCATTTGAAGACTCACCAATAACCTACATTCCGTACGTTGAAACTAAGCCAAATGAGGCAAGGGGTCTTCTCGAGAAGTGGATGGAATATGCTGATGTAATGGTGATTGATGATTTCCCAGTTTACCATCCTCGGAGAGTAATGGAAATTGCAGTTTCAATTGGCAAATGTGACATACACTGTGTTGATTCCAACGGATTCATCTCTTTGAGAGGCCAGAATCGTAGTTTCACAACCGCATATTCCCTCAGAAGACATCTCCACAAAACTATACTTAACCATATGATGGAATTCCCACACCCTAATCCTATATCATTGGCGAAAGAACTGTCAACAATTGAGCAGTCAGAGATTGAAAGAATATTCGAAGAATGTGATACTCCGATTACTCCATACGAATTCATATGGCGAATTTGTGAAATTGAGGATATTGGTATTAATGCATTATCAAAATTGCTAATTGACCATACAGTGCCTCCAGTACAACACATGATGGGCGGTTCAATTGCTGCAACTAAAAGATGGAAAGAATTCTTAGGCACTCGTTTGAGCGAATACTCAGACAACAGAAACCAACCAGAACTTAATGGTTCAAGTGGTCTTTCGCCTTATCTTCACTTTGGCCATATTAGTCCACATCAGATATTGAATGACATATTCCAAAAATACAATTGGGATGTATCCAACATCAATCTACCTCACAATGGAAGAAGAGCTGGATGGTGGGGCTTGCCATCTGATGTGGAATCGTTCCTAGATCAGATAATAACCTGGAGAGACTTAGGTTTCATTCATTGTGCAGACGTAATTAATCACCACAAATTTGAGTCTATACCTGAATGGGCTCAGAAAACTCTGAAAGAGCATGAAAGCGATCCAAGACCATTCATTTACTCATTCGAAGAATTCGAAAATGCGGAAACACATGACCAATTGTGGAATGCTGCTCAACGCCAACTGAAAACTGATGGAATAATACACAATTATTTGCGAATGCTATGGGGTAAGAAAATCCTTGAATGGACTCCAACTCCCGAAATCGCCATGGAATACATGGTGGCTCTGAATGATAAGTGGGCACTAGACGGTAGAGATCCTAATACCTAC
>JAOMTZ010000010.1 GCA_028356125.1 Candidatus Poseidoniaceae archaeon
CTGCATAATCTGCATGGAATCTGTGTACATTCCACAGGGTTAGGAACATCTTGCCGTAAGTTTCTCTCACACCATTAGGGTCGAATTTCATTGGATTCCATGGCGCACCAGCAGTTACCATGTACCATCGTGTGGCATCAGCGCCTTCTCTGTTGAAGTGGTCCCATGGGTCTACGATATTGCCTTTCGATTTGGACATCTTCTTTCCTTCAGCATCTAGAATCAATCCAAGAGATAGACATCTCTTGTAACAAATTGAATCGAAAACAGTTGTACTAACTGCTAGTAATGTGTAGAACCAGCCTCTTGTTTGGTCAACCCCTTCACAAATGTAGTCGATCGGGAAGTTATTCTCGAACTTTCCTTCTTCACCAAATGGATGGTGCCATTGTGCGAATGATGCACATCCTGAATCGAACCAACAATCCATTACGAAAGGTTCTCTCTTCATGTCACCATTACACTCAGAACAGACTAGTATTGTATCATCAACATATGGTCTGTGTAAGTCTTCAGCAACCGGACTTCCTTCCTTGGCCATGCTAGCCATTTCTTCGGTTGAGCCCACGCAATGTTGGTGGCCACATTCATTACAAACCCAAACAGGCAGAGGTGTTCCCCAATACCTTTCTCGACTGATAGCCCAATCCTTGACATTACGAAGCCATTCTCCGAAACGACCTTCGCCAACCCAATCAGGAGCCCATTCTACTTCTGAGTTGAACTCAAGAAGCATTTCTTTGACAGCAGTCATACGAACGAACCATGAGTCCATTGCATAGTAGAGTAATGGATGGCCAGTTCTCCAACAGTGTGGATAATCGTGGAGATACATCTTTTCTCTGTATAATAATCCAGCATCATGCATCAATTCAATGACAGTTGAATCACAATCTTTGACATAGCGTCCATCAAGTGAGGGGTGTGTTCCGCCTAGGAATGCTCCATCCATGCCTACAGTATGTTGAGCAGGTAATCCTACTTCCATTCCGAGGTTGTAATCGTCTTCACCATACATCACTGCAGTGTGAACAACGCCCGTTCCGTCGGTTGTAGTGACCCAGTCAGCACCAATGACAGTCCAAGCGGTTTCTGAACCATCACGGTCTACTGCATCAGGGAACAATGGTTCGTATGAACGACCTATCAAGTCGCTACCAGGAAAGGTTTCAATCTCTTCACAATGGTGGCGAATTACTTCTTTGAATAGATCTTTAGCCAGAATTAATTCTTCTCCAACCTTTGCTCCTCCGTGACCTTCCCAATTTTCAGGATCCGCTGTAACTCTAACTCTTACATATTCAACATCCGGTCCCACTGCAAGTCCTACATTGCCAGGTAGTGTCCATGGAGTTGTAGTCCATGCTAAGATGGAGGCATCGGTGTCTTCGAGTTTGAATTTTACATAGACTGATGGTTCTTCCACTTCCTTGTATCCTAGAGCAACTTCGTGACTAGAGTAAGATGTTCCAGTTTGTGGACAGTAAGGCAGAACCTTGTATCCTCGATATAATAGTCCCTTTTCGAACATTTTCTTTAGGGCCCACCAGCATGATTCGATGTAAGTATTCTCCAGTGTGACATATGGATTATCAAGATCGCACCAATATGCCATGCGCTCAGTCATTTCACGCCATGCAGCCTCGTAAGTCCAAACAGATTCACGACATTCTTTGTTGAATTCCTCCATTCCAAAAGCTTCAATCGCTTCATTACTCATCAAATCTAATCTCTTCTGAACTTCAATTTCTACAGGCAGTCCATGGGTATCCCATCCGCCCTTCCTTTCGACAAAGTTTCCCTGCATTGTTTTCCATCGGCATACTAGGTCCTTGTATGTTCGAGCAACAACATGGTGAATTCCTGGTTTACCGTTAGAGGTAGGCGGTCCTTCTAAGAAAATGAAAGGCTCTCCCTCAGAGCGGTTTTCAACACTGACTTCGAATAATTTCTCATCCTGCCAAGTAGAAAGTAGACCGGTTTCCAATGCAACTGAATCCAGTTCGCTGGTAGTCCTAGGGCTGGCCATGGGGCATGCGAGATGCCAACATGTCTTCAAACAGTCGTTCAAATATTTATGATAAAATTCTCATAAACAGAGGAAAAGGTGATTTCTAGAAGGGGTTGCTTTGAATTACATTGAGTTCATCCAGTGAACACATGGCGGGGCCAAACCGGAGTGTCAAAGCGTTCGCGCTTAGTATACTGTTCATACTTTCTGGACCTTTATCACAGGTTATGATGGCAAATGATTCCATCTCTGAGTTAGAATTGAGCGATGACTTTTCACACAGATCTACCGGTATTACCGAAGTTACAATTGCAGGGCCTAATGGCAACGGAGTCGGGCCTTCATTAACGATGAACCCTGACCATGCACTACAAACAATTTCCTTTTCAGTCGCAGCAGGTGATGAAGTTAGAGAGACGGGTTTTAACTGGTCAGATTGGAATGAACCTGGGTTTTCCAAATTAGGTCTGGTCGAGGAAGATGATGGTTCTCTTATCCTCGGGTTCCAAGGAATTACTTGGGATTTCGATCAAGGTAAAAACGGCTGGACATCCTCAAACTCTAATTTTGGACAGAGAAACTCAGCCACAACTTGTGGAATGAGTGGAGGAAATGGTGCATCTTGGTGGACCAGGGGCGGAGCAGTATCTATTACCAGCCCGCAAGTAAACTTAGCTGGACATCAAGGACTTGCGGTTCAAGCATGGGTAAAGCAAGGAACATACCAGTGTGGAGAAGAACCAGATACAAATGAGAATTTTTATCTTGAATACAAGAATTCAAACAACGGCTGGAGTCAGATTCAATACTTGCCTGGTTCGACAACAGGTGGTACAGTAACAAACGTAAATTACAATTTACCTTCTAATGCTTATCACCAGGATTTCCAAATTAGAGCAAGACAAAACTCCGGTTCAGGCTCATGTTGCGATTATTGGTTCTTTGACGACGTAATTATTCCAGGTACAACTGGAGCGAATTTGACATCGCCAACTTTTGGATGGTCTTCTAATTCGATGGAGATAATCGATGAGGGAAGATATCCCCCTATGCTGATCGATGCAATAATTCCGTCAGGAGCTTTCCTAAATTGGACTGTAATCGATGGAGATACAAATAATCCAATTCCGGGATTAGTTAACCGCATAGGAAAGTTAGTCGACCTTTCTGCAGTAGATTGGAAAACTCACAAGTCCTTGAAAATAAACCTTCAATTTGCTTCCAGCGAATCAGGGGATTCGCCTCGTTTATACGGAATCTCAGGAGGGGGAAAAATCCATGATTCCTTCAACTCGAATCCTGAAGATTCAGGATGGAATCTACATAATTCAACTTGGGACTCATCCGGCCACTCAATTAGTGGCGATTCAACATCAACATTGATATCTCCCGAATTCGATATTGATTTACCATTTACTTCTTTCAAATTTGACTCTGTAATCGAAGGCGATGTTACAACTTATGTGTCGCTCGATAGGGGCAATTGGTCAGAATTTAATTCCAGTTCACAAAGATTTGATTTAGAGCGCCCATCATCGGTTATACAATTCAAAGTTGAAGGTTTGAATGGAGTCTGGTCACTGAATAATCTAAGATTGCAATTGTATCCTAGTGAATCGGTTGTATCACCTAGGATGGACATCGATGGCGATGGAATCTTTGAATGGGGTGTGACTGGTGAAGGGATTGGCTCATGGGGTAATCAAGATGTATTCATTGACGGAAATATAAGCTCAACATTCGAGATTGGTTTCAACCCAACATCATGGCATTATCTTCTCATCCCTCGGAATGCAAAATCTTTCGAAGTATCGGTTGATGATGTTGGAGCAGTTGGCTTAGGAGTGCAAACGATTGCTCTTTGGGTAGGCAATGCGATGGTTGCTCAGACGGGAGGTAATGGCTATGTCGATGGTTTACGTCTTAGTTTGAATGAATCAGAGTTGGATCTTCTTAATTTTGAAACTAACAATAAAGCACCTACTGAAAGTATGGGTGGGACCGATTTTATTTACAGTAAAATCGAATTAATTTCTGATGCTGGAACGCACAGATTAGGTGGTTTAACGATTACTTACGACGCAGAAGAAACTGTTATTGCTACCGGGATTGATGAAATTGTTTTATCGCTGAATAGAGCAAGATTAAATCCATCGAAGGCAACCAATATCCCTCTTATTTTCAAGGCCGACTCCGCCTGTTCCCTAGAAGTTAGCATCCTTTCTTCAACATCTTCAGGGGATGTCACTATGGGGCCACTCTCGTGGTCAAACAATTCTGAAACTCTTACTCCTTCTCACAAATGGAGAGAAATGACTACTCGTGCTCAAGTGCATGCATCATCTCCTCACCGTTTGATAATGAACATGTATTCTGATGATAGCCAAGCTATGTGGTTTATTCCACTCAACTTTGGTAATACGGTATCAGTTGGCAATCATGATTCTCTAATATTATCTGATGAAGGATTGTTACACAATATTTCTCAAGACATTCATGATTTGACTACTAGTTTCAGGACCTCACAATCATTTGAGGATCAAGAATATTTGCGGCTTGAGACTCGTGTTGAACTTGCTAATGGTGTGATTTCAATGCCTGCAATAGAAACATGGTCTAGTCCTGCAATCGACAATGATATGCAAATTGAATCCATGGAGATATTCACGGACCGAGGATTAGTCGCTTCAGATTCGACATACCTAATGGCTGAAGACAATTTGACCTTCAACATTGATATTGGTTTCGAAGATGGTGATGAGGATGACAAGCCTTACGCTGGAGAGTTTGAGTTACAATTGTTTAGAAACAATGAGTTAATTGCCAACTCAACAGAATATGATGGTGATTTTTGGATCGTAGAATCAGTAGCACCTTTCACAAGTGGAAATGTGTCTTATGAAGCGATATTGACTCCACTTACAGGTGGAGGATCAGGAGATACAATGTCCATTAACCGAACGTTCGTTATCGACCCATTAGCTCCTGTAGTAATAGGTGCAAATATTCGATTCTACGATCATCTTCAATCTTCAACCAATCAGCAAATCATAGTCAACATCACCGACCAACCTGTAATTCCTTCAGAAATTACTTTGATGCTATGGACTGAATGGGCGAATGACCTTGACGGAAATGGCTGGCCTAGCGAAGGAGAGTACGTTCCTAGGCCTTTGACTCCGCCTAGCGACCTCGAAGTCACGTACGGCTCTTATCAAACTACAATTGATGATTCATCAGGCTATCCTGGTGAAAAAGTAGCAGGCTATGTCACAGGTACTGGCCAATCTGGATACGAAATAGTAGAAGGTGGTTCAGACCTAGTTGATGACCATTTATTCATGTACCAGATTTTGAATGATGGTGTTCCACTAATCGATGGTGATGGATTTGAATGGGTAGGTGAAAGGAGAGCATGGCTACATCCTGGTCAATCCTATGGTCTGAATATTTCTTTCACAGAATTGAATGGAGTTTCAGATGTCGAACAAATTAAGTTATCACTTGCAGACAATATCGCTAGTGATAAGTTGACAATTATATGGGATTCAGGTGTGAGGAATTGTGTTAGTGAATCGCACCACATAGTAATCTCTTCATGCAAGATTGTAAATTCAAATGGCAATACGCCGAACCCTTACGAACAGGATTTAGCGCTCTACTTAGAGTTCATACCTCAATGGACATTACCCGATTTAGGAGATATTAGAAGGGAACCTGTGGTGTCGATGACAGACCGTTCAGGGAACCTAGATTCAGTTGCATTCCCACAGAATCGGTGGAGATTTTCAACTGAGATGATGATTCCGAATAATTTGTCACTATGGGTTGAAAACGGTGCGCTGACCGAAGATGGAGCTAGAGTATCCCCTGGTTCATCGATGGAGTTATCTGGAGAGATTATGTTCACTCAGAGTCTAGATCGGCCACAATTCGAATGCGATGTCGAAGTGCGGATAGACGGAGTCAAAACAATGGCTTCATCTTCTGAAGGCTTATTCACAGCCCAGGTGAAAGCTTCCGTGAAATCAGGTCAACATGCAATGACTTGGAAAGTGGGCTGTATGCCTGAGCAAGGTATTGACACAACCAGTCAGTTCGATGCAGTAAAGTGGATTTTAGTCGACTCTATTGGGCCTCAGGTTATCGAATTCTCCTCTCCAAGGCAATCATCAATTTTAGAACTTGAATCTCATGAAGTTAGAGTAATCATTTCAGAGAACTATGGAATCGATGCAAGTTCAGTGGAAATGTTTTGGTGGATTACTGCGAGTAGTACTAACGATAAGATTACTTCTGGAAACCAAATGATGACATTAGATGGCGAAGAAAACGAAGGATTACGTCTAGAGTTTGTAGGTTCTGTGGATTTATCTGGAGTATCAACAGAGTATTTGCAAGAACAAGTAGTTCTGAAAATGAGGTTCGAAGGCAGAGACATCGCGGGTAACCAGTTTGAGACCACTCGTAACAATGAGAATTATCCTGCAGGGCTATGGAGTCTAATCCATTACACTCCAGACTTCAAATTTGAACAGAGTGGAATTGAATTATCAAAATCTAGTCTCGAAGTAGATGAACCTACGATTGTTCAAATCCATGTAAGGAACGATGGAATGCTTTCTGGTGATGCTAATCTACTAGTGGAAATTGTAGATTTAAACGGTGCCAGGTCACAACTTGCAAGAACTTCATTATCCGTTGATGCGAATTCAGTTTCGACCTTAGTGGTTGATTGGAAACCGACATCTCCTGGCATTCAGAGAGTTGAAGTAACAATTGGTGAAGATACGGATAAGTCTGAATTCATAGATGTGAAAAAGACTCAAGAAAAGTCATTTTTACAAGATTCAATAGGTTCTACAAGTCCTTGGATATTGGGTATGACTCTGGCCATGGTTGGTGTTAGTCTACTGGTTATCCTGGCTTGGATGCGACTTGCAACATTGAATAATGGCGACTCAGATTTGGAATGGGAGTATGAAGACGAAGAGGAAGAGGATGAATCCGAGGATTCGGACTAATGCAAAAGCATAGGAACTAATCTTCTTTGGAGTCGGATAGAGGGAGAGGCATGGCATCGAAAATCGCTTTGTTACAAGTCAATCCCATAGTTGGAGATGTCAGCGGGAATGCTGCCAAAGTCTGTGAATTTTCCAATCAGGCATCAGAGGCGGGTGCAAGCCTAGCGGTTACTACTGAACTTGCAATCAGCGGATATCCACCTAGAGACCTCCTCCTTCAACCGGATTTCATTAGATCATGTCATGACACTGCTAGCGCCCTTGAATCGGTAATTCCGATTTTAGTTGGGACTCCTGTGCCTTCTGTAGGTGAGCGTTCTCTTCCCGGCAACGGGGTTGTAAGGGCTGGAGATTCAGTTAGAGAAGTTACTAGGAAGCAATTATTGCCTACTTACGATGTATTCGATGAAGCTCGATACTTTGAATCTGGAAAAGGCCCAGGTATCGCTAGAACGATTGCTGGATTAGACATCGGAGTTACAATTTGTGAAGATGCGTGGCAACATTGTGGTGCTACTCCTAATGATTATGACAGCGATCCAATCCTCCATATTGTTGAATGGGGAAGGCAAGGAGTTGTTCTAGATGCTACTGTAAATCTCTCAGCTTCTCCTTACCATGCAGATAAATCGAGTATCAGAGTCGAAGTAGCGAGAAGCGCAGCTGCTTCTCTAAATCATCCGTTCTTACTCGCAAATCAAGTTGGGGCTAACGATGATCTACTATTCGATGGACGCTCAATCATTGCTTGGCCAGACGGTACTGCCGTAGTTGCTCCAAGTTGGACAGAAGGGGTTCTAGTTGCTGATTTATTCTCTCCTGAAGCCTGTGAATGGCTTGGTGATGGTGAAATCACAATTCTTTCACCAGGTGAAGAGTTGACATCTAGTGATGATGATTTACTAGATGCTGTGATTATTGGATTATCTGATTATTGCAGAAAGAGTGGAATCTCTAAAATCGTATTAGGCCTTTCAGGAGGAATCGATTCTGCACTGGCTGCATGTGTTGCAAGTGCAGCGGTAGGTGCAGAGAACGTAACGGCAATCTCCATGCCTTCTCGTCATTCTAGTCAACATAGTATCGATGATGCAAAGGCAACTGCTGAAGCATTAGGGATTAATTTTTCAATTCAGCCAATTTCAGATTTACATATTTCTGCTGAATCTGCATTGAAGGAGACCTTGGCTAATGGTAATCCCGTAGCAGCAGAGAACCTGCAAGCTAGGCTTCGTGGTTTGATTGTAATGGCACACGCTAATGCAAACGGTGCGATGGCTATTGCCACAGGTAACAAGTCAGAACTCGGTCAAGGATATTGCACACTGTACGGCGATATGGCAGGCGGTTATGCACCGCTGGGTGATTTGTACAAAATGGAAGTATACGCTCTTGCTAGAGAGTACAATCAAAGATTAGGTAAAGATGCAGTGAATGAATCAACACTGACTAAACCACCTAGTGCTGAACTTGCACCCAATCAAAAAGACGAAGACAGTCTTCCTCCGTATCCGGTTTTAGATGAGATTCTACGTTTGCATATTGAAGATGGATTGGATGCGACTGAGATAATTGGTCAAGGTCATGATAGCATGATTGTCAAGGAAGTCCTAACTCGTCTAGCAAGAAACGAGCACAAGAGATGGCAGATGCCTCCTGCTCCAAGGGTGTCAAAAAGAGCATTTGGTCAAGGTTGGAGGCAACCATTGGCTGCCCGGCATGATTGGCGCTAACTAAGGATAATCCATTGATTATCCAATTCTCCATGAGACCAACCATACATTTCTAATCCATGTGTTGCTGAATCAGCGATGAAGAAAACCATGTCCTTTGTAATCCACATTTGACCATGACTGCCTGATTCTAAATCACCCTGAGCATGGTCCCAAAGCAACTCAAATCCTGAACTTGTGACAAGATGCAACTCGCCTCCTTCTATCGGGTCATCGACCAAAGTTAGCAGATTATCTCCAACAACAGAAAGGTGAGATGGATGAGACGATTCCATCCCGGTAGCGTAATCGGTATGTAGCCATGCAGAGATGCCATCTGTTGCACATAACTCATAGCCGTAGGCAGGAACTCCACAGCCGAACCAAAAAACACCATCGTGGGCAACGATTCCAGTATTTTCTCCGACCTCTTGAATTGTTGAGTTTAGTCCCACTAAACTCGAATTACTTGGAATGAATGCCATTAATTCCCCGGAATCGAAAACAATTCTTTCACCGACGAGGGTTGGGGGGATATTGGTTCCAGGATTTCCTTGAAGCGTAGTAGTCATCTGTTCCAAAGTTGTTCCATCACTACGATGTAATTGCGGTCCGAGCGAGTCGCTAGTTGCGATAAACCAGTAATATCCATCAGCAAAAGTGGCGATTGAATTGATTTCAGCATTGAATAGTCCTCCGTCAACCGAAATGCTAGATCCTGAATTGAATATTAGTGCTCCATTCATCGATGTTATGTTTGAAAATGTTCCATCAGTCCAAGTTTCAGATTCCCCAAAGATTCCAAGGCCGTCTTGATAATTTAGAATCAACTCTTCACCATGCTTCAGAATCTCATCTCCAACATTAATCCCTCCACTCAGGTTTGTCTCTTTCCAAGTAGAGTGACCGTCAGTAGACCACAATTGTACACCAGTGCCATCCTCTGCATCAAACCAAATTCTGTTTTGGTGTTCGATGAAACCTAGTTTCATACCCGGGGAGAAATCGACGGAAGGGGAGATTTGCTGTACCGTGTTATTGTCCATTTTGAATAGCAAACATTTGTCGGTATTGAATGCAGCAAATATGAATATTTCTTGGGTGCTATATCCTCCATTACATGCTGTAGAGAATGAATCACCGGAATTTGGTTGTATGTCACTTAGCCTCCCACTCATCAAATCCTGAAAGCAGATTTTAATTTGTGAGTCAACATTTTGTGAACTGGAATTATTACCCATTTCTATTACTACAGCATCGGGACATGGTCCGTAATCGCCTACGTGTGATTGAATGAATGAAGACATGCCGATACTGCCATTATTGCCGTCAGTTCCATCAGTGCCATTCAATCCATTTGTTCCGTTATATCCCCAGTATCCTCTATTTCCCATTGGCCCGGACTCTCCTTGTGGGCCATGGCATACGTTTCTTATTTCCTCAACTTCACTATTGTCAAGAACATTATCTCGGTCGAGATCTAACCCCATTTGGATACTAAATCCTCCTTTCTCACAGCTATGTGTGCCATAAATGGGTCCCATTTTGGACATAGACTGGTAGGCATCTTGGCCTTTACCAGATTCAATTTCATCAGGTGTGTTATACAATGCAATCGTGCTTAACATCAAAGAAATAACAATCGAGATTGTAGGTATCATTTTTGCAAATCGACTTTTCTTTGAGGGTTTCTTATCCTTCATGCTCACTGCAGAAACTTCCTCTGATTAGAGTATGTTCCCTGCAAAGTGTTCATGGGCATGATTCGCTAGCGTACTAACATGGAGTTACCTGGAACGCTTGCCTCTATGCTTTCGGGCGCTGATGGCCTAACTAGGCAAAAAGCAGCTAGATTAGTTGTCGATTTGGCAGAGACTGCCGAAGCAGAAGGTTTCATCGAAGTCAACCACAGTCACGTTTCAGGTGTATCTGTGATTACCGGTGGCCACGGTTTGAGGAGATTTCTCGCTGATTTAGCCGGCGAAGGAACAGTGGCAATTCCAACAACTCTCAATTCAGCAGGTTGTGACAAGCGAAGAATGGAAGAGATGGATATCGATTATCCTGATTTCCTAGAACAGCAGTTCGAGATAATAATGGCTTACGAAAGCCTTGGTGTTGAGTCGTCTCTATCTTGTACACCCTATGATCGAGGAGTAGAGGATGAAGCAGGTTTTGCTTCATGGGCTGAATCAAATGCGGTTGCGTTCTCTAACTCGTGGACAGATCTTGTTACCAATCGTGAGTCTGGACTTTCTGCCTTGGCCACTGCTTTAACGGGATATGCTCCAAAATGGGGGCTTCATCTTGAAGAAAACCGAATTCCAAATATTGTTGTGGATGTGGAATGCGAATTGTCGACCCTATCTGATTGGTCCATACTTGGCGATTGGATTGGAAAGCAAGTCAGGCCTGGATGGAATGTGCCTTATGGTCCAATGCCGTTTATTCGTGGTCTTCCTTCGTACATCAGTTTTGCATCAAAGAAAGCATTGACAGCAGCAGCTGCGAATTACGGATGCCCGATGTTATGGGCAGAGGGCCACACGGTCACTCCTCTTCTGAGTGGTAATGAAGAATCTCTAATATTCACGGGAGAGGATTTGTCTTCTCGATACGAAGACCTGGCGCCTAAAGGGCAAGTTGACCTCATTGTAATCGGGTGCCCCCAAGCAAGTCTTGAGGAAATAAGAATCACTGCGTCTGCAGTTCGTTCAAGGTGCGAAATGGGAATGAGGATTCCAGATAACCGATTGTGGGTTTTTACCTCTGGTCACAACTTCGATTTGGCTGAAGCGGATGGCTCAATCGCAATTTTAGAAGAGGCAGGAGCGGTTATTCTACGAGATACCTGCCCCGAAGTAACTCCTTACAATCGTAAAAAATACAACCATTTGATGACTAATTCACTGAAAGCAGAGCACTATCTCACCAGCGGATTAAACAAGATGCCAACATCTGTTGGCTCGATAGAAGACTGTGTTTCTCACGCTTTCAATCCATCACTGAGTGAAGGGGAGGTTACTCCATTGACCCCCAAGGCACAACCTCAGCATGCCTCCTCAAAGACTTACCAATCTGGCGATTGCAAAATCAATGGCGGCGGACTAAACTCCCAAGAAGACTGGGTTGTTGAGGGCCGGGCTATGGTTAGTGATGTGGCTATCACTTACCTCGGTTATGTGAATCGTGATACAGGAGTAATCGAAGAGAAGGGCCATCCTCTTGATGGTCGTGCAATAGAGGATACTGTTCTCATTTATCCTAAAGGGTCTGGCTCAACAGTCGCTCCGTACGTCTTGATGGGTCTTATCTACACAGGTAAAGGTCCTAAGGCGATTGTAAATCGTGATGTTTGTTCTCTAACTTTGCCTGCATGTAGTTTGCTAAACCTACCTTACAGCCATGGGTTTGCCGAAGATCCATGCTTAGCAGTGAATGATGGGGATTTAGTTCGTCTGAGTAATTCCTCGGGTAGTGTGACACTGGAAGTCCTCGAGCGTGTAGGTGAGTAGATGGAGATACTGGTAACTGGAGGAGCAGGTTTCCTCGGTTCACATCTAGTAGATGCGCTAATCGCACGTGGTGACCAAGTAATCGTCTTCGATGATCTGTCGAGGGGCTCCTCTGACCAAATCGCAGATGGAACTACATTTGTAGAAGGCGATGTAAGGTCAATACAAGATTGGGAGCGAATATTCGAATCACATTCTCCCAAAGTAATACATCATCTTGCAGCAGTTAACGGCACTAGAAGATTCCACAAAGAAGCGGATTTAGTCGTTGATGTGAACATTAACGGTACCAGGAATGCTTTGCAGTTAGCCAAAAAGCATGGGTGCCGAGTAATATTTTATTCTTCTCCTGAATCTTTTGGAGAGCAGGAATCAATGCCCTTATCGAATGATTCAGATAGCCTATTTCCTCCCGCCCACCTTCATCAAAGACACTCTTATGGTGCATCGAAGCATATTGGAGAATTGCTTTGCCAATTTGAAGTAAGAAATGGGCTAGATGTTCGTATTGCAAGACCATGCAATGCTTACGGTCCTCGTCTACATGGAGATGATAATGGACAGGTAGTGTCGATGATGATGGCTGCAGATCCAATTGTAGTGCACGGTGACGGTAGTCAAACCAGGTGTTTGACTTGGGTTGGAGACGTTATCGATGGCCTTCTTACGCTAACTGATATGGATGGATTGGAAGGAATGGCATTCAATCTAGGGTCTACTGATGAAATCACTATGCTAGAATTAGCAAATTTGATTTCAAAGGTTCGTGGTGTTAGAATAATTCATGGTGATACTAATCATGGCGATAGCAAAAGGCGACTTCCTGATGTTTCGATGAATGAAAAGATATCTTGGAAAGCTACAACCAATCTTTCTGATGGTCTTGCTCAACTACGATGATAGGTAGCGAGATGCCCCCAGTCCTGTGGGCTCGGTGTCAATCTGTCCATACCGTGTTGGCACAGAATAGAGAGTCCTTCATCAGGAGGAAGGTAAGTTGGAACAAGCATCTTCTCAACCCGTAGAGTAAGTAATCTAGCAACAGCACCTTCGGGTAGAGGGTTATCCTCGATTAATCTGCACTTCATTACTACAACTGCTAGCGGGTGAATCGGGCCGTCACAGTCCAATAGTTCCCACTCGCTTTGTTTAGTTGGTGTACTGGTGATGTCAGCATCAATTGCAGACTTATGAGTGGCTGCAAGGAATTGCAATTCGCATTCCCCACTCTCTACTAGATTTAGATAGGTATCTCTTTTCATGCCATCTCTTGTCTGTGAAAGTGAAAGAATGACAAGCGGTGGTGTATTTGATACTACGGAAACGCTGGTCATTGGGGCTATGTTTTCCTTACCATTACTGCGTGTAGAAACTAGTGCGAGTGGTCTGGGTGATGCGGCTGCAGATAACCACTTGCTTCTACTAGAATGGTCTAATTCATCCATGTCGATTTCCATTTCAGCCTTAGGAGAATCTCTAATGAACCAGTGGTCTAAATCTCCTTTCTCAATTTCCTCGAGAGCATATTGAGTGTAGTTTCGATATGCATTCCATTCAGAAATGACTTCGGAGTCATCGCCTCGCTCTTCTTTTCTTTCAATCGAAGAATCAGCATAAGCAATACATTTCTTCAGGAAATCAATAATCACAATTTTACTAATCTTGAACCCTCCTTAAATTGTACTCTTCGCGTGTCATTAGAAGTTTGGCTGGAACGCCGCCCCACACTTGATTCGCAGGTATGTCTGTTGTGACCACTGCGCCCGCAGCGATAACACAACCGGTATTCAGCCTCACTCCAGCAACAATTGTAGCATTAGCTCCTATCACTACCTCGTCGTCCACAATTACTGGTTTCCATTTTCCGCCGGAAGGAGGGTGTCTGTCATTTGTTAATGTGGCGTTTGGGCCAATGAATACATTATTGCCGATCACACATTTATCGGCAACATAAACCGAACCCTGTATTCTACAATGTTCCCCTACAGTCACATCTCTTCCAATATGAGATAGGGCACCGATATTAGTGCCGTTACCCACGTTTTGGCTAGCAACGATACATGGTAGCCATGCGGTTGCTCCATTAGGAAGTTCAACCATTTGGCCACTTAGTTCATTCATTAATTCCCAACTCACGCATTAGCATCGAGACATGACCTTTTGCTTTGACATTGTAACGAGCGAATGTCAAATCACCATTTTCATCTATAACGAATGTTGATCTTGCACATCCCATGTACTCTCTGCCGTAGTTCTTTTTCATTCTCCATGTTCCGAATGCCTCGTGAATTGACCCATCTTCGTCCATCAGTAATGGAAAATTTAATTCCTTCTTGTCGATGAATTTCTCATGGCTTTTGACTGAATCTTTGGATACTCCAAATACTCGATAGCCGTGTTCCTGAAGTCTCGCCATATCGTCACGGAAATCACATGCTTGTGTTGTGCACCCTGGTGTTGAATCTCTTGGATAGAAATACAGAATTACCTTTGTCCCGCTTTCATTTATCTTCTGTAATTCATGCTCTGTTCCTTTGGAGTCAAGAGCCTTAAATTGAGGAGATTTGCCTCCTACTTCAAGCGTTATTGCATCTGCCATGACATACTCCAAGAAGTGATGGCAAATCAAGGCTTTCATTGAGGGTTTGCATGGTAGATAAACTCGCAAGCACGCGTTTATGCAAAATGAATAGTCAGCCGGTCATAGTGCATGAAATTGCACATGGGCATCGGTTGTCTTATAATCCTCCGGAGTAGAACGAAAGATATGGCCGCTAGTCGTATGTCTAGGAGATGTCGCAAGTTTATGCGGCAAATTCACAAGGCTACGACCAAGTATGCTCTTCAGGAAATAGCCTCCAGTGTCCAGAGTGAACTGGACAGGCGCAACCTATCCTACGAAGAAGCCCTCAATCTTGGAAACATCATCCAGAACAGGGCGGATATCCTCCCTGGTGATGAGATTGTTTACGCTGTTTCTGACAGAGACTCCTATCGTCGAACCCTCGAATTATACCTCAAGGACGGAATACTTACCCAGGCTGAGCAATTGCTTCTTTGGGAGGAAAGACGCCGCCTTGGAATCGGAGACCAAATTCATAATCATCTGATGGAGCAATTGTTGGCTGCATGGACTAGGCAGGGCAAAACTGTCCAAATCCATGCTTTCAAAGGAGGGATGACCGATGTCCAGTAGGAAAGTAGCAGTCTCTATTCTGCTGGTATTACTTCTACAGGTTACTGTGCCGATGATCCCAGTAGATGCTACAAGCGGACGTTCAAATCCAGATTTCAGCGTATCTGTAATGACCCTTTCATCAGGAGGGTCCGTAGACGAATCTGGCCAATACAAGTTAGCGCCAGGTGAGCACATCATCCGTATCGTTGTTTCCAACCAAGGTTCAGTTGCGGGTTCGGTTACTCTAAATCTCGATCACAAAGCATCCGCCTCTTCTCCAGAAACCCAAATCACGTCCATAAACATCAACAATATCGGCGCAGCGTCTTCTTCGAATCCAATTTTAATAAATTGGACTGCGTTATCTGGCGACGATCAAACAATTTTCGCTCGTGTAGTGTCAATTGATGACCAAGTAACAAATAACAACGAAAGAAGACTCGACTTCGATGTAACGATGTACCATCTCGGTAATGTCTTGGGCGACAATGTCCCTGGACCAACTCCTGGATTTACAGATTTAAGGTTGAATCATTCGATTCATACTTACGAAGCTACTGTGAAGAACGATGGAGTAATGGCCATTTCCGCAGTATACGAATTAAACTTCACAGATACCAACAACCCTGCCAATCAAATGTCTTACTGGTCGAATACACTTACGCTACAGCCAGGCAGCATACTCTACCCTTCCAACGGAGCGACACTCTCTGCATCTTTCGATGCAACCTCATTAATGGGTTCGTGGACTTTGGCTACAAAGGTATATTTCAATGGGACGGCATGGACTAATACTGTAGTTAGAAGCGTGATAACTGTAACATTCTCTGATTTCATTATTGACGTATCAACGCCGGGAGATCGTGCGATTGAACCTGGTGCTACGACTTCTCTGACTTGGATTATTGCTAACATCGGTAGTGCGGATAGCTTGACAGTTGAGTTGGGTTCTGACCAAGGATGGCATGATGATGGCCAAGAAGGCAATGTCATTAATCTGGACGCAGGTGAATCTACAAGTTTCGTCGTTCCAGTTACAGTACCTGCTAACGCAGTCAAACCAACACTTGAGAACATATACCTGAATCTTTCTAGTTCATCCTCAGAACCGTACACTGCTCGAAGTGTGGCTCATGTAATGGTGGGCGACCAGTTCCAAGCAACGGTAGTGGCTGAAGCAAATCCAAGAACAGTAACTCCTGCACAAGCTTCAACTCTTGAGTTCGTAATAATCAATTCCGGTAACATCCCGACATCGTTTGATGTCGAAACGGGGTTCTCCTCATCCGCTGAAAACTGGGAGATTAGTTTGATTTCCGGTCCAGTAACTGATGTTATGGCTGTGGGCGAGAATCGCTCAATATTCGTATCAGTAACTCCTGCTCCAATTTCATATCCTCTCGATGCAGGGGAAAGGAATTCAGCAGGTGATAGTCTTTACACATGGCTGTCTGCAACCCCTTCAAATGGCGGTATACCTGCGATCAACTCTACTCAGATGATTGTTAGGGCTGTTATCGCCGTTGACCCAGGCCCAGAGACCGAATACCTTGTTCTTACCGAAGAAGAAGTAAAGGAATCAAACGGTTCAGGGGGAATCGATAGGATTCTCTCTTTATCGGTTGAAGTACGGCATAACCTTGGCGGCGCAGTCACAGGCGGAGTAGATGCCAACATTACAGTGGCAAATACTACCTTCACTCCATCTAATAACGGCGGCAACAATGAAGTTGCAAGATGGGCTACTAGTATCACGCCAGCGAATGTTACAAATCTCGAAGTTGGAGAGATTTTCCAATCATGGTTAGCAATCGATGGGCCCGCTGATGAGTTACCTCTTGCAGGCGAGATAGTACTACCGGTTACAGCCACTCCTATTCTTTCGGCTGGGCAGCAAGCAAATGGCGTTCTTGCAAGCAGTGTCACAAGAAATATCAGAATTGTTATTCCTTCCGTTACTGATGGGGAAATAATTACCGACGAGATATTGCAGGCAGATGTCGGTAATCTAACCGAATTCCAAATAAAATTAGCGAACACAGGTAATGACTTATCTTCTTACAGATTAGTAATTGAAGACGACCTTCCTGAACTGTGGTCTGCAAGTCTTGAAACAGACGACTCATCAAATCCATCGATAGTTCAAAATTTATCGGCTGCAATGGCAGACCATCCAGTAACTGGCAATGCTCACATCTCAAATGTAACTCTGAAGGTTACTACAGACCCACAAGCACCTGCTGATACTCTGCAGCCTATCAATATCAGAGTTGAAGATAGAGAAACCGGTGCACTGCTGTCAATGAATACTTTATTGATTAGAGTTGAAGAGTCGATTAATTTCGAGTTAATGCCAACCAATCACACAATCGATTTATCCCCTTATGAGACTCCTCTTACTCGAGTTTACATCAATAATACCGGTAACGTAGCGACGACGTTTGCAATATGGCTAGATGAGTCCATGGAGAATAATGTTGACTTTACAGTTGAGTCGTCAACTGAAGTTGTAATTGCTCCGGGATACACTGACTCTGTTAAGATCAGATTAACTCCAAACATGGAAGCTAGTGCAGATGATGTTCATATGACCACACTCTGGGTCTCTGCCGTTGGTGGAATGAACCTTTCAGCATCCATTGTAGCAAACATAACCGCTGATCACCACTTAGAAATCCTAGCTCTAGAAACAATCTCTGTGACGCCAGGCGTCGTAGAAGTAATCGATGTCGAGTTCTCCAACAGTGGTAATCTTGAGGAAACACTGAATGTTACGGCTACAATAGAAGGCAACTGGACCTATTCATGGAATCAAGAACAGATGGTATTGCCGATAGATGGTTCTTTAGGAAATGATCTAACAATTACTATACCTGAATTGGGGGGAGAGGATACTCTTGGAAATGGAGACACTCACAATGTGACAATCAGTCTGTATAACTCCCAAGATGGTAGTTTCCTTTCAAGTAGAACAATCACTCTAGTCGTTGCTCCTTTATTCTTAGTCGAACTATCGAATTGGCCGGACGAGATGCTATACCATCGTTACTGGGATAGAGACTGGAGTGTAACTGTGACAAATGTCGGTAACAAGGATGTCACTGTAGATTTGGAGTACGATGTACTCAAACCCGGCCTTGAGATAAATTCTCTCGCTTGGGAGGTTGATGCTACTGCTCCGAATAGTCTAGTTCTTCCAATCGGCGTTCCTGTTAAGTTGGATTTCACTGTTGAAGCTAAGGAGTTTGAACCAGACATATATCTCGAAGCATTGCTAAGGCTGAGGATGACGCCTTCAGATTCTGAAGTCACAGGAGCGTCAATCGCAGAAACTTCACTCAAAATGTCAAGGATGTTCCCTTACCAGGATTACAAATTGCAACCCTCTGGAGATGATACAAATCTAACAGAGGAAATAATTTGGTCTCATATACCGGTTGGCACTGATACTTCTGTAGAATACATTATCGAATTATGTGGTGCAGAAAGGAGAGTCAATTTGTCTGCACTTGGCTTGGATAGCCAAGATTACAAGTGGGGCTTTGCGATAGAAGCAGATGGTGAAAACCAAGACTTAGATCTTTCAAATGATTGCGAAGGTAGCGCACATTCAGTAATCTCATTACCAGCAAGGCCAAGTTGGGAAACCACCAATCCTCTGGAAATAATAATTGATTCTCCAGATAGGCCAAACATTCTCAGTAACGACGGATATGATCTAACATTCAGGTTGTATCATCCAGATGATAATAACGGATTCACTGAGTATACAGAAGCAACCTTCTCCTTCTACTTCGCCACATTTGCAGATCCGCAAATCTCATCCTTTGGTTTCAAGGAAGATACTCTAGAAGAAGGTGCGACTACTATCATAACAGCAACAATTGAAAACATGGGTACATCAATCGCATTAGGTATTGCTAGCGAATTAGTTTGTGATGGCTTCGATGTTGAAAATGCAAAGCAGGAGCACGGAGTCTTATTCCCGTCAGATCTTTCAATTATTGCCCTATCTTGGGAAATCGAAACAGATGAACTTGATTGGTGGTCACAATCCTCTGAGGTTAGTTGTGAACTATTCGTTACTGGAAATTCCTGGAACGGCACTTCACTAGAAACTCGTTCAAAGACGATAGAAGGTTCAGTTGAATCTTGGTCTCCTGGCGTCGGTGTATCTTTCATCGCTATGCTTGCGTTAATTATAGCGTCAATAGGGCTGTTGAGGCTAGTTGGTCAGAATGACAAATTCCGTCTTGCAGCAATATACACTGGCGTAATGGCTCTAGGGTTTGCTTTCCATCTTATGGACATCGTTTCCAGTACATGGGGCGGACCTGCAATCTTACTACTAGCTGCACTTTGGGTCTGGGTTATGACCTGGAGATCATCGGTAGAATTCCAACTAATCCACGAGGATTACCAAAGAGCTCGCAAAGGTATCAGTACAATGTACAGTGACCACTTCGAAGTTCTATCAAATTCTAAGAGGCAATTATCAATAATTCTAGCTATGCCAGTTCTCGGCATGATAGGCGTGATTATTGGATTCCCTCCACAAATCAACGCTAACTCAACCAACATGATATCCCTCGTTGGATATCTTGTAATTGTTATTGGAGGCGTAGTCTTCCTGATATGGAATGCTAATCGAATGTATGGCTCCCTTTACGGACGGTTAACTGAAGTTGAACTACAGGCTAGTCGCATAGAAAGAGACCTAGGAGACCCTGCTCGTCTGTTGACTGAATTGGCTAGCGACGGTCTTGACATATCTGCAATAATCTCTCAACCAAAACCAAATGTTGCGGCTTCAGGTTCTGCTTCATTTGCAGATGTCGTCAACTGGGACGAGGATCTTAGCTCCTTAACAGAGGATGAATCAGAGGAATCAGACGTTACTGATTTGGAAATGGATTCGCCGGCTTCTAGTGAAATCATTGACATAGACATTGAAGACCTATTCTCAGATGAATCAGAGGAGGTGGACGAAGATGACTGAAGAAGAATATGATGTCGGAGTTAATGACCTCGAAGATGCCCGAAAAGCCATCAGAGATTCACAGTCAAGCGCTGATCGTTTGATTAGAGCCAGTCGTGAATTGGAACATATCGTGTATGGTGTTTCGAATGAAGAGTCATCATTAACAGCAACCGAGTATGATATTGTGGATGCTCGAACTAGTCTAGAACAGCACAAATTGTACCGTGCAAAACGTTCGGTGAAGCGCGCAGAAAAAGCACTTTCATCTGTTGAATCTGATGTTGTTGAACTCAGAAGAAATATAGCAATGTTAAACCGACTCTTGAAAGAAAAGACACTTACTGAGGCGGAATTAGAAATAATTTTGCGCCGATTAAGAAATGCTACTGGTGCTGCTGAATTAGGCGATGTAGGATATGCTTCAGGTGAAGTCGAGCAATTGATTGGCGACTTAGTAGTAGATTCAGCAGTCGCTCTCAATCCATTCCTTTTCCGTAATTTCTGGATGGGTGTCGACACTCGTTGGCCAGCAGGAGGCGAATCCGGTGTGATGATTGTTCGAATTTGTAATGATGGAACTCGCCCGATTCCTGAGATGAGGCTTGCACCACCGACTCCAGTTGGGTGGCAGTGCGCTCCATCATCAATTGATTTACCAATTCTCAGGCCAGGCGACGTTGTTCTAATTCGATTCGAAGTTAAACCAGGATTGAGGTTCGGACTTGATGAGATCCCTCTGTCAAGGAAATTAGCAATTCAAACCGGATACGAAGTTTCTGCAGGTCAAGTATCAGTTACAATTCGTGTACAGAACAGAAGTATGGAAACAGTACGTGACCTTCTATTACAACCCTGGATGCCTCCAGGTTACAAGTCAGAGGTTCTTCCACTCGTGGAGAAACTCTCTCCAGACGAAATTGGGGTGGTAATAATGCCACTCGTAATTGACATGGGCGACGGAGGTGGATCCGTCGCCTGACATCATATTCCACCCGCATTCGGTTTTTGCCGACCCGGGGAGGATTGTAGAGATACGAAAAAAATAAATGAGGTGAAAACGAAATGCAATATAGAAAAAATAGCAAGATAGACGAAATAAACAACGATTGGGGTTCGATTGGAATAGGTGCAATGATTGTATTCATTGCTCTGATTTTAGTTGCAGCAGTTGCAAGCGCTGTTATCATTCAGACTGGTGAAAAATTACAGCAGAATGCACAGCAAACTGGTTCTGATACCCAAGAAGAAATTGGTGGAAAGATCAACATTATTACAATGTGGGTCGGACAACAGACAGACTGTGATGGCGATGGCGCAAACGGTGATCCTTGTATCACCTTAGTGTACGAACTAGCAGCTGGAAGCGAACCAATGCTTGAAGACCAAGTAGTTTGGACAATTTCATGTACTGACAATGCCGGAACAGGCCTGGATACAGTCTATGGAATATTTGACGGAGACATCACTGGTGCAGGAGCAGCTCCTAACAGCAACGGCGATGGAACTGCAGATACTAACAGATTGCACCTAGACACTCGTGACGTTGACGGTTCAGTCAAGAATATCGACAACAACGGTGCTGGTGCAGGATTAGGTGCTGGTGGAGAGAATGATGATGATACTCTTCAACCAGGACAAGTCTACATGATTGACTTGAAGACTTCTGCTGATGCAAACGACGTTAACACTGCGGGTAACGCTGTAAACGGCGAATGTGACCCAGTTCTAAACGAGCAACACACACTGACAATCCTTGTAGAGGGTGGCGGATCAACTTACGAGAAGCTATCTTACACCAGTGTCACTGAAGGAGAATCAATTGTTTGAGGTGATTATGATGAAGAGAAACAACGAGAAAAATGAAATCGGTTCCATCGGAATCGGTGCAATGATTGTATTCATCGCTCTGATTTTGGTAGCAGCAGTAGCATCTGCAGTTATCATCCAGACAGGTGAAAAACTTCAGCAAAACGCACAGCAGACAGGTCAAGATACCGAGCGTGAGCTTGGTGGAAAGATTACTATCAACAGTGTTTTGATTAGTTCTGTTACAACAGTAAGACTAACTTTTGAATCCGCACCAGGTAGTGGAGTTCTAGGTACTGAGAATATCGCATGGCAGGTTTCCTGTTCTAACGCAAACTCAGGTGGCTACAACTTCGTTGCAAATGTATTCGGAGACGATAACATACTAGATGCTTCAGTAATTGGAGATACTTACCTTGCTTCAGACCCAGATACTGACGGTCAGACTCCAGGTAACAGTGTAGCAACAATCGACCCAGGTGTATCTTATGTTTTGGATATGACAATTGATCCAGGACCAGATACCGTAGGCCAAGATTGTGGATTTGATGACTTGACTGTAAATGACCAGATTACTCTATGGATACACGTAGAAGGCGGCGGTTCAACTTACGAAACGCTTTACATTTCGTCAACTAGCCCAGGTACTGCATTAATCTGATTTGATATAGCTTCTCAACTGCTTCATTTTGGAGTGGTTGGTGGCTATATTATGGAGGAAATAAAATGGCTTGGCCATTTGGTAGCAGTGAGAGGTCTGGTGAAACACTAGGCGACCTATCTGAGGAGCGCTTGCGCGTAATGTCTAACATTGCGATCGAGCAGGTTCCTATGCCTGATGAAGGCGAATTAACAGAAGAGGACGCTTGGACTATTGCTCCAGGCCCCACAAGAGCTAGACTGAACAGTTCGGGGTCCTTGCCGACTGCAGCATCAGCTGCTAGTCAGGTACAGGCTCAGGCGAATGTTGACACATCAGGTCTTGAGCGACTAATTTCTAGTCGCCTAGATATGGTGGAAGATGTTCTACGTATGGTTGAAACAAGACTGGAAGATGGTGGCACTGTCGGTGCTGTTCATTCTGGTGAATCTGGTGACTCTGCAATAGGTGATGGCGATACTATCGTCACCGCTTCTGGAGATGTAATCAGTGGAGTTTCCTCTGAACGTTTGATGTCTGAAGATTCAGCGCCGCTATTAGAATTGTACGAAGCTCAGGCTTTAGCATCTAATCCCTTCCTAATCGCTCCGGCGCATTTGGGAGATGGGGTAGATGGAGCGGTCGGTGCGCCGACCGTAGCAGCACTTCTGCTGGATCATCTGTCTGGCATGGCAGCAGTCTCGTTCGCCCAAAAGGCGATGAGTTCTGGTATGCTAACTGCAGATGAAGGAAAGCATGTATTGGCAATTGTCCAAATGGCGGCCCCAGGTGATACTGAGAGCGCCCTTGAAGACCATTTGCCACACAGAGAATTGCTAACATTCTCGGCTATGATCTCCAATTGGAGACGAGCACGAGCACTCAGAGGTGAAGAGTGAAATGGGTAGCGTAGCAGTTGGAGCCATGGTTGTAGGAACTTCCATGCTCGTAGTATTTGCATTAGCAATGGCTACACTCGAAGCGCAAGTGGATGAGTCCATAGCGCAAATCGAGGCAACTGCTGAGCCCGTATCAATCTTCACAATTGAGGATGCGACTAACGTCGAAGGAGCGGTGGTGTCTTTCACCATCAATAATCCAGGAACAGGTTATTCATCAACGCCAGGGAATTCAACCCTTGTCGAAGTGAATGATAGTTTCGGATCCTTCAGCGCGAACCTAGTGATCTCCGGTGGTGCAGTTACAGGACTAACTGTTCTTGACCACGGATCATCGTATCTCTACGCCTCCACGTACTTTCTGGAGGTCACTGGTTCACACAACGGCACTAATCTAAACATAACAGCCACTCTTGGAAATTTGGTTTATCTAAACGTAACCAATGATGGCAGCAAAGATGTGAAAACTGACTTTGCTTGGCTGTTTACTGACGGTGGTGCTCCAATAAATCTCTCTAGGAGTCATGATGGTTATTCACCGGATACCATCTTCCCTGGCGAGACCTTAGAATTCTATTACCACAGCGGAGCCCAAGTCGCTGTTAGTAGAATTGCTATTACGATAGATGGCGTAACAAAGTCATCATCTGTTTCCTGAGGTGTAATTATGGCAGATGGTGGTGTAAGTTCAATGATTATGCTAGTAACTTCATTGTTACTTAGCGGCGCTGCATCTGTTGTTTTACTCGAATCTTGGGGCAATGTTGCTGAAGCGAATGGAGATGATGCTTCAGGTAAGGCGGCGGATGCCGAAACTGATGTTTCTTTCAGTGGAGACCGCAGCGACGTTCTTCTCGACACATCAGGTGTCGACCAAGAAATAACTCTCTACTTCCAAAATTCAGGCGTTAGGTCCTTGGATAAATCTTCTTTCTCAATTTTCGTTGATGGTGTTCCTTCAGCACCAACTGGTGCTGTGACGTTGTACCCTGCTAATGGAGTATGGGCTTCTGATTATGTTCTCAAAGTCACAGTTACTGATCCTAGTTTCAGTTATTCAGATCAAGAAATTGCTACAGTAACAATCGTCGTTCAGTCAACATCAGTTGACGGTACCAAAGGTACCGATTCAGAAACCGCAGAGGTGAGATTGAGTGTTTGACGACCCACCAAAACCAGTAGAAGATGGCTATGAGTTCACTCTCGAGCAAGACAGTCTGTCTAATGCAATGGGAGCTAGGCTACCAAATAGAAGTCTTTGGATGATTCAAGGAGATGTAGGAGCAGGTAAATCCCTGGTAAGCCAAAGGTTGGTCTACGGACTACTTGAAAACGGCTCAAAATTATTAGTTATCACAACTGAACTTACTACACGTGGATGGATTGAGCAGATGGAATCCATCGGGTACCCTGTTACAGAACATATTGCAAGTGGAAGACTCCTAGTATTCTCAAGGTTTGGAGTAATTGCTGAATCTAAAGATGGAGTCGATTTATTCGACGTACTGGATTCAGAAGCAGTCGAAATGGCAGATGTGGTAGTTGTAGATTCAGCCTCTGCACTAATGCCGACTGGTCTTGAAAATTCAGAACAGCAAAATGTCTTACAAAAGTTGCGAAGAATTTGCAGCGAATCCCGTTCCTTACTATTGACAGTTGATCCTCATGAAATGGATAGTAAACTATTACACAAGTTGCGTTCAACTTGTGAAGTGCTACTTGATATGAATGCAAATATGATTGGTGGAGACATAAAGAGAACAATTGTTGTAACCAGGTTTTTGCGAGCGGCTGGCCCCGTTCAATCTAGTGTTGGTTGGAGAGTTGAACCTTACATGGGCTTCATCGTAGATATCACGGCGGTGAGCTGATGGCAGAAGAAGAACTCAAATTCCAGCGTGGCGATTTAGAATCGGTCATGGCGGCTCATCCTCACGTAGCACTTTGGGTGAAGGACTTCGAGGCTAAATATGGCAGCCGTCCTTACTACTATGGCCCTCTTGATAGGGACGCTCGAAAGATTCAGCCAATGAATCTAATCTACATTACCAAAGAGCCTATTTTTGTTCACATGTATCGCCCAGTTGATGCAGATGGCTCTCAAGGTCAAACGCTGTGGTTCGGATTAGAACCTCAACTAACAGACGAAGAAGAAAACATTCGTCGCACACTAATCGAAGTTTTACTGCAAGAAGCACCAAGTGCGCCTAGTTTTACTACTGATGATGAATTTGAAAACATTCTATCAGGAATGATCGATCGATATACTGTTCTAGATACTGATGTAAGAACATCCACGCGAAGACAAGGTCGCATGTGGGAAGTTTTGGGAATGGATGACAAGAGGATTATTGTCACCAAAGAACAGAGAGATAGATTGCGTTACATCATTATCCGTGATTTGATTAGAAACGGTCCGTTGGAGCCTCTACTTTCTGATGAGATGCTGGAAGATATACACTCTGTTGGATTGAAGCACGTACATATGGATCACAAAGTGTTCGGTATGGTCACCTCGAACATCAGATTCCGTGAAAGAGATCTTCTCGCTAGATACCTAAGAGCTATGTCTGAAAGAATTGGGCGACCAGTATCGGATAATAAACCGATTATTGACGGTGCTTTGTTAGATGGCTCACGTATTAACATCATATTTTCAGACGACGTCTCGATGCTAGGTCCATCGTTCACAATCAGAAAGTTCGCTGAAGAAACCATTTCTATTACTCAACTAGTACAATGGGGCACAATGAGTGCCCAAGTTGCGGCTTACATCTGGCTTTGTCTTGAATTCGGAATGTCAGTTTTGGTAAGTGGGGAAACTGCATCCGGTAAAACAACAACACTGAACGCTATATTGCCATTCATCGACCACAATGTCAAGATTTATTCCGCTGAAGATACACCTGAAGTGAAGGTAAGGCACAAAATCTGGCAGAGGCTGGTTACTCGTGACTCCAAAAATGAAGAAAGCCGAGTTGAAATGTTCGACTTGCTAAAGGCGGCATTACGTTCTCGACCAAGATACATTATCATTGGAGAAATCCGTGGTGTTGAAGGTGCTACAGCATTCCAGGCTATGCAGACTGGTCACCCAGTTATCGCAACATTCCACGCATCATCTATCGTCAAGATGATTCAGAGATTTACTGGTGACCCAATTAACGTTCCAATCCGTTTCTTCGATAACTTAAACTTCGCAATTTTCCAAGAAGTTGTAGAATTGAATGGTGGTATCGCAAGACGTATTACTGGAATTGACGAAGTTATTGGCTACAATAAGCACAGTGACGGTGTTCTGACAAGAGGAATGTTCGAGTGGGACCCGATTAAGGATAAACACTACTTCCGTGGAATGTTCCAGTCACATCTACTAGAGAATAAAATTGCAGCATTGGCTGGTTTTGAAAACAAGAGAGATATTTACGATGAAGTGTTCCGAAGAGCCGAAGCAATTCAGACAATGGTTGACAGAGGATTGACTCATTACGACGATGTTTTCGACCTCTTGAATTTGTATTACAACGGCGGCTGGGATGCATTCCGTGCGGCAATAGACACATGGGTCAGCATTACTGAACGCTGAAGTTGGAGATGATTTAGATGGAACGTATGGCGACCTGGCAGATCGCCCTACGCCGTCTTGAGATGCCAGTTTCTCGTTTCCTGATATTCTTCATATTGCCTGCTGCATTAGCAGGATTATTTAGCGCAGCGCTAATGATTTGGATAACAGGTGGGTTTGATGAAGGAGGATTATTCGCTGGATTCACCGGAATATTCCTCCTTATTCTATTGCCTGTTCTTTCTGGAGGATCTGCAATCTATTTCCCAGTACTGGAAGTAAATAGGTCAGCCATTTTAATTGAGAAAGAGATGCATATGTTCATTACAAGAATGGGTATCTTGTCATTAGGAGAAATTGGTGCAGATACTATTTTCGACATTTTGAAACAGATGAAAGATTATGGTGAACTTGCTCAAGAAGTTCAAAGAATTGAGACACTTGTAGACAAATGGCACACTTCTTTACCTGAGGCTGCTAGAATTGTGGCACAACAATCGCCATCTCCCCTTTGGGCAGACTTTTTGGACAGAATGGCGTTCTCTATCGAAGCAGGTCAGCCGATTGATGCTTTCATGCGTGCTGAACAAGAAACAGTTGCTGAACAGTACAACACAATATATGACACTCGCCTAGAGAGTGTCGATACCATGAAAGAGATTTACGTCTCTTTGGTTTCAGCAGGTCTTTTCGGATTAGTTATTGCAGGAATCCACCTAGTTCTTTTCGAAATAGGAACTGGTGGTTCACAAACACCTATCGATGTAGCCACAAGAATTAGGTGGCTACTTTTGGCAGGATTCCTATTCGTTGTAATTCAAGTTGGTGCGCTATTTGCCTTTAGAGCAACTATACCTGAAGACCAAACATTCGCCAGAGATGAGTTCACAACACCATTCCGTCTTCTTTTCAAACAGACTTGGCTTGGAGCAGGAATCATTAGTATTCTGTTGCTAGTATTGACTACATTTATCGTGATTTCTTATTGGGAAGGGCTCACTGTAAGTTGGGATAAATATGGTTTGATTATTCTTGCAATTCCACTAACTCCGCTACTAATTCCTTCAACACTCGTTCAAAGAGAAGAGAAAAATGTTCTACGCAGAGATGAAGCCTACCCTGATTTCGTTAGAGCACTTGGTGGTACTGCACAGGCTAGAAGTGCAGAGCCAAGCGCTACAATCAGGGCGCTAAGAGGAATCGACTTCGGAACTCTAGACAAATCGATAGACCGTCTAGAGAAGAGATTGTCCACTCGAATCGACAGCGAAAGAGCTTGGGATTATTTCGCAGCAGACACTAACTCTGCAGTAATTGCGAGATACAATCGAATCTATATCGAAGGTTCTCAGTCATCAGGTGAACCTGCTGCAACTGCAGACATGGTTTCGAAATCTGTCACCAACCTACTTTCATTGAGAAGGCGAAGGAGTTTGTCTGCATCTACCATGTGGGGAGTTGCATTTGGATTGTTGATAGCATCTGTGGTCTCGCTAAACGTTACGATTTCTATTGTTATGCAATTAGGTGAAACTATTGCAGGGGTTGCTACTAGCATTTCCGAATCAACCGATATCAAATCCATTACCGATTCATCAGGTGGGTTCGTATTGCCGGTAATGGATGATCCTAGTGCTGTTGCTGACAATATAATGATGTTCAAAATAATAGCATCGATACTAATATTAATCCAGGTTTTGGCAGTGTCTATGATTGCCACTAGGCTTCGTGGTGGTGGCTTCACAAGCGCTATTGGCCAGACAATTCAGTTACTTTGGGTTGCAGCACTAGCAAGCCTTGTTTCATCTGTAATACTTGATGGAGCATCAAGCATGTTCTCAACATGAATTTAGAATATAGTGTAATATCTATACTACAAAGATAGATTCGATTACACTTCATTATGTGCAACAATCATGGCGGATATTGTTCACTCAATCGCATTGCTTGTTGAATTATGTATTGCATGTATCCTCATTTTTTGGGGATACCGTGCTATGAAAGAAAGTTGGATTATGCATAGGAAGTTGATATGATGGAAGCAAAGATAGCTTACACTAGAACATGGAGAGAGATTGAATGGATGTTGTCGGAAGCCCAAGAACAGATGCTTGAACAAAAAGCGAAGTACCATCATCGTAAACGTATGCGTGACAAAGAAGGATGCAGAAGAGCAGCGGCTAAGTTTGCACGTGCCAAAGGCATGGCTGATGTGTTAACTTGGGTAATTGGTGGAAGAGGGGTAAGCGACCCAATGTCTGGGTTCGAAGACATCAGCGAGAGTTCATCTCCTGTTTGATTCTCTTCTTTGTGGCTGTCCAAGAACAAATTGGGCACTGGGTTAAGTCATGATTTCTAGCAGGACAGTATTCCCTTCCAAAGAAGATTATTTGCAAATGTAATTTATTCCAAGAATCTCTTGGAAATAGTGCCTTCAAGTCCTTTTCAGTTTTTACAACGTTAGATCCGTTAGACAAACCCCATCTTGCTGCGAGGCGGTGAATGTGTGTGTCGATTGGGAACGCCGGGACTCCAAAGGATTGAGCCATTACTACCCCTGCTGTCTTGTGTCCTACACCTGGTAAATCCTCTAATTGCTCGAATGTCTGTGGGACTTCTCCATCATACAATTCGCACAGTATTTTAGATAGTTTTGAAATGTTTCTTGCTTTAGTTGGTGCTAAACCAACTTCTCTGATCATGCCTTGTATCTCTTCTACTGCTAACTTCGACATCTTCTCTGCATCAGGCCCTCTCCTGAATAGTTCAGGAGTGACTTGGTTTACCTTTTTGTCAGTAGTTTGGGCACTCATGAGTACAGCAATGAGCAATTGGAATGGAGAATCATTGTCTAGAGGAACAGGTGTTTCAGGATACAATTCTTCTAGCATAACTAGAATCTTCGATGCTTTTTCGGCTCTCTTCATCGATATCACTCCTAATTAAGATTCAACATCATCGTTCGCAATATTCACTAGGTTGTCAGCAACAATTGCACTATCGGTAATATTTGTGACAGTATTGTATGTGATATTTTTGTTGTATGTGATATCTCGATCAGGCTTTTTCTCATATATCTTTACGCCGTATTCTTCACCGTTTCTCCACGCCCAAATGAATCCTAAAAATACAAATCCAAATGGAATGATATTACAGAAGAAAACAACTTCTGGTGCCCATACTTCCTCAGAACCGCCTGTTGCTAACCACCCTAGGTAGCCAACGATTGTGCCTGGGAATATCGATAAAAATCCAATAATTACTGCTCTAAGAAACCTCATTATATCACCCAATTAACCTCGTATTCATCTCTTCTGCGCCTAAAGAGTTCAGAATATCTCCATCCTCTAGCCAACCTTTGCGAGCTACCATCACTCCATAGTCAATATCTCCTAGGCCCTTTATCGAATGTGCATCTGGATTGATCACTACCGGGACTCCCAATTCCTTGGCCCTTTTACAGAATCTCCAATCCAGGTCTAGTCTGTAAGGTGAGGCATTGAGCTCTACGGCTTTCAATTCGCCTTCCTTATTTGCTTCAGACATGTATTCGAGGACAGTGTGTAGGTCGACTTCGTATCCATCTCTTCCTTGTAATATTCTTCCAGTTGGATGTCCAAGTACCGTTGTGGCAGGGTGGTCAAGGCACTTCAGGAGATCCTCAGTGTTTTGGGATTCATCCCGACTTCTCCATCTTCCCATGGCATGTACGCTAGCGACTACGTAGTCAATTTGCGATAATACATCATCTGGGTGATCTAACTTACCATCCTCGAGTATATCCGATTCGACTCCGGAGAATAATCTGAAATCTACTCCTTCATTTTGCCACTCAGAGTTGTAATCTTGCATTGTAGCATGCTGAGCCAGTAATTCATCAGCACTTGCTCCATGAGCTATTTGCAAGGTAGGCGAATGGTCTGCGATTCCTAACCAATTCCACCCCATGCGCCTTGCAGCATCTGCCATTTGTTCCAAACTCGCCTCTCCATCAGATAGAGTCGTGTGGTTATGCAATGCCCCCTTGATGCTCGACAAAGTAATCAATTCGGGAAGTTCACCTGCAGCCGATGCCTCAATCTCTCCAATGTCTTCTCTAAGTTCAGGTGTGACATATTCTAGTCCAAGGTGGGAGTAAATGTCCGCTTCATCTACTGCGGGCAATGATGTAGCAGCGGCTTCAAGACCAGTCAATTCTGTTTCAGGCATTAATCCGAATTCATTCAGTTTCAATCCCTTGTCCTGTGCGACCTGCCTCATGCGAATATTGTGTTCTTTGGAGCCAGTAAAGTATGCTAGAGTGAATGGGAATACATGAGGGGGGACTAGTCTGACCTGGGCGTCGATTGTGCCTCCAGATTCGAGTTGCTCGTAACTTTCGCCTCCTATGGCGTCTAGTACATTCGCATCAAGATGGCCTAGGCTAAATCCATCTTCAAATATCGATGTGTCAAGGATTACAGACACTTTGGAGTCTCCTGCGCCTTTGACATCGGCTATTCCTTTCAATGACAATATCGCATTAGTGACCATTTCAACATCATCTGGCTGTACTGCTGCTACAATATCTAGATCCCCGATAGTTTCTCTTCTTCTTCTGGCAGAGCCTGCAAGTTCTGCTCTTTCAACTCCAGTCAACTTCTCAACCATAGACAAAAATGTTTGACCATATCTCAACCCAATATCTAGTCTTCTTCGTGCGGAGAAGCGTGCTAGTAAGTCGATTCCATCAAGGATACGTTGCTGGCTTTTGGCTCCGAATCCCTTCATTGGTGCAACTTCGTTTTTCACACACGATTCCTGAAGGTCAGCTACTGACATGACACCTAATTCGTCATGAAGGACCTTGATTTTCTTTGGACCAACTCCTGGAATGCCGAGCATTTGGATAAGCCCCTCAGGTGTGCTTTCATGCAGAGATACCCAATCTTCTGGCCATCTGCCTTCGCCAACGGCTTGGGAAATAGCAGACCCGAGGCCTTTGCCGATTCCTTTGAGTCCAAACAATTCACCGCTAGCCACTAACTCTCCCAAATCTTGAGACAAAGAACCAATTAGTCTAGAGCCATTTTGGTAGGACCTTGTACGGAACATATTTGCTCCCGAAAGTTCCAGAAGAACTGCCATTTGATGAAGCGCTGTACTAATCTGGTTGCGGCTAAAGAACGGTGGTCCGTTCATTCGCGGCTTGGGTAGTGTCCAAGATGCGCCTGCCATGATACTTCCACTGAGTACGGGTTGAAGAACCCCTGCCTATTGGCATGGTCATGGTCGAGGTGGGGGTAATCGAAGTTTTAGCCCAATCCATGTGCTTCATCTCTTTGACAGCATTCATTTTCATTGCGACATTTTCTCGTAGTGAGAAGTTAGAATTGATGGCACAGAACTTCATTATGGCATCTTTACTTACCACTGCAGGTATATTGTGGTGGCTTTCTCTTTCAGGGGGCGAATTATGGGGATCAAACTATCTTCCTAAGCCGTTGTCTCTTCTCTGTGTGATAATTGCAATTGCGGCAAAGCTGAATATCAAAGGGCAAAACGTTTCCTTTGGGGCTAACCCGCACAACATCGGTAAATCAGATGACGAGGAATAATCAGATAATTTCGCCTTCGTCTTTAGATTCATCAGCCATCTTCTGATCGATGAAGGTACGCATATATTCTGGTAGTTCGCCATTTACGAAAACAACATCGCTAACTGCGTCTAGTTGTTTCAGAGAGTAATATATCTGCATGGCAGTCATTGGTGTTGATGAACATCCTACGCATCCTCCATCAAGGGATAGCATGACGTTACCATCAGCTGTGTCGATAACAGTAACTACTCCATCGTGAGCGTCAAGAACTTCTTGAACAGGTCCAATCTCTTTGAGTACCTCTTCAGCAGTTATTGCCATGTTCCCGGGTGATAGCCGCTCATCTATCAACCATCGCATTCAAGTCACAGAGCAATATACGCTTAGACATGGGGCTATTTTCTCGTGCTGAAGAGTTTGAATTCAAGGTATCTGGAATGGATTGTGGAGGCTGTGAAAACAAAATAGTACGCACTCTTACTGGCATAAGAGGGGTCAAGAAAGTAGAAGCCTCAGCATCTCAAGGGTCAGTTTTAGTCACTGCTAAAGGTGTCGGTTCCGGTATTCTCAGCGAGGCAATTGCTAGCGTCGGCTTCAAAGTCGAATGATGCCAAAACGCTAGAATCCCTGCTTTAATAGGGGGATGTCCTTATGAAGGGGACTTTTGTCGCCAGCCAATAAGGTGTTTATGATGGAGAATGACATGATTGCATTATACGCTGTAGTAGCATCCCTAGTTGGATTAGTTATTGCTGCATTGTTATACAAGAAAGTAGTTAGTGTAAAAATCGACAACAAAAAGGTTGCAGATATCACTGAACAAATACAAGATGGGGCTATGGCTTTCCTTAAAGCTGAATACAAGTACCTCTCAATATTCGTTGGAGTAGTAGCAGTTATACTGCTCTTCGTAATTGATGGAGACAGTCATTTGACAGCACTTGCCTTCCTTGGTGGTGCAATTGCTAGCGTTCTAGCCGGTCTTTCGGGAATGAAGGCTGCTACTGCGGCAAACGGCCGTACAGCAATGGCTGCACAAAAAGAAGGTCAAGCAGGCGCTCTAGCCGTCTCATACAATGGTGGAGCCGTAATGGGTCTGTCCGTTGGTGGACTTGGTCTACTCGGTATCTCTCTAGTCGCTTTCTTCTTAGGAGCGGGTGATTCTGGTGAAACTAACATCCAACACGCAGCAGGATTCGGAATGGGTGCATCTTCAATCGCACTGTTCGCACGTGTAGGTGGCGGTATTTACACAAAGGCTGCTGACGTTGGAGCAGATTTGGTAGGAAAGGTCGAAGCAGGTATACCTGAAGACGATCCTCGTAACCCTGGTGTTATCGCAGACAATGTTGGAGACAACGTAGGCGATGTCGCTGGAATGGGAGCGGATATCTTCGAGTCTTTCGTTGGTTCAATAATTGCTGCAATGGTTATCGCAGATTCGAGCGCTAACATGAATGCAGACTATGTTATCCTTCCAATCTTCTTGGGATTAGTCGGATACCTCGCATCCCTAGTAGGTGTATTCTCGATGGAATTCCTGAAGAACAGTGAGCCTGGAGCAGCACTTCGTAACACTACATTCATTGGTGCAGGATTATTCTGGATTGTAGGATGGTTTGGAATCGGATTATTGGATCTAAATACTGGAACAGAGCCAATGATTGCAGTTATCATCGGTTCAATAGTTGGTATTCTTATCGGTCTGGTAACTGAATACTACACTGGAATTGAAGATGTCTTTGGAATCAAACCAAAGGCGATTCCTCACATTGGACAGATGTCAAAGACAGGTCCTGCAACAAACGCTATTGCTGGACTTTCAGTTGGTATGATGTCCACCTTCCTTCCAATCATCTTGATTTGTTTCGGTATCTTTGGCGCTAACCATTTCATGATGGATGGCCACACTTCTAGCAGCGCTGGCGGATTTATGCCAGAGTTCGGTCTATACGGAATTGCAATGGCTGCTATGGGAATGCTTGCAACTGTTGGTGTTACAATGACAGTGGATGCATATGGACCAGTAGCAGATAACGCTGGTGGAATCGCTGAGATGAGCGGCCTAGGAAAGGATGTACGTGAAATCACAGACGGTCTAGATTCAATCGGTAACACAACCGCTGCTATCGGCAAGGGATTCGCAATAGGAAGTGCTGCTCTAACGGCACTCGCACTTTTCGCAGCATATTCTGCAGCAGCAGGATTAGGTCTTAGTCAATTGGCTCTTTCAGATCCTAAGGTAGTAATCGGCCTACTAATTGGTGGCGCTCTACCATTCGTAGTCGCTGCAATGACCATGACATCTGTTGGCAAGGCTGCTAACGAAATGGTTACTGAAATCCGCCGACAATTCGGTATGATGAGGGAAGCTCTAACTGCAAATACTCCTGAAGGCGTTGACCTTGAAGATGTATCCTCATGGCCAGAGAAGATCGAACACAAGGGTACAATGTATCCTGATAGTGCAAGATGTGTTGAGATTTCAACAGATGCAGCATTAAAGGAAATGGTTGGACCTGGTGTGGTCGCAATTGTTGCTCCAGTTGTTGTTGGATACCTCCTAGGTTCTCCAGCACTCGGCGGTCTTCTTGCAGGTTCCTTAGTTACTGGAGTCCTAATGGCTCTATTCATGGCTAACGCTGGTGGTGCTTGGGACAATGCAAAGAAAGCAATCGAGCAAGGTCACATCGAAGGAGCAGAAAAGGGCGATGACGCACATGAAGCAGCAGTTATTGGTGACACAATTGGTGACCCATTCAAGGACACAAGCGGTCCATCACTAAACATCCTGATCAAGTTGATGAGCATCGTTGCAGTAGTAATTGCACCGGGCCTAACAATCACTGGATTGTTGTGAACAGGGAACCTACTAACTGAAAAATGACCAGTAGTAGGGCCAAGCATGCGTGCCATGCTTGCTGCCCTACTAATGGCTACACTATCTCTTAGCGGATGCATCAATACCGGAGATGACTCAGACGAGGATTTCGAAGTTGACTCTGTAGAAAAACCGGGCTGGCAAATAGGTGACTGGTGGCTTTATACTTTCGAAACAGCACAGTTTGGTGAGGATACAGCAAGACTTGTTGTCACTGAAATCAGGGATGATGATGGCCTTTACATGCTGGGAATCTCTTCAGAAAGGGAAGCACAGAGACATGCGGTAATCAATCACAATCCTTTCTTGGGTCGTGTTACTATCGATGATTTATCAGTTTATGAGAATGGAGATCAACAGCCTGTATTCAATTTCCCTTGGACGGCAGGAGATACTTGGGAGTTTACTTTACTTGGAGAATACTGGTCTGCTGAAACTACTGGTTCAACAAATGGCATGGCTGTTGTGAAAGCTACTAGCGAATCAGGTCATTCAATGGAGTACCATTTCGATGGAAATCACGGATTCATCGACTATTTTGAGTGGATGAATGAAGATGATGAGTTGCAATTCCGCATGACTCTTACCAACACTGGAAACGATTACAACGGCGATGTTTGGTTTATCCGAGCAACTGACTTGAAGGACAGAGTATTCGAAGGGCCAATAGATGGTGAGGTGACAGATACTTTCGTTGACAGCGGTCATCCATCTGGTATCGATTTCAATTACTATGTATTCTACATCGATGTTGCAATGCCTCAGGGCGGGACAGGTACTCTGTCAGTGAAAGACCACGTAGGTAACAGCATTCTAACTAGGACTTACACAGCAGGCACACAATCACAAGAGTTGGCGACTATACCGAGTCGTACAGACGAATATACTCTAGAAGTAACTCTAACCGGTGGTCAGAGTTCAATCCACTTCATGATTGCTGGTGGAATCGAAAACTACTGGGAACTTTGAGGGAGCATTATGCCAACATTGGTCATGATGCATGGCATGACTGGTACCGCAGAAATGATGCGGCCTTTCGCAGAGAAGATACTACCAGATGGTTGGTCTCTATTGGTGCCTGAGGCGGAGTTTGAACATTCTAGCCGTGGCTATACTTGGTGGCGCTACGAAGGCGGTGATCAGCCAGGGCGTCGCATACTTTCTGCAACTGAACTTTCAGATGTTGATTCATCTCTTCTGAAATTATCCAATCTGTTGCCAGATGAAAAATTAGTTCTTGGTGGATTTAGCCAAGGCGGAGCAATGGCTCAAGAGCTATTACAATTCGAACACGATGTTCTTGGAATCATTGCTATCGGAACGCGAGTCGTTCGCCCACTAGAATTACGTCAAAGATTACAGGAGATTCCTTCTGCCAAATTACTCTGGATGCACGGTGAGACAGACCATCGTGTGACGCTTGATGCAGGTTTAGAGATACCAATTATTTTCGAAGAATCTGGGTGGGATGTGACGAGAGTTCAACATTCTAAGGGGCACATGATTCCAATTGAATTTCATTTATCTATTCGCCAATGGCTAGAAAATCTGTAGTCGATTTTTTAATTGAATTTTCAATTTTTCAATTGGAGTTTAATTATTATTTAATTGCCTGGTGGGGAAATTGAGTAGATGACTTAAACCGCACCTTCTTCGCATGTATATGGTCACAGCCAAAGCTCCGGTTAGAATCGATCTTGCAGGTGGATGGTCAGATGCTGCTCCATTCTGTGAACAGGTTGGTGGCGATGTTGTCAATGTTGCAATCAACCATTATGCTCATGCCGAAATGACTACAGATGAAGATGGCAAAATTAGTGTCAATTATGGATGTGACATTCCGGTGGGAAGTGGTCTTGGAACATCTGGTGCGATTAATGTTGCACTCATGGCTGCAATCAAAGGCGCAGAAAACTCTGAAGAATTGGCTTTTAAGTTTGAACAGGTACTAGGGAATCACGGTGGTCGTCAAGACCAATGGGCTGCCAGGTATGGTGGCATCCAGCATCTCAAGTTCATCGGTCAAGATGTTGAGAGAGTGCATCTAGTTCCACCCCCTTCATTCAACCGCTGGTTGGAGAAGCACCTCATCTTAGCAGATACAGGTGTTCGTCACAGTTCTGGTGACTTGCATGACAGTGTGTGGGCACGTTATGAGGAAGTACTGCCGCATTTGATGGACATACGTCAAAGTGGCAGGGACATGGCCTCTCATGTCCAAAGAGATGACAGGTACAACCTCTGCAAGGCTATGAATTCCTACACAGCAGCAGTAGGACGCTTAGATCCGGCATTGAATGAACCATATTTGATTCTGGAAGAGATGTCAGATGTTCTGGCCTGGAAGGGTATGGGTGCTGCTGCTGGAGGTTATGTTGGGATCATCTCACGCAATCCTGAAACTACCAAAGAAGCGATTCCTTGGAATGTCCTTGAGTGGCAAATTGATTATGATGGATTAGTTCTGTCAGATGAATGACTTAACACACATTCAAGAAGGGCCACCCTGACGACAGTGCATGAGTCGAATTGTTGCAGACGCTAAATCTTCAGATGCAGATTTCATAGTATATTCTACAACCTTCTGTCCGTATTGTGTTGCAGCAAAGCGGTTATTCGATGCTAAAGGTCTTACTTACCATGAAATTAATTTTGATAATGAACCTGATGTCCGCAATGATGTCGTATCAGAAACAGGCCATCGTACAGTGCCGGTAATTATCGATAACAGAGGCGAGAATCCAATGTTCATCGGCGGTTTTGATGAGACTAATAGATATCTGAAGTCAGCATGAGATTGTACACAAATCTGGAGTAACCACGGGAGATAATCTCAATTTTGATATCTTTTGCAATCAGGTTGCCCTTATTTTCCTAATTCAGGTTGGGTGGGAAGTATGAACCTAGCAACTTGATGGAAGGTCTTTCTTGAGTTCTTCAACAATTTCCTGATATTCGTTTTTCCAAGATTCTGATAAAACATAGCTTTCGATATCTCCATCGTCATAGTAAGTAAATGTGGGCTTACCTATGTCGCTAACCAGAACCACACATTCATCTCCATCGTCGATTACTAGTCCTCGTTCAAGCGGGTAGAAGTCGGCACAATCTTCATCCGTGCATATTTCAAAATGATCGCTCTTTTCGACTAAAGAATAAGAGATATCGTATTCTGCGAATAATGCAGCATAATCAAAGATGCATAAATAATCTGAATTTCCATATTGTTTAGAATCTGAGTCGCACCCGTCTTCTTGATATTCCGGTTCATTGATTATCTCGAAACTGTTTTTGTCCTCAAATAAATACCCGTAAAGTTCTCCATCAGTGTATCCCCAGTAGGTTGTTCCGTAGAACTCATCCATTGGACCTTTGTTGAAATAACCGTAGATGAAGTAGCCTGCTGCACCCCCACCTACAATGAGTATCAATACAATTAACACAGTAGCAAGTGGAGATTTTTTCCTTTTGAAAGATCCAGACATATTGCCGTCATCATCATCATCTTCATCAAAATCATATTCCGAGAAATAGTCCTTGTCGAAGTCTTGATTCATACTTCTTGAATGGTTTTGCACGGCAGGGGCTATCCTTTGAACAGGTTCTTCTTCCCAGATGCGGTAACCGCCTTCGGTCGAATACCAGTGTGTTCCATCATTAGTTTTGTACCAATGAACACCATGTTCATCATTAGGTAGCCACTCTCCCTCAGGTAAGTCTTCCCAGTTGGAAACGAAGCCACTCATGTTTAATCGTAACAATTGTAATTTATTGACCTTTGCAATTAAATTGGCCCAATATTTATTTTTGGTTTATGTATTCCCATATACACACTAATCCGATTAGAATTAATCCAAGTCCAATTGATGCAACAATAAGTCCTCCAAATGTTGCGCCAGCAATATCCAATCCCGAACTATTCAACATTTCGTCAGTCATGAATATCGAAGGATATGCAATTAATACTCCAAGTGTGGTAGGAACTGAGCCGAATAAAATCATAATAACGCCAATTACAAAGGTTCCTTTACCAAATGTTTCTTCTGCTACATGGCCTCTCATTGCATCTCTTTCATCAGATTTCCTTTTATTGGCCTGTAATCCCAATACGGCACATAGCAAACACGCACAATATGCTACTATTCCAGAAGTAACAAACAAGTAATTCAGATTTGAATACATACCTGAGATAAATATTGTAACTACCAATAGAAAGAACGATCCAATTGGGATGTCGTCCAATTCTAGCCATATAGGTGCATTTGGTTCTTGTAGCGGAGGTTGATTTCCCTCTACATTCATATTCTTGCGAAATTGAAGTAGATTTATCAATCTTGTACCGCCAAATACGATTATTCAATGATAATTTGTATTCAGATAATCGGTGAACCGATTTCACGACCATTGGATAAAGTCAAAACCTGGTGTGTCGACATTCCATTGGGGATGTGTAAGTATAGATTAGCACTAATTCCTTCATTGTCGAGATATACAGGTCCACATTCATCACTAAATGGTTCATCCTGTGTTCCTCCATCTAACGTGAACATGTATATTCCTCCTGGTTGGAAATTATCGACCATCGTGTGTCCATCAGAACCTGGTCCAGGAGTGCCTACTTCCCATACGAAAATGGGTGATCCTACCTGTCCAGTTGCAGTACTTGAGTCTCCTAAGACTGCTGCGCGGAAATTGAATGTCCCATCTTTATCTGTACAAGTCAAGACATAACTAACATCCACCCGGTTTACTGCTTCACCTGCTGGCCCAAACTCCATCATGAATAGCATGTCGTCAAAGGAGTCGTATACCCATGCTCCTGTAATAATGATTGTATTTACATTCTTCATTCTGGCATCTTCAGCAGTTCTGTCAGTTCTTTGAGTGATTTTTTCGGTCACACCAATTAGAGTTGCAACGATAATTGAAGATACCAATATCATAGCGATAAATATGATTAGAGCACCGGTGCCTGCAGTGCAAGAATCATCAGATTTGAGTTTTGATCTACGCAATTAAATCCCTCACATCAGGTCTTGCCCTTCATACGGTGTTCCACCGATGTTCAAAAACCGCTCTAGAGTTCTTCCTTTGTCTACAATAATAATCAATGTGGCTTCTTCTGTATTTTCTAAGTCACAATGATATGCACCAGTTTTATCAGGGTCATCCACATTGTTATCAAGTTCGAGTAATATGCGATATACAGTTCCTGGGGTGAATTGAGTTACATCAGCAACTGTTTCTCCATCTCCCTGCATGGTTGTTGCAGTGGTGAAGTCACCTTCATCGAAAAGGACATTGTTATTGCCATTAGGGAGGCACATCAAAACCCATGAAACACTGGTGTCAGGTACAGGGTCTCCAACATAAGGTAACTCGAATACAAGGTGAAGTTGATCTTCTGTTCCTAAGCCGGAGATCTCAAGTATCGAAATATGAACAATGCCTTGGATATTTGGAGTAGTCTGTTGTGCATCAGATTTTGCTTCTGTAAATATATTTGCACCTACGCTTAAGATTAGAGCTGAAACAATTGCGCTAACCATTACGAGTCCAATGAATATAATCATTGCACTTGTGCCGGCTTCGGCTCTGTTGTTCTTAACTACGCGGCGCATGCTTTTCATTTTGCGGTCGTAGCCCGACGCAATTTAACCTTCTTACTAGATTTAGGATATTTGCCAAAATTGAGTGAGAAAAAGACAAACTGTGCTCGTTTGAATGGCGTTGTCATGGTGCTCGCGCCGGGGTGCGTACTATGAGTTAATTTTTTACCATTACTAGTTTTGGTAACTGTATGAAGAGATTAACCCTTGTGGTTTTCACTATCATGATTTTTAGTAGTAATCCTTTTCTAGAATCTTACGAACATCTTGATGCAAATGTAGACTCGAGATCTATTTATCCATCAAACCCTGATTTCTCAAATTGGACCTTAAGTCCAAGTTCAGGTACATATCATGGAGGGACTGATATCCAACTAAACGATAGTACAAACCCCGATTTATTCGATGTAATTACCCCACGATTTTACGCAGAATCCAAGATTAATAATCTCACATACACCGGGGTTTACAAACATGCTGTATCTCTTGATTCTGATGGTATATTGCATGGCCTATATACTTCTTCTTTAGGCACTGAAAATAATCTGACATATCTGAAATATGATGGTAATAACTGGAACTTTTCGGTCATTATAACAAATGTTGAACAAGCATCTCTTGCATTAGATAGTACAGGTAATATTCATGTTTTGTTTACAACAAGAACTGGCTTAGATAATGATTACAATAATCGTAGTGTTAAATACGCACACTCGAATGATGGAATGAATTGGAATATCTCAGATATAGCTAATGGTATAAGTCCTTACGGTCCTGTAATAAAGGTCGATAATTCGGGTAAATTACATACTGCTTACTGGTCGAGTAGTAGTATTAGGCATGATACCTCTACTGATGGTGTTAATTGGTCATATGGAGGGACTGTGAGTTCGATGAATACTCTTCGTTTTGACTTTGAACTTGATTCAAATGGGAATCCATTTTTCTTAGTAAGCAATAATGGATTGAAACTTGTAACTCACGATGGTAATTCTTGGTTCGAAGAGCAAGTACTCTCAACAACTCCCATTACTCTAGGGTCACTAGCGATTGACGATTCAGGGTATGCTCATGTTGTATATTGTGATTCCGAATTATATTTTAATTACACATCTAATCTTGAGGGATATTGGAGTGGTTCAGTAATCGATACAAAATGTGATGGTGCGGGAAATAATCAACACAACTCTATCGAAATAGATGTTAGTGGAGTGATTCATGTGTCTTATGGTCACAATGATGGATATGAATCCAATGGTGGTTCTGGAGATGCACTAAATCATGCAACTTTTGTTAAAGAGAATTGGATAATCAACACAATAATTTCTAATTCCTCATCAAATCCGCCCGCAATACATGATTTTCCAATGGTAGTAGATGATTCATGTGATGTACATTTCATTGTTTCAATTCCGGGTGGACCTGAAGAATTTAGATATATAAAATCCAAATCTGAAACTACCGATGAATATGGTTGTGATAATAAGATAGAATTTAAATCACTGCTGGAAGGGAATGGAGAATCGCTGATTCTTACAGATAATACTCATCCTGATTCTTCTCTAGGATCCATCGCTGCAAGCACAACAGCATACGTAGATGATGACAAGAATCTACATTTGACTTACGCAGGGTTTGAGGGGATGTTGAATTATTCAATCTTTGATGGAGAATCATGGATTACTAATACAGTTGATGTGAATAGTTCTCTTCTTCACAGCGCTTGTTTGGGAGTTGATAGTGCCGGAAATATACACATTGCATATGCGTCGGGCGTTTCTTTGAATTTCCGGTATGCAACATCATCGGATGGAATTAATTGGGAAATTACCAATCTCGTAGCTGCTTATAGGACTGGTGAATCTTGCTCTCTTGTAGTAGATTCAATTGACAATGTACACATTGCTTATTCACAAAATGCAGGACAACCAACGGAGTTCATGTATGCAAAGAGAACTTTGAGCGGAGATAATAATGCCAATTGGTCACAATATACAATTGATATGGACACAGGTAAGGATGGCCAAATTTCACTACAAGTAGACTCTTCGAACAATCCACATGTTGTTTATTTTGGTAACACGAATGGGGACGGAAGCGAGAAGGCACTAAGATATGCATCTTCTACCGATGGCTATAATTGGACAAGTACTATCGTCGACAGTTATAGTGGTCAAGGTGCTTATGTTGGCAAATACAATTCTCTTGTAATTGATTCAGATGATAACTTACATGTATCCTATTCGCAATATAACACTGCTCCTGGTTATCCTCAAGGGATACTTTATGCAAACAAGATGGTCGGACAATCTTGGACTACTACACTACTTTACCCGGGCGAAAGGATGGGTAGCATGAATCATATTGATACCGATTCCTCTGGAAATATCTACATCATATCTCAAATGAGGAATGAAACCAGTTGTATAGGTGATAGTTTGTCAATTTATGATGGCCAATCTTGGTCTCATGATTCAATATCGAGCATTTGTTCAGACTACTCCTACGTTTCTTTCTCAATCGATAGTTCAGACCACTTACATATGACTGGCATGGGACCAAATGATGTTCTGCAATATCGATATAATTCACCAATGTATCGTGTGACTATTGGATTTGGAGATTATGGAAACGTCACCGGTACAGTTGTCAATGACGCATTAATTGAATTTACATCCCCACCGGGTCCATTCAATGGAGATACTGTAAATCTAACTTTGATTAACTGGAAAGGTATTACGATTGAATTACCATTTAATTTCACATATCTAGATGGAGATTTAGATGATGATGGTGTTGCTAATCTGGTTGATTTATGTCCCAATACATTGGAAGGAGATGCTGTTGACTCGGATGGATGTTCAGAGGTACAGAAGGATTCGGATTTGGACGGAATACATAACGAAATTGATGATTGTCCGAACACAGGGGGTAATTCTTCCATTGAATCATTAGGGTGTCCTGACGCAGATGGTGATGGTTATTGGGACTTTGATGATGCCTTCCCAGAAGATAGCAATGAATGGGAAGATTCAGATGGTGATGATGTTGGAGACAATTCTGATGAATTCCCGAGTAATCCTTCGGAATGGATTGATTCAGATGGCGATAGCATTGGCGACAATTCCGATGCCTTTCCCAATAATTCGTCAGAATGGAATGATTCGGATTTAGATGGAGTTGGTGACAATTCTGATGCTTTACCAAATGATCCGTCTGAAACTGTTGATAGTGATGGAGACGGAATAGGTGACAACTCGGATGCTTATCCCTACCTCAATAATTTCTTGGATTCAGATGGCGACACCGTACCTGATTTCATGGATGATTTCCCTTCAGATATGACGCAATGGAGGGATTCAGATGGAGACGGATGGGGTGATAACCCCAATGGTGTCAATCCTGACCAATGCCCCTTCGTGTCTGGTGTGGAATTGGGGGCAATGCCTGATGGCTCACCTGGAATCGGTTGTCCCCCTCCTGTTTTAGACGAGGATGGTGACGGTATTGAGGATGGAAATGACGAGTGTCCGAGAACGGACGAATTACTAAATGTCGATACTAACGGCTGCGCAATTAATCAAAAAGATACAGATGATGATGGAGTCAATGATTCCATAGATAAGTGTCCTTCCACAATTTATCTGGGATTTGTTGATGAAGAAGGATGTTTACTTGATGAGGACGATGATGGTATTTTTGATTTGAATGATCGTTGTTTAGAGACGATCCCTGGCAGTGAAATAGATGAAAATGGATGTGAAATTACTATTGAATCTACGAAAGATGATGATGTGTCATTTACTAGTAGGATAACTGATGGAGGAACTGAATCAATACTCTCTCTAATCGTAATTTTTGTATTAGTGCTAACATTTTCGATATCGCAGACAAATTATGGAGCTGCAAAATTACCAAAATCATTTCAATGGATTCAGGTGATTAAGAGTAAGAAACTAGTTGGAAATAAAATCAAGAAAACTTCTCCTGTTATAGAAACTAAAGGTAATGAACATCCAGACAAAGATTTGAAGGGAGAAATTAATCCAACTGACAATTATGAATACCTGGAATTCCCGTCGGAAACAGGTGCTTGGTACATCAGAGATGTCGATACTCAAGAATGGAAAAAGTGGGAATAATTGTTTTAATCCCATATTTGCTATCCAAACCACCTTCTAACCGTCCTGAGCCCACCCTAAAAACGTAAAACACCGTCAATGCAGAAGGTTTTTTTAAAATAAAAGACAGTATAACAATTCTCGGTTTAAAGGTCCCCGTTCCAAACACGGGCATTGCACAGGGTAGCGTCTAAAACAGGGGGTCGAAGCACTTTGTTGTTTGAAAACCACCCGTTTGAGTGAAAAAAGGGAAAACAGTACCCCGTTTGAGTGAAAGTAGTCAAAGTGCTCGCGCCGGGATTCGAACCCGGGTCGCCGGGATGAAAACCCGAAATGATGGGCCACTACACCACGCAAGCAGACTAACCCTCGGCGAACGCTGATTATTGATGAATGTTGGGGTCGACGGCCAAGTTACTCCACCATCGGTATGCTAACCATGTTAGGCCCGCTCCTATGATGAGCAATGCCCCGATTAGCACCTCTCTGTCCAGTAGCCACCATATCGCATCTAGGGCTTTATCGCCGTACATTCCAACTAGTATTGCTTCGAGCCCGAACCTCAATCCGCGACCGATTATACCCGCGATGATGAAAGGTTTCATTTTCATCTCACCCATGCCTGCTGCCCAGCCAAATACCTTGTATGGTATCGGTGAGAATGCTGCGATGAATATTCCTACAGTTCCATACCTTAGTGTCAAAGCTTCAATCTTTTCGAGATGCCTTTCTGCTTTGAATCGGCTGAACAATGCCCTTCCCCACTTTTTACCAATGTAATAACCAACAACACTTCCAAGCACGCTTGTGATAGTTATTACGCCCCATAACCATAGGACAAGTGCCGAATCTCCTTGGGCGTTAACCAGCATTGGTAAAAATAGCAAATCAGGGGGTACTGGCTGGATGATTGCCTCGGTGAAAGACATGGCTCCTAAACTCAGGGAACCAAATCCGTCGAACCATTCGACAATCGTCTCTTTCCACGACATCTAACCCATGGGGTGACAATCACACGAATGAACCCTTTCTTAATCGAAGTCTTGATTGCTGCAAAACCCGACCCCGTGTCATATGCCGGTGCTAGATACTGCTGCCTTGCTTCACTGGCCGGTAGAAAGAATGGTCGGTGGGATTGTTGCTCATAGCCAATTAGAGGAGTTACGCCGCTTGTCACCGCAACGAGCGATGCTCATCGAGTCTATCGATATTGAATGGATGAGTATGGGTACTGGTGACGCAGAGAATGCAGCCGCCACTACTGGAGATCTTCCTCGTCTCAGCCCTGTTGATTTGGATATTCTTGCGCTTGCACTCGCCACCGGTGAAACATTGTTTACCGATGATTATTCGTTACAGAATGTATGCCGCTCAGTAAGTCATCCATTTGAAGCGGTTTCAAACAAAAGGAGTAGACAACAATGGTCCTGGGAGTTGAAGTGTATTGGTTGTAGAGCAACTAAGAAAGCCGAGTCACAAAAAGAAGAAGAATGCGATATTTGTGGTTCACCAATGAAGGTAAAGCGTTCGAGGAACTGAAATTTTTCATTCCTCTGAGGCCGAGATCTCTTTCTCAACTTCTTCTGTAGTTTTACCAGTAGGGTCGATTCCTGCAGCTTCTGCCTTTTGTGCAATCTCTACATCCTTGGTTTTTCCACCAGCGTCCAGGTCACTTTCAGTATTAGTGTTTGATGGCATTGCAGTAACCTCATTCAATCCTTTTTGGAACTCACCTTTCGACTGACCAGCAGCCCTTGCGAGTTTAGGTAGTCTCTCCGCTCCAAACAGTAAGAAGAAGATAGCGAGCAGAATCATGATTTCAAATGGTCCGAACCTCATTTTGTTCCCTCTGTTATGCCCGAGTGGCTCCCGCTTTGTCAATCAATCGGCTGTTAGCCGCCAGAAACGGGTGGAAGGAGAGCAACTTCATCTCCTTCATCTAATGGTTCATCTTCACCGACTTGTTTACCGTTAATGCTGACCATAAGTCCCTGACTGAGCCACATGTCAATCCCAATCTCTTCCAGTAGGAAACGTACAGATGAACTAGGAGGGACCTCAATATTATGCTCTCTGCCGCCAATCTGTTCAGCTAGAGGCCCAAAAGCAATCACTTTCACCTGCATGACCACGCTATTGAGCACCAACTTATCAACCCGTGGCGGCGTGTTCGGTACAATGGCAGTCGCACTTGCATGTGAAGGGCTTTGGAAGATATACGAAATGGGCGATGAAAAAGTCCAAGCCGTAAGAGGAATCGACCTTGAGATTAAGCAAGGCGAGATGGTTGCTATTATGGGACCATCGGGTTGCGGGAAGACAACGCTTCTCAATATTCTATCAGGTATTGATGATCCCTCTGCTGGACAAGTGGAAGTTGCTGGGAAGCCACTATTTGGTATCAGTGACGATGAAAGAACAAATCTCCGAGGCAGAGAGATGGGTTTCATATTCCAAAAGTTCCATCTCTTAGAAGTCATGAATGCTGTAGAGAATGTCGAAATCCCACTTTTGTTGTTAGGAGATGAACCTTCTGTAGCGAGAACCAAAGCCCTTGATGCGCTGGAAAAAGTAGGCTTAGGTGACAGAAGTGAACACAGGCCCGCTGAATTGTCAGGCGGCCAGCAACAGAGAGTTTCTATCGCTAGGGCACTTGTTCACAAGCCCTCTGTGATATTGTGTGACGAACCAACAGGTAACTTAGATTCGACAACTAGCGACCAAGTCATGGAGTTGCTACTTGATTTGAATCAGTCGGGTTCAACTCTGATTATCGTAACTCATGACAATGCTATTGCAAAACATTGCTCTCGTATAGTACGAATCATGGATGGCCGTATATTGAACGAAGAGGAATAAATATGCTATTCGAAACCTTGGCAGTAATTGTGTTGATATTACCTATCAGCGCAAGCTCTGCATGGGGTTTGAGAAATGACTTCTTCAAGAAATGGTATATTTTAATTCTAGCATTAGGTCCAATTATCGATGCTTGGATAATTTGGTACTTATTGAATTGGCTTGAATTAGGATTTGTTGCAACTTGGGGTTGCACAATTTCAGCAGGTCTAATCTCATGCGTCTTTTTGCAGCCTTTGTTGTCTCCTCGGCGCCTGGTAGTATTCCGACTATCCTGGCAGCAAGTCAAACGTAGGCCGAGGCAGGCGGCTCTGATGATGGCTGGATTGCTAATTGCGTCATCAATTATTACATCTTCACTTGTAGTGGGTGATAGCCTAGATGCAACTTTGAGTAAAGAAGTAGAATCGGTGTATGGGGATACTGATTTATTGATTTACCAAAAAGATAGACGAACTGGTTTTTCCTATGATATGGATTTGAATTTGACAACACTATTCGGGCAATCACTTCTAGCGTCAGGTTTAGCAGATCAGTGGAGCCATGGTTTGGACACGACTGCGACTTTATCTCGAGCAGACGGCCAGGCAATACCGTCTGCTGGCTGGTATGCATACTCCGGGTGGGAAGGGGTTGCTATCAATCAAGTCGCCTCTGATGAGTTGGAATTAGTTGCTGGTGATTTGGTAGAAGTATCTTGGTACTCATATTCTGATGATGCTGAGTTGATTAGAACATCTGAGAATGTGACGATAGGTTCTGTGATCGAGATGGAGGGCCGTGGTGCGATGAGTGGGACAAATTCACCTGCAATCTTCACTTCACTTGAGTTGAGCCAACAACTACAATCTAAAAGTTGGAAAGTTAACATGCTCAGAGTGTCGATGTTTGAGGATTTAGGAGCCTCTGAACACATACCTGATGTCAAATTATTGTTCAATCAATTGATTGATTACGAATCCGCTGGGTTTGATATTAATGCAGATGGTGATGCGATTTCGATATCTAATGGGGTCGGTTTGGGCCGCCTAGATTCAACATTTATGGAGTCCTGGAATGAAAACTCGACAATGCTTCTCGATGGTGGAACTGCTATGGAGGTTCTTCAAATACCTCTGAAGCAAATCGAACAATCTGCCAAAATAATGACCCTCCCAGATGATAGAGTCGATGAGATTCTAATTACTGATGAAGGGGATTGGTATGTTTCAGGTGGAGCAGTATCTTTCCAAATTGATAGGGGCGGTTCCAGTCACGGATGGGAAGTTCCCAATGGAGGCCTGATAAATGATGTAACATTACTCAGCGATTCTCTTTTAGTAGCTCATAGCGATGGGTTGAGTGAAATCCCTAACGATAGAGATGAAGATTTAATTCACCATTCCGAAGGAGAAGAGGTCCTAATCGCTGCTTTCTTGCCTCAAGGACTTCCAGATTTACCATCTACTATCTTCTCGATGGATTATTTGAATAATTCAGGCGAAGACTGGATTGCAGTAAAACACCTGACTGGTAACGAAGTGCATCGCTATGTCGGCGAAGAATGGGTGGAGTTTGCAATTTCAGGGGAATGGCTAGCCTTTGATGAAGAAGTTTTGATTGGAACACCAAATAATTGGATCACTTCTACAGGAATATCTTCCCCATTAGGTTTGGATGCTATGAAAGGCGGCCTGTTGGCAGATAACGAATCCCTGTACAAATTCAACGGCCAAGTAAATCTCCTTTCGAATTACGACTCAATATGCGATAAGAGGGTATTTGCACATGACGGAGAAGTTCTATGTTCTACTGCGTTTGGAGTGATGGTCGACGATGGCGAATTGTCCCCGCGCCTTCCAGTTACGGTTGACATTGGTGGATTTGGTATAATGCCACAACTATTGTTGGCTACAGATGGTGCATTATCTCCGGCTAAAGGTGACATCCTAATCTCATCTAGGCTGTCCTATCTTAATTCTTCAGAGAATGTTCTGCTAAATGGTTTAGTTCCGTGGGCATATGGTGATCAGTTACCTCTGACCTTGGAGATAGAAGGCAACATGTCGTCAATAGACGCTCCTGGCTTAGAGGAATTAGAATCCATAATAATCGGCTTTGTCAATTTATCAGATGGTGAAGAGTTAGCTGCAGCATCTGATGGAGAGCGTAGTATTCTGGTAATCAATGGCGGAAACCAGACTTCGGTTGTGATTTGGCTGAATAATGTGTCTGGCGTAGACTCGATGAATCTCAAGATAGTGGCTGCCAAGGAGGAAGCGCTAGCTGCGGCCAGTGAAGGGGCAGGCGCTCTATCTGCTATGTTCCTAGTCTTCGGAGCATTCACAATCGGTGCAGGGATTCTATTGGTTCTTACCATAGTGATGATGCTAGCCGATAGTCGAAGGTCCGATGAAGCGATTATTCGGGCCATTGGCTTGAAGCGTTCAGACATGCGTTCCCTATCTCTTATGGAAGGGATGATGACATCTTCTGCAGCATCTATTCTTGGCGGAGTGTTTGGCCTATTCCTCGCTTGGTTAATCTCCTTGGCATTCAACAGTGTCTTTGCCAGTGCGGGAGTGGACGGAGTCTCATTTTCATTCAGTTATGACAGCATGCTTATCGGTGCCTCATACGGGTTCTTGATAGCGATGGTTACACTTTGGCTTACAGCGTTTTGGACTAGCCGTCTCAACATAGTACAGGCCCTGCGCAATCTTTCACCTATGCGCAGCAGAGGGATTCCATGGTGGCTAATGCTGTTATTGATCGTGTTCATTGGAGGCGGAATGTTGTCTGGATTAACAATACTAACAATCGATTCATCATCTTCACTAAGATTCGCCTTGTGGCACATCATGGCTTCTATGATGATTATTGGTTTAGTCCCGGTTTTCACATATGTCCTTCCACATGTTATGGGCTGGCCAATACGTAATACTGGGCGTAATACAATGGCTACAATGGGTATTTGTCTATTTTTGTGGGCTTTATCTCCTGATTCGTGGGCCCCTGTTGATACGGGAATTCAACCAGATGAGATCACCTTTGCAGTTCTGGGAATGGTACAAGTCTTTGCAGGTGTGATGGTTCTATCAGGACTTGCTCCGCGTGTAGCGTCTTGGTTAATGGCCCGATCTATTTTCACCAAACGTTTTGGCCCAGTAGTCAAAGTGTCATTGGCGCACCCTTCGGCTTCCCCAATGAAGACTGCAGTGATTATGGGTATGTTTTCACTTACAGTGTTTAGCGTAATTGTTCTTGCAGGTTACTCCGTTCAATTCCAGGAGCATTCCGCAGGATATGTGGAAGACGCAAGTGGAGATTTTGAGGTCCTTCTTTCATCTTCGAGACAAGTTCCATTGGAGCTTTCTTCCAACCCCGATGAATGGGGCCTAAAGGAAACCTCGCCCTCAGATATTGATGCGGTTGGACGGGTAAATCGAGCAGTCGTTTGGGTCGATGATGGTGATGAAAAAATCGGCTATATTTTACGAGGTGTAGATTCAGGATTTACCGAACATGGGGGAATACCATTAGAGGACTGGGATCGCTCATTAGGGGGCACTCAAGATGAGGCGTGGGATTCTCTAAATTCGAATCCAAATGTGGTATTCGTAGATAGTTCATTTGCTCTAATAGATCCCAACACGGGGGAGTCACTTGTGGGGATAACTATTCCAATTGGAAAATCGATTTCGCTAATTGATATAACCAACCCTGGGAATAGCAGAAATGTGACGGTCGGGGGCATACTTTCTGAGTCGAGCCAGTTGTTCTCTCAGGGCATATGGATGAATGGGGAAATCGTTGAGGAACAATATGGTGGAGTCGTCACTAGAATCTATGTTTCTCATGATGCGGATTCAAACTCTGTAGAACTTGAAGAATCATTGTCTAACGACCTTGCATCAAAGGGAGTTTATTCTTCGGTTATCGAAGAGGAAATCTTGCTGATACTCGGACTAGTTTACGCGATTTTATCTATATTCCAAGCATACCTAGCTCTAGGACTAATTGTGGGAATTGCTGGAATCGGAGTTGTAACTTATCGGTCAGTTTCCGAAAGGTCTGGTGAAATTGGAATGCTAAGGGCCTTAGGTTTCCGTAAGAATATGGTAATGGGAGGAATGATACTTGAAGTTAGTTGGACTTCCCTCCTTGGTATGCTGAATGGAGCAGTTGTTGCAATGATGTTCCATCTAGCCCTTTACCGCACGTTCTGGGAAGACCAAGGCGTAGATCTGATACTACCCTGGGTTGAAGTATTGACAATTGTAATTGGTGGCTGGATATTGGTACTGATTGCAACTTGGATGCCAGTCTCTAAGGCGACTAAAGTCACTCCATCTCAGGCACTATCTTCGCTTGATTAATTATCTTAGTTAGTTATTATCTTAGTTGTGGGATAGAATACACAAACACATTGTACCATGTAGTGCTTATTTCAATTATTAATGTCACTTTTTCCAGCAAAAAAAGGACACTAAGAGCCATATAAATATAAAAACAAATCTCTATTTTGGCGATGCGTAATCGAATCGTCCTTGCCAACTCCTAAATACCCTATATGCCGTCGGGAGAGCAACCGACCCTTTTGGAGGAGATGACAATGAGCAAGTTAACCCCCATGATTTTAGCAGTAATTATGCTAGCTAGCACATCGCTAGTTGCACTTGACCTAGCTGAACTGGAACCTAAACACACGAACGAAGCAGACGGCCGCACAGGTCCTGACGCTGAAGTTGTAAGCATTCTGTCGCCTAGAGCGACAACGACCGACCAAATTACTGGCGAACAGTTACACACACTGAAAGCCGGCGAAGATGTAAACTTCGAGACATATGTACAGAACGCAGGAGATACTGCGATCGAAGAGATGGCGATTACCGTCACTGTATATTTGTCTGAGAGTGGCACGCGTGGCATGATTGCCAAAGATGCAGCAGGAAATGACCTATCCTGGACAAATGGCGATGTCGTCTGTGACGACTCATTCGTTTGCCCATGGTCTACACTAGCTGCTGGCGATGCGCTTGACTACGGCAAGTACACCATGACGTACCAAGGTTCAATTGTAACTTGGACGCCAATCACTGGTGACTATGTTGTTGTAGTTACAACATCTGCAGTAGGCGACAGTGACGCCGGAAACGACTACTCTGAAAACTTAGTTTCTGTAGTAGACTGGACCGATATTATCGTTGACCTAGCCTGGGCCTCTGGAAAGGAAGTCGAAGGCGGAGATGGAGACAAACCGTTTGATCTAACAGTTGAGCTTGGCGGCTCTACAAGTTGGCAAGCACGCTCCATAACCCTTGAAATTAAGGTTGAAGGTACACTCGATGCAGCAACAGGACCAGCAGGAGAAGACCTGCTTGGAACATCTCAGTTTGCTACATTTGGTAACTCAGGTATGGAAGAAACCTACCGTAATGGTGAGGATGATACTAACACTACCAATGATACTCGATACACACTTAACTTCACAGACTCAGCTGCATGGCAAGGAGTCCTATCACCAGATACGTCTGGTGGAAGCGGATCCTACAGTGTCGAAGTTAACCTAGTCAGTTACGTACTGTACGGGCAACTTGCAGACTGTATGAGAACCGTTGAAGAAGGTTCTGGAGAAAACAGAACACAAAGAGATGTTATGGATTATTGTGAAGTTACACAATACCAAGATGATGAAGCTTCAACAAGCGAAGCAGAAATCACCGGTATGATTGCAACCTACCACGATATTGGTATCATGAATTTGGTTGTAAACCAAGGATATGTCATGGATGAAAATGACATGCCATTGACTCAACCGACTATGCCTGGAATCATTGCAAGTCCTCTGAACCCAGCATGGTCCAGCGTACAAGCTACAGTTCGCCATCTAGGTACTTCTCTGGAAACTACCTATGATTGGAAGGTAACATTCGAAATCGAAAACACAGCTACCGGCGTAACAACTACTGAAGAAGCCGATGATTGTGCTTATGGAGTAGGAGATGTATACACACACATGAATTTGGGCGATGACCCTATCAATCCAGGTACCGCTTTCGAAATGGGAGAGGCTTGTATCATGTTTAACTTCGAACCAGGAGTATACAACATCACAGCTACAGTTTCGATGATTAACATCGAACAAGAAGATGATGGATCAGGGACCATGGTGGACAAGTATGCAGACATGTCTGCACGCAATGACGACTCTTCGATTTACGGAATTACTGCACTAAACAACAGACCTGCAGTTTCTCTAACAGTTGAAGAAGAAGCGTTCTCAATTATTGTTGGCGAAGGGCAAGTTACACTTATTGCAGATGCATTCGATGCTGATGATAACAGTGGAGCGACTCTGAACTATGTCTGGACTCACCCTGACATGGCAGTAGTCGATGGACTACCAATGCCTTCACAATGTAACGGAATAGGCCCACAGTTCTCAGTTTGTGTTCTAAACGCAATCTCTAGCGACTGGGCTGGAGTTAATACATACTCAGTTACAGTTTCTGATGCTTATGGATCGAGCGCAACTGACTTCGAAAATGTATTCATCTGGAACCAAATAGTTGCTCAAGACAGCACCGATAACGGAATTGAAATGCTATACGACCTAACTTATGATGGGTACAACGCATTCGAAGTAACTGTTGATGACAGCGCTGAAGGGCCTTATACTCAGGACCTAACTTCCTTTGGATATGCTGGTGAATATACTTCTGTAGCAGTTGTTGATTACACACCATCTACAACCTACTTACCGGAAGATGTTGACTCACAGTCAATTACAATCAACTACGACCCTGCTCTTCTAGAACCAACAAGTGTGTTCTGGATTAGTAACGGAAACTGGGCTCAGCTTGCTTCTACAATCAATGCTGGAACAATCAGCATCGACATGGGTGTAGGAAACCAAGTTCTCCCTCAGGGAGAAATCGTCCTTATGGGCGGCGTTCTACAGATAATCGAAGAGCCTGAAGGTAACCCAACAGGATTGAATGTTATAGCTACCAAGGGTGGAGACATCACAGCTACTTGGTCGTATGATGGAAACACTGTACCTGACTTTGATTGGTTACAAATGGAAATTTGTGATTCTAACGATGTTTGTTCAACAACACAAGAGAACACCACTCTCGTCGGACATTCGATGAGCGGACAGACTGACACAACACACGGTGAAACATACACCTACACACTGTCAGTTTGTAACGTAGGTGGATGCCATCCTACTGTCGCAACCGAATCGGCAACCGCTGACAAGGAAGTTGACGGCGATGCAACTGCTACTGCAATGACAGTCTCAAACAAGGCTGACTCCAATGCATGGACAGTATCTTGGACTGCGTCTGGAGACACATCTGACGTAACTGGATGGATGGTCTGCTACACTGACTATTCTTGGACCTCAAGCGGTGATATGCCATCAACATGTGCTGATGCTGAAGATTCAACGTCTGTCGACATTAACCATCCAGGTGGTATTGGATCAAAGACGTACTACTTCACAGCAGTACCATATGACGACAAGGATAACATGGATAACGCATTACCTGAAACTGATATCCTTCTTGTGAATGAGGACAACCAAGAAGATCCTTGTGAAGTAGACCCAGACGGTGCAGATTGTACAGTTGGAAGCACAGATGATGATGCTGAAGGTAGCATCCCTGCAGGAGCATGGGGCGCAATCATCGGACTTGTTGTTGTAGCATTCGTTGTCGGAGCATTCATCCTCTCCCGTGGTGGAGATGATGATGATGGCAAGGACTGGGATTACTGATCTCATAACTTGACTGACAACAAATAACGGTGCTTGACACCGAGGCTGCCATGAGGGGCGATTCGTCGCCCCTCATGGCTCCCCCCTTTTTCTTCTCTTATTCTACTAACATCTAATCTGTAACTTCTCAGATTTGGATAGGAATAGAATGTAATAATCTCTTCCAAATGTTTCAATTTTAGATGTAAGTATCTGGCTGGAATTTCTGGTAGTTTCACAAATACACTGCTTTTCACATTTAGCAGAATCTGAAAAGATATTTTTTTGTTATTATTTGAATCGAAAGAATCGCATAATAACATTTCAAACAAATATATTATTTAAATTTCAATCAGATCATATATTCTATTAATGCTTAGCGGTGACTATTTTACAGTAAAGAGAAATCTTTGTAAAGAGCTATCTTTAGTGGGTTTATGACCCGTTGTAATAAATTGCATTAAACGAGCCGGGTCGTGGGAAATTTAACTCTTAATCTTGGCATCTTACGCCGCTCTGTAAAAGCGCATGTACCCCAATGCTCATAAGGGATACAATGCGTGAGGATTACTGCATACAGTCCGTAAGGAGATGATGACGTGATGTTGGGAAACAAAAACACGAATAAAAAGACCGTAATGAGCGGCGTAGGGATTGCCCTATTGCTTTGCGCTTTGATGGTTGGCATGACTATGACCAATCTAGTGCAAACAGACGCCCCTCAGGTAGAATCTGAACTCGCAGTAGCGAGCGAAGAAAGCGATGATTATTTCGCTCTACCAGAAGTCTATGAGCCTGCACAATATGAATACGATGAAACCTCGGAACTCGAGGGAATGAGGTCGATGAATCAGAAAGCATACCGTTTAGATAACGGGGACACTACTCTGATCACAGCTTCAGAGCCACTGCACTACATGAGTAGCATTGGTTCCTGGGAGCAAATTGACCTTAACATCATGGCAACCGCTAATGGTTGGGAAGTAAACGAGAACTTGTACGAGGTCTCCTTCGCTCCTGAATTCCAGAACGGTGTGTCAGTGATTGTCAACCCTAATGTTGATCCAATCATTACTGGGATAAACCCTGGTGTCGTGACTTTGGATGAGTCTGGTACAATGCCTATGGCATACATGACTACTCCATCAATCGACGCAACCTCTGTTGGTGGTAACGTAATCCGTTACCCAATAGCAGAAGGTTTCGATTTGGATTACACCGTTGAGTCGACTCAACTTAAGCAGAACCTGGTAATCAGAGAACGCCCAGTACTCGATGAGAGTGTTGCGTACTTTGGTGTGTCAGAACAAATGCGCCTCCCTGTAGGATACGGATTATTCCTCGGAGACGACCTTCTGCGCGAAGAAGTCACTCAGACTCAGGAAGAACTTACAATCAGAAACTTGGAAACAGGGGATGTTCTTGCAACAATCCCTGAACCAGTAGTTACCGAAGTAGACAGCCTAAACGCTCCATACACCGGAACCTACTTTATTCAAGTATACGGGGAAATAGTTGTTCTAACAACAACCGTAGATGCTGATTGGTTGATGGATGAAGAGCGCCAGTTCCCATTGGCAATCGATCCTTCGATTAGAGTCATGAGAGCCACTGGAGGAGATTGTTACGTTTACACAGGTCGCTGTGTCACATCGACATACGGTGACCTTCAAAGGAACTCCAACCGTATCTACTACTTACCGTGGAACAAATTAACATTCACCAGTGCAAACGCACTGCCAACAGGTGCAACTGTTGAGAAGATAGAGTGGAAGCAGTATTACAGCTATGGCTACAATTACGCTCCTAGCGGAAGTAACATGAAGATCGTAGTTATGGAGAAATGTGGTCAGCAATCACTTTACCAGTACTTAGTTGCTTCAAAGAGTTGTAACGGTGCAATGACTAACATCGCAACCGGAAGCACATATTCTGCTCAGAACTTAAAGATGATAAGTTCAGCAGTGAACTCTGCAACAGCAGCAACACATTCGTTCGGTACCGGTGTGAAAACAGCATCCCTTTGTAGCACAGCGACAGCATGTGCTGCAACTACTGGAAGCCACAACTATGTCATAAGTGCATTATCGAATGGTGGAACTATTGGTATGAGCTCAAACGCTCCATACTCAGCCACAGTTTACTACTACACCTACAACTCCGGAACTAGAAACGCATACATGCAGATAACTTACTCGGGTGGCTCAGACACTACTCCTCCTGTTGACGGATTCGTTCCATATACTGGAATCACATCTTACAAGTCTGGAGAAAGAACATTCTTCACCAACCTGCAGGATAACAGTGGTATCGATACAACTTCAACTGGTGCACCTCACTTGCACTACTCGATTAACAACGCTTCATACACTGCAGTTAAGGCCACATCAATCGGTACTTGTGGTTCAAGTTCAACCGATTGTGATTTCCGTGCAACAACTGGATCCATTTCAACTGGTGACTATGTCAGATACTTCTGGGCATATCAGGACGGCGCTTCAACACCCAACTTGGGGACAAGTCCATCTGGTGGTAGCGGTAGCCCTAATTCTGCTAACGCTCCAACCAATCCATACTGGTTCATTGTAGCCGATGTAGATAATGCAGGTACAGATCGCAAGTTTACAGTAACAACAACCGATGTACGTGCTTATTCAACTTCAAGCACTGCAAAGACATTCGATCGTCAGATGACCTATTATGACAATTCTGACGAATATGTCTTCGAGTTCGATACTTCAGATTGTGGTACAGGAAGCAACTCTTGTTTCTACACCTCTAGTTACTACTACTGGGCACAGTGGGAAATGCAGTGGACTACTAGCCCACCATCTGGCTACAACGGATTTGGCGGAACAGTATCTGGAAGCATGAAGATGCACAGTCAAGATGCAGGCGGTTATCTAACAATTAGTGCAGATGATGGTCCTGGTATGAACTTGATTTACCTATACGACAGTTCTTCAAACAAGTGGGCAATGGTCGGTCTAGGCACAGATACTGGAATCGAGCAACAAATGTCCTCTGGAACAACAGCGGCAAAGCGTTCAACCTATGGTAACACAGCTGGCCACCTAGTGGACATACCTGCTGATATCAGTGGTTCATTCGGTAAGTTCGACTGGGGCGGCGTATACAGCAGTTCCAAGGCTAACTGGATGTGCGCAGGAACAAACGGATTCTACTATTTCTTCCGTTCCACAAGCAGCAACCCATCTTGTAACACTGGATACTACTACGTTTACAGCACATACTACCGCTACTCTGGTTTCGCTCTAGGAACCGGATCTGGTGGTGTAATGGCTGGCAGTGGTAGCATTATCTACAAGTCTGCAAAGGTTGCACCTGAGCCAGATACAACTGCACCAGAAATTGACCACAATGAAATGAGAGACTCTCACTCGAGAGATCGAACATTCACCTTTACAATCTCAGATGGCGGAGAACCTCCGTCTGGATTAAAGACATCAGTTTCTGATGGGCCAATGATGTGGTACAGAATCACAGACGCTGACGGTACAGTCAATGGATGGAATAGCAAGGTGCTTTCACCATCCAGTACTCGAACTGTATGTGAAACATCATCTTGTGACTGGTCTACTTCTCTAGAAGACCTAGAGCGTGGTTCAGAACTTGAATACTTTGTAACTGCTACAGATAAGAGCATTGCATCTACTGGTGTTAACACTAACAACACTTCTAGCGCAGGATGGTCCTTCGAAGTTGGAGACCCGAACAAGGTCTTCGTCGTAGAATGGCACGATGTAGGTTACACAAACACTTACACATGTACCTACCAGGTACTCATGTATGACGTAACAAACGAGATTGAGTTCCAGTATGACACAGGCTGTAAGGCTACATATGATTACGCAACTGTCGGATACCAAGACATGACACGTAACAATGGAGCGACTCTACGTTCAGATGCAGGATACCTCAACGGAGCTAACCCGCATTCAGTCAACTACCGTATTGGTACAGACAGTGGCGGCCACTCTTCAGAGACATTCGATCTTGGAATGACTGAATTGCCATCGTACGATACACAAATTACTGGTGCTAACAATGGTCGTCCTTACGGATACTATTGTTACTCTGCGTACTACTGGAATACGTACAAGCCTGCTTGTAACGCTAATATCGACATGCCTGATGGTTTCACTTTCGAATACTTCGGAACTGAATACAACGGTTCAGATTCTAAGAACCGTGTACACATCAGTCGTTTCGGTAACATGTACTTCAAGGCAGACGGATCTACAGCTCTAGAGCGTTCTCTATACGCTACTAGCAACATGCCAGATCTACCTAACAAGGGTACATATGCAATGCCAGGAACAATTGCTCCATGGTGGGGTTACTACTCTGCATACTATTGCTATGATAACACAGCACTAGACTGTTCAGTCCGCACACGATTGATACCATTCGAAGGAAAGGGTACTGATGTAAGTGCAGACATTACTCAACCAACAACTTGGTCTCTAATCGATTCACCGGTTAGAATTAATCCAAGTTCTGCAAGTGGATACTTGAGCATCGGTGACGATCTAACAATCGAACCAGGTGTAGTAATTCAAGTAGCTCCTGGAAAGGGACTGTCTTTCGATGGTGCCTGTAGCACTTTCGATGCACAAGGCAATGCAACAGATCCTATCTTGTTCGAAAGTACACCTGGGACAAGCTCTGCAATCACATGGAAGGGTCTAGCGTTTACTGGTGCATGTAGTACTGGTACAGATGACCGCCACACACTATCTTACGTGGACTTCTCTAACACAAGCGATGCAGCGATTGCAGCAGGTAGCCGTCATGGTTCCTCTCCAGTCAGCAACGCAAACGTTGGAAACTTCACAATGGATCACGTGACCTTCACAAACGTCGGTACTGCATTCGAGCATGGCTCCGGAATTGGAACAGTTGTCTCGATGTCAGACTTCGAAGTAAATGATGCAAGAGATGCTTGTTTCGACTTCGCAGAAGATTCTGAAGTAACTCTACGTGATGGAAAGATGGAAGATTGTAACTCTGGCGGTAATTCTGCTGGAGGAGCAATCGTGAATGTACCTGGAAGTACTAGCGGTTCTCTAAATCTAGAGAATGTCGAGATCGTTGATTCACTTGTTAACCTAATCAATGTCGATTTCGAGTCTGTCTGGATTAGCAACGTTACAGCAACATCTGCGTCTTCGCAAATCGGAACTGTACTAACTTCTGCCGGCGATGGAGCGGACTCTAGTTTCTATGTATTCAACATGACAGCTACTGGATATGCAACATCTGCAATACACGCATTGAAGACTCTAAGTATGGAAGACGTGGACTGGGGAACTGCAACGGTTTCAATCGCTCCTGGCGGAACATCTTCGACCTCTGCGGGTCCATCTGGAAGCAGCGCTTCCATTGATGACCTGACAGCAGGAGATGTAACCATGACTCGAATAGCACCAACGTTAGATGATCTAACAATCGGTGCATTGACAATCATGGGTAATTCACCAAGTAGTGATGGAATTATGGGCGCAAACTGGGACACTGATGGAATATCAGTATCAGGATGTGGCTATTATGTCCAAGCAGAAACAGTTAGCACAGATTCAATATCTGGATCTTGTTCAAACTCTGCATCACCTAACAATATAGTATTAGGCGATGTTGATGCAACATACACCGGAACACTGAACGCAATTTACGCACGTAACTCTGCAGTAACTGTCGGGGAAGGAAGCATTTCAATGCCTACAACTTTCGACAAGATGTCAAAGGCTTCCACTAATGGACGCATCGTACTAATCGATGTCGACCAAGATGGAACAGACTGTGATTCTGCTACAGACTGTGATGTATCTTCAAGTTCTTCAGGTGCTATCTACTTCGGTGGTCTTGCAACTGTAAAGGCTTACAAGGCACTCGGTGGCGGCGCAAAAGAGTACAAGGAAGGTCACACTGTTCAAGCAACAGTAGTTGACGCAGGTTCTGCGCTATTCACTATCGGAACACACAAGACTGATTCTAACGGTGAAGCGAGTGTTTGGGTTCTTACAGAAAATGATGCTGGAGACACATACACAAACCACAACCTTGTAGCATACGGTGCTGCAGGTCAGAATGAGACTCTGGTGACAGATTCTTGGTACCCTGGAAGCTTCGGTGTAGGAGATTCAATCGAATTGCGTCTCGAACTTGCTCCGGTTTCCTTGAACGGAACCAACATGGATTGTGACTACTTGCGAAACAACAACACAGAAGCAGCATTAGGATATGATGGTACAATTTCATCTGGAGGAACAAACACCTTCATTTGGGAAGGTAAAGTCACAATGATTGGAGATCTTAACATCGATGATTGTAATATCATAATGAAGACTGTATTCCGTGTAGCATCTGATGCAACTATCAGTCCAAAGTTGACAATCTCTTCAGGCGGTTCTCTTCTATTGAGTACCACGTCGACCAGTGTCGGTACACTGAAGGCTTCAACCAGCAGTTATCCTCTAGATTTGGATATTGCAGGCGGAATTCTAGCGCTAGACGGCGGCCGCATCATGGATGTTTCCGGCGGAATAAACCTAGATTCAGGAACTCTGATTGCAGAAAACTCTGCTATTATCTACGGTAACGCACTAGCTCCTTCAACTGAAGCAACAGTATTCGTTAACGGTGGTACAATCGATTGGGATGATTCAACTATCCAGAATTCTGGAAAGACTGGAATTGGTCTAATGTTCGAACAGAGCGCTGCTGGAGAAGTTGACAATATCATAGTGAAGAACGCTGCAGTTGGAATTTATTCCTACAACGCTGCACCTACTATCAACGGTTTCACATTAAACGACAATGATGTCGGTCTAGATGTGTATGGTGGAATGATTCTACCAACAATTTACCGTAGTATAATTCTCTCTGGAAAAAGTACTGGATAAACAACCTACGCTATTGACTTGTCTTCTTACTTGAATACAGATACTGACTATGTTCAAGTTGGATA
>JAOMTZ010000011.1 GCA_028356125.1 Candidatus Poseidoniaceae archaeon
GATTTGCTCAGGGTGGCCCTTAAGGTCCTCATTCCACCAGTTACCAATTCCAATTATTGTAATTACTGCACCGATTGCAGATAGCATGAATCCTGACATTTCAGCGTCGTAATCCAATCCTAACCATGCTTTGCATGTAGTAACAAATCCGGGGAATCCCATCATGAATAGCAGAATACCGCCGGCCATCAAAATAGGTGAAGCCGAACCATGGTGCTCTTCGTGGTCATCACCGTGGTCATCGTGATGTTCTTCTTCAGGTTGAATACTGTTGAAGAACCCTGCAATTCCATAGAATGCAGCATAAATTGTGAACATGACCATTATGGTTTTACCAGCTGTACTCCATGTTAGGTATGATAGGTGAGCATCAATATCAGCGTGATGTGCATCGTCCCACTTATCGCCAGCAGCTTCTTTTTCTTCTAGAGTTCCTGTTTCATTAGCAGCATCCCATTCCGCTTCAACTTCTTCTAATTCATGATGAGCATCTTCCCAATCATGATGCTTTACAGATCCGATTCCTTCGGCTAGTACTGCATAGGCAGCGATACCTGCAAAGAGAAGACCTACCGAGATTAGGACAGTCTTCATCCAAATATCATTCTTGACATCGTGTAGACTTCCGCTCATATTTCCGCCTCCTTGTTCCATAGATTACTAATCGTCCGGAATGGTCTGCGTAACAGTGATTCTAATTTCGTTTCATGGTGCTCTACCCCTTCGTTAGCATCATGCTGTGTTGGTTCAACAGCGAATGATGGTGTTGGCGGAGGAGAAGTAACAGCCCATTCAAGAGACCATCCACCCCATGGGTCCTTTCCGACTTTCTCGCCCTTCTTGACTGAACGAACAATGTTCCATACAAGTATGAGTTGTGATAGACCAAATATAATTGCGAAAGTAGAGATTGCTAGATTCAATTCAGCGAATCCGGAGTCAGCAGCATATGTGTGAGTCCTTCTTGGCATTCCCATAATTCCTACAGCGTGCATTGGCCAGAATGCAGCATTGTATGAACAGAATGCGATAATGAAGTGCCAAAGTCCCAACTTCTCGTCCATTCTACGACCAGTCACCTTAGGGAACCAGTAATAGATACCTGAGAACAATGCGAAGATAATCCCTCCAATGAATACGTAGTGGAAGTGAGCTACTACGAAGTACCCGTCGTGGAACTGCGTATCAAGTCCAGCAACAGGGAAGAACATTCCAGATAATCCCCCTAGTGTAAATGTGATTAGGAATCCTAGAGACCAAAGAGTGTGAGTTTTGAATACCAAACTTCCTCCCCAAAGAGTAGCTAGCCAATTGAAAATCTTCACACCAGTAGGGATTGCAACAGCCATGGTAGTGATCATGAATCCCGCACGCCATGCAGGGCTCATTCCGCTGGTTAGCATGTGGTGTCCCCAAACAATGAACCCAACAACTCCAATACCGACCATTGCGTAAACCATGGACCTATATCCGAAAATCGAGCGTCTTGCACTTGTTGCAAGAACTTCTGATACGATTCCGAATGCAGGAACTACAACCACGTATACTTCGGGGTGTCCGAAGAACCAGAACAAGTGCTGGAACAACAGTGGGTCTCCGCCTGCCGTGAAAAACGTAGTACCTATCGTTGAATCGAATAGTAAGAAGAATATGCCGATAACGAATGCAGGCAGACTCACATACAGCATGAAAACGCTGATTAGAACAGACCAAGTGAATAGAGGCATTCTCATCCACCCTACGCCCTTTGCACGCATAGTGAAGGTAGTAGTAACGAAGTTAACCCCGGATAATGTGGAGGATGCTCCAAGTAAAGCAATTCCAGATATGAAGGCAATCGTACCAGGGTTTGGCCCTCCTGCCTGTCCGGTAAGACTGGAGTAAGGCGGGTACATAACCCAAGTAATATCTGCAGCTTCTCCACTCCATACCCCTGTAAAGATTAGAGGCGCAGCAGCGACAATTATCCAGAATCCAAGAGCATTGATTCTCGGGAATGCTAGATCTTTAGCGCCTATCTGCAACGGTAGGATGTAGTTCATGAAACCAGCAATCATTGGCATTGCTGCTAAGAAAATCATAGTTGTGCCGTGTAAGGTAAAGAATGAATTGTATTCTGCCTGAGTAAGGAAATCATTCTCTGGTAGTGCTAACTGAATACGGAACAATAGCGCTAACAATCCTCCTACTAGGAAGAAGAAGAAACCGTATAGGAAGTAAAGAATTCCAACCATCTTGTGGTCGGTAGTTGTTAGCCATGGTTTTAGGTATGCCCAGAAACTACCAATCGAGAAAGTGTTAGGGTTGCGTGTGTAGAATACCCACATGCTTCCAATGAGAATTAGTCCAAGTGCAAGTCCGATTGCAGTCATCAATATTGTTAGTGCTGCAGCGCTAGGTGCGCTAGGGTTTGCATTCAATCCGGGAACTGAAATCTCTAACTTATTCCACTGGTCTGAACCATCAGAATCAGCAGCACCATTTCCATTGACTGCATTTCCATAAATTATGAAGTTAGCAATATCTGTGTCATCAGAAGGAGCGGTCCACTTGAATTCCCATGTTCTGCGATCATTGGTGTCGAGGGAATGAGTTAGTCCTCCTTCCATGTCGTTAGCAACATTTCCGTTAATATCGGGGACCGACTCTAGAACTCCTCCGCTAGGAATTATTCTGAATCCGCCGTGAGCGCCATCATCGCTGATTTCAACATCGTCGTTGGTTATAGTTAGCGTGAAAAGATATTCTTCAGATGCATTGAATGTAGAAGGTAACCCATCTACTGTGATTACTGTGTTGGATTCCATTCCGCCGTGACAAGAACATCCTCCGTCACCCTGTTTTCCAATACCGCCTGGTCTAGCTTCGTATGTTGTTGTAGAAGCGAGAGCGACTAAGAGAAGTGCCAATATGGCTACTGTACGAGCCTTCATTCTCTCAACTCCTCATGTTCGAAGTATACTCCGAAATCAGCATCGCAAGTCATGCCTTCTTTTGCCACGACTTCAACCTGACCTTTCATCAGAGAATGCTCTTTTCCACAGTATTCTGCGCATCGGATTGGGAATGTACCTGCCTCGTTTGGCTGAACATACATCCAAGTTCCACCCTCAAGACCAGGGACCGCATCTTCTTTCATTCCCCACTCTTGGAGCCAGAATGCGTGCTGAACACCTTGGTAAGTGCTGGTTGCATCGAAGTTTGCTTCTCTTGCAGGGTTCATGCTGTAGATGTTGAAGAGGACGTTGGTGTCACACGGAATGATCAGGTCTCCGCTCATCTTGTGCTCTACTGGAATGTGTTGCCAGCGATGAACTATATTTCCATCAGCATCCAATATATCCACGTGTTGGAAAATTAATTCGTTGAACAATACATCTAGAGTGGTGTTATTTGCTAAATCCAAATTTGCAGTACTGGCACCGTATGTTACGGCAGCAGTTGCTGCACCCGCTCCTGGATTAATTGTCAGGCCACTAGTGATATTCCAAGTGACGTCGTGCCCTGTATCCATGTCTTCCCATGTCAGAGCATCTTGGTAGTAGAAGTCCCAATACCACTGAAGGCCATTTGCCTCTACTATGAATGAATCATCATCATTCTGAAGTTTAGCTACTTCGCCCCATACGATGTTCATAGAACCAAAGGCAAGGACAGTAACCCAGACCACTAGGATTGTAGGGCCTACGAACCATGCTAATTCAAGGTCGAAGTTGTGGCGCTCTTTTGGAAATGTGCCAACTTTGATTTCTTCTAATTTGACATTCGGGTCTACGCCTTCTCTGTAACGAAGAATGGCGATTAGCAGCCATGCAAAAGTGAACAGACCGACTACAATCGACCAGAAAAGAAATTTATCATACAGAATATTGAACACTGTATGTTCGTCTGGCCACAGCTCTCGCGAAGCGCCCATGCTTTGACCGGTCAGACGGGTGTATTAAGCGATTGCGCATAGGTGGTATCTCCCGTAGGGAGGTTTGTTGATGTGCTGTCTCTTCATCGGATTATTTGTGGGACTCGCTGCTTGTGTCCAAACTACCCTCGACGGTGCCGTTTTAGTTGAGATTGAAGTACAACCAGGTTCTAGTCGACAAGGGGTTGTTGGGTTCAACGATTGGAGGGGACGAATCCAAGTCGCTGTAAAAGCCGAAGCACAGAAAGGAAAAGCCAATCACGCAGTTTGTAATGTGTTAACAAAAATATTTTCTTCCAAAGTTACAGTCGTATCGGGGCACACAACAAGGCAGAAAAAAGTCAGTATTGAAGGGCTATCTTCCGACCAAATAGTTACTGTTCTGGAGGGATTAATTGAATCGTGAGCAAAGATATGCGTTAGCTCACAGAGCGCTAGAGTCCTGTATTGAAGAGAATGCAGAAGGTACAGTAATTCTAGTCGAAGGCTTAAGGGATGAAGCAGCCTTGAGAGAGTTAGGCTTCACCGGCCCAATCGAGAAATTAAATCGTGGTTGGCCAATAGACCGCGTCGTTGTTTTCATCACAGAAGAATATGGTTCTTGTATAGTGCTAATGGATTGGGACCGAACGGGAGGCAGGTTACAAAAAAGATTGATGGATTCCATGGGCAGTCTTGACATTAAACCTTCAGACGAATGCCGTAGGGCACTTTCGAAAGCCATGAAGCCAGATACAATGTGTGTTGAGGACTTACCCTCATTCCTCGGGGAGCATAACGCCTGATTCTTTCACGGTATTCAGTACCACATGAGTGTAAGATCGAGTTATACCATCAAGAGTAAATACAGTTTTAGTCAGATTATCTAGGTCTTCTCTGTCTTTTACTCGAGCCAGTACCATTGAATCCCAATCGCCTGTTACATCATATACGCTGAATACCCTAGAGTCGGCAGAGATGTGCTTCTGAACATCCATCATTTTGCCTTTCTCAATACATAGTCCTGCCATAACAGTCATGCTCCAGCCTACTGATTCTGCACTCAAGATAGGCGCATAACCTCGAATAGTTCCTTCATCTTCCAATTTCCTTAATCGGTTAGTGATGGTTCCCTGAGCAACACCAACAATCTGTGCTAACTGTCTTTGTGAAAGTCTGGCATCTTGACAAAGAGCCTCAACTATCGCACGGTCGGTGGAATCTAGAACCATATTTGTGAACGAAGGGTAGACAGTTTTCAATCATTCGTCCTAGGTTCGGGTAGGTTTAGATCGAGTATCCAATCTCCAAGTTGCTCAACTTTGACACAAAGTTGTAGAGAAAACTCTCCTTCTCCACTAACTCTTAATGTCCCTGAATGAGTCTGGTTGGGTGCAACAGTATCTTTCTTGATGCGGCCATTAGCCTTCCACCCTTCACCCATCATTAGTTCGCCAATATCGATAGAATAGCCGGTTATTATCCGGTATTCGAGAACACCCTTCTCTGATGTCCAAGAGCCTTCTAAGCGCGGTAATCCGATTTCGCGCTTCCTTTCAGCCATCACGACAAATCCAATGCAGAACATTAGTCCAATAAGCATCAACAATGGAGTCAATGATGCACCTTTGTCAACAGATTGCCAAGAGGTTGGCATTTTTGCCCTCTGTATTGATAACACACGATTAGACGTTTCATTTTCAAAACCTCCAATCATAACTAACAACATTTCATAGTCATTTGCGTGGCTAGCGTCACCAAGGTCAATACCTGCGCCATCTAAATGGTCTCTTGTGATTGTTTCATTCCATGCATTAGTAGTATTGTTAGTGAAAAAGAATGTCGAAGAAGGCGCCCAATCCCTAACTAGATTGTGCACTACTCTTCCTTTGGAATCAATAGCCTCGGATTCAATTATGAAAACGTGCATCTGCGTAGCCCCATTCAATGCTTTAGGATTAGTCCAGGTAGCAGTAATGTTGAGAAGTTCAACTTCAGTTGAGCCAATTAATTGGATATTCCATTCAATTTCAACTTCATTGGTTCTAACCTCCGGTCCTATGTCTGAAATATTCTCCGGATATCCGTCAATAGCCACAGATGGCGTTTGGTTGAATCCATGATACATCATTCTGGCTTCAGCATCATCTTCAGGAAGGCCACCATTTTCTTCATCAGCTCCGGTTCTCCAGTGTAATAATGTGATTTCGCCATCTCTATCCATTTTGACTAATTCTTCTAATTGCTCCTCATCATTAGTTCCGTGGAACCATTCAACTAGAATTGGAGCATCGGATTGGCTTTCATAGTGTCCTTCAGAATAGATTGAAAGGTCCGATATTGCAGTTACAAGTGGCAAGAATAGTAGCGCCACAAAAATTGCGAAAAGCCTCATTCCTCTTCCCCCTCATCCTCGACTCCAAGTTTAAGTCGAAGAATATCTTGCTCTTTTTGATCAATCATCAAAGAGACTCTTGCGGCAATCCATACAGGTAGCATGTATTCTCCGCACCTGAGTATCGCAGATCCCTTCTCGACGACAGCAGGGAAGTCTTCACAGAGAGGTGCGCGACCTTTGAGCATTGAAATCATAGTTTCTTCGTCAATTTCAATCAGCCCCTTGGTAATATGGGGGCGGAGTAATTCCAGTGCTTCCTGCCTTGTCCTCCATGTGCCCTTGTTATCGGTGAAACAAGGCTGTCCAACATGAATAACTCGTAATGGATGGAACGTATCTCCCGGCCAAAAGTCTCCTTTTTTGTTGGTAACTGTCGGCTTGTAAAGTCTATCAAAGGCAACAATGTTTGAGACATTCACCCTTCTTCCGCGATGCCACCAAGTAAATTTCGATTTGTCAATGCCCCATTTATCACATATTTGTGATACGATTTCCGAATCGGCGATTCCAGTGGAATGTTTGTTCTTATTTTGGCGAGGCAACTCTTGCGGATCTCGATTTAATTCTCTTTTCAAAATCATCGAGCGCGCAATGCCTTCAGGAGTCCTTTCAGCCACATGTTCAAACAAGGCAACATAGAACCCTCCAGTATTGTTGTCATGCTGATGAACTCTGATAGTTGATGACAAGTCAGGAGACTCAATACCTCTTTGTCCCGGGTTTAGCATTACTTCGGAAAGGCCTGGAAGTTTGGGAATATCGCCTCCCCATTCGACAACTTCAGATTTCTCATTCAGAATCGGCCAATCACTGATTCCTTTGTGGCAGATTAAACCGGGGAACAATCTTTCAGAATCAATTTTTACAAGCTCGAGCCATGGGCACCTTTGCAGAATTTCGCACACTACCGCCTCATTTTCAATCGGGTCTAGTGAACATGTGGAGTAGACCATCCTGCCCCCTGGAACTAACAACTGTGCAGCGCGATGAGCAATATCTACCTGGAGTTTGAACAAACTCCTCCCAACTTTAGGTGTCCATGAGCGCCATAATTCGCGGTTTTTACGAGTCGTAGCAGTGCCACTGCAAGGGGCATCTACAACGATTCCATCCACTCCTGGTTCTGGCATTCTTCCGATATGTCTTCCATCATGCTGCATAATCAGCATATTCTCAATCCCGAGCCGTCCACGATTTGTTACCAATAAATTCAATCTTCCTGAAGATGGTTCATTAGCTAAAACTAATCCATTCGGCACCGCTTCTGCGAGTTGGGTTGCCTTAGAACCAGGGGCGGCACATGTGTCCATTATCAGTGTCCCATCTTTAGGCTCAAGCACTACAGGTGGTAGCATCGAAACGGCTTCTTGTCTTGTAATTCTACCAGTCTCGTGAAGGAGCATTAGAATCTTCTTAGATTCATCATCGGGGAAATTTCCTTTCGAAAAAGGCATACACCATGATTCAGATGTAACTAACCAAGGTATACGCTCTCCACCAATCGACTCAAGCATTTTTCTAGTCCAATCGATATCGTGCCTTCTTGGGGTTAGGCGCATTGTTATTGGAAGCGGAGATGATGCCACGGGCAACCAATCATCAACATTGATGCCCAGAATCTTGGCCAAACCTGTCAATGGAGTCTCAGCCAACTCTTCGAGTAGGTCTTCGCCGGCCGCTCGCACCATGTCCATGGGTCAGGCCTCTCACTCTTGTTGCTTGTGCAAGTCTAATGGCTCAGTTGTGTGTAGGAGGGGTATGGCAGAAACCTTGGTAACCATCGCATTTCTATCTGCCTTAGCCATGTTAATCTCTCCTTTATTTGACAAAGGTAAGTGGCTGGCAAGCATTACTGCAAGCAGTTGCGCCCTATGTTTTGTCTTACTGCCATTTGATTCAATACAGCAATCTGGCGGATCATCTCTAGTGATTATTTCCTGTATGTGTGCTCTAATTCAATACCAAATAAACAACGGTGTTGCTAGAAAATACCTCAATGGATTGGGAGGATGTATCACACTACTCATTCTTCTGGCTATGTATCCGGAAGAGGGTATCATTGACACCGTTAACGATTACTCTACACTTTCTAACCTACAAGAAATTCTGAAATCAGTAATTATCGGACTTCTGCTGGCTCAATTGCTAACGAATTCTTTGTCATTTGATAATAGAATTAGCATATTCATGATTGTTACAATCATCGCATTACAATTGGGTGCGGATATTTTTGATGGCGATGTATTGTCAGTAGTAATTTCAGTAGCCATACTGATTGGTTTTATGCCATTCTTTGAAACCAAAATAAACAAGAAAATAGGAACGGGACAGGGGCGTTCAGTCGCATTAGGAGTTTCTACATTAATGGGTATCATCTTCATTTTCAGTTTAACATATGTTTCAATTTCTGGTGTTGAGAGAATCGGCGATGGAGATGGCGCAATCGCAGTATCCTTATGGCTAACCTCTGGTGTAACGCTATTCGGTCTATTTGGAATGCTATTGCCTTTACTTGGCTTCGATAACCATCCACGCCCAGAAGCATGGGGCTGGCGTATTGGTATAGCGATTAGTCCAATGCTAATCACCATACAATCCGATTTAGCGAGCCATGTACTGTTAGGTGTAGCGCTTGCATTACTGGTTTCAATAAGTTCACCATTGGTGTTAGAAAAGAAGTCAACAAAAGCGGTTTGAATATGGGGATGTCCCCCCAACTCTTATGAGTGGAACAAACCCGATGAGTGATTGGAGAATTACGGTTCTCCAAGGGATGGGGATCCAGATGGGAAGAGCATTTAGAGAAGGCGTAAGCCAAAAAAAGAAGGTTACAATGAGGACTAAAGCAAGGTCCTGGAAACCGTTAGCAGATTTACAAGGCCTTAGTGGCAGAACAAAAGCGATTGGTAGCGACATGGGCCCATTGGTCGATGTTCCAGCAATGCTTAGAATTGAAAATGAGAAATGGATTTTCGAACGTATTAGCCAAGAAACTCTAACTCATCTCACACACAGATTAGTTATTCACGAATCCGAAGGTCCAAGAACACTTGGAGCAACTTTGGATTTAGACACTGCAATGCAGGTAGCACAAGGAATGGCTAGAACTGAAGGTTCAGTTGTTTTGATTGAACCACTTAGGTGATTCAAAACATATCCATTATCCAGGAGACAACTCCCTCGTTAACGAGGTATATGAATCCTGCAAGCCCGATACAGGCTAGGTATATTTGTCTTGGACTGATTTTCCAAGCGTCTTCTGATTCCTCATCGAAGTATCGAATTAGACCTGCAGCTTGCTGAATACCGCCGCCGTCTTTCTTTGCCATGTCATCGCCGAGAATGATTTCCTTTATCAACGCGACGCGCGGACATCATTCCTCCTCTGACGATAAATCGACGAAAGGTATGTCTTCCTCATCTATCTTCAAAGTAATACCATCTGGATGTACTTCTTCAACTTCAATATCGATAGATTCGGCTTCAATTCTAGCTAGTGCACGTAGCACAGCGGGCGCATTATCATCTGCCAATGCATTTCTTGCAATCTCGATATCTTCGCAATCACCCTTGGCAAGTTTCGTCGTTTCAATCAATTCATTCAGGTCGGTTCTGGCTCTCTGGATATGGCCTAACCAACTTTCAGTATTCTCATCACTATTTGCGACTTTAGACTTAAAGCGGCCTCTCCAAGATAATTCCCATGGCTTGTGAGGTAATGCTGCAACCAGGTCAAACACAACTCTTGCTCTTTCTTCTAGCGGCCCTTCGAGAGTAATTGTGTTAGCATAACATCTAGTCAACAATCCAAATCCCCAATATGAGAAACTCCTGACATTCATCACAACGTCACCAGATCTAGTAGTAAACTCCCACCGTTGTTCATCAAAACCTGGTTTTTGTACCATCGTGGGGGTTGAATTGCCCTGCATTACTTTGAGTAAGGTCTGCGCTACATCGCCAAGGTAGACTGTCGATATATTGGCTGGGTGAGCCTTAGGTCTGAGATATCCTTCTTGGTCATATCCGTGTGTTGGACCAGCATTGCGAACCTGAGCATGCAAGATGGATTTCACGGGGTCCATTTCGGCCTGCATGGAAATGAGTAGAATGGGCTCTACCCTTCAATAATCCGCTTAATTGAGACAAGGGTTATGACCGACCGTCTCTTTGGGCGAAGTAGGTGAAGACATGGCCGCTAAACCGAAAAAGGACCCACTCGCTGCACTAATGGCACTACCAGGTGTCGGAAAAGCAACCGCAAAGAAACTCAGTGACGCTGGGATAAAATCCTCCGCAGGCATCTCTAAAGCAGGTCAAAAAGGATTGGTTAAAGCAGGGATAAGCGCAATGGTTTCGAAGAAATTAATCGCAGCAGTCACCAAAAAAGCAACCTCAAAGAAACCAGCTGCTAAGAAGTCTCCAGCAAAAGAAACTGCTACCAAAGCAGTTTCAAAAGCCAAATCTACTGCAAAAAAGGCTGCAACTAAAGCTAAAGGAGCAGCCAAGGCCGCTGCTTCAAAAGCAACAGCCTCTGGTAGGAAAGTTGCTGAGAAGACTGTCAAATCAGATGGCGGAAATAAAGTCAAATCTTCTAAATCTAAAGACGGAAGAAAAGGAAAGACACTCAATATTCCTCGCAATCTAAAGGATATGCCTTGGTTCAACAAAAAGTAGTATTCGAAACCGCTAGGTTGTAAGACCTCCAGCAATGGAATTGTTACATGCCAAGGCGCAAGTATGGGAAGTTGCGCAAGACAGTCGAACTTCCCGTCAAGTCCAATTGTTCCCGTTGCCGCAGTGGTAAACACTGTCCAATAGAAGGCCATGAGGGCTACTTGGTAATCAGTAACAGAGAATGGACAGGGCCTTCTAAAGTCAAAAAGCGTAAGAAGGCAAGTTCATAATTCTGTTTCTTCAGTTTCAACAGTTTGCGCTCGCTTGTATATTTCGCGTAGGGTTTGGTCGCTGATCTCTAAATAGACTCTTGTGGTTGCGATACTTGCGTGGCCCAATAATCTCTGAATGCTGACTAAGTCAGCGCCTCTCTCTAACAAACCCGTAGCAAAATTATGCCTCAATACATGCGGTGTGAGCCTTCCCCTAGGGATGCCTGCCTCATCAGCCAAGCGATCCATTAATCGCTGCACTGTTCGAGATTGGAATACATTACCGGCCTTTGTTACAAGCAATTGATCTCCAGCGGGCCCTCTTGATTCTCTTAATGGAAGCCATGCTAGAATACGTGCAACGGTAGATTGTGTGAATAATACAAGCCGATCTTTGCCACCCTTTCCATCACGTACCATGGCGGAATGATCTTGTAAATCAATGTCTGAAATATTCAATTCACATAATTCACTAACTCTTAGTCCAGTATCCAAAATCATGGTCACGGCTAAGTTAGCCACAGGATCTTCGCTACATGCTGCAGCCTCTTTGACCAGTGAGAGTTCTCTACTAGTAAGCGTACGTGGCAATTTTTTACCGCTCTTAGGCCGTATCAAATGTTCAGGCCATTTTTGTCCTAACCAGTTCATTAGATGATTAGCTGCTGCGAGTCTAGCCTTAACAGTCGATGGCGATCTGTCAATCATGGATTGAACCCAGAGGTCTAATCTTCCATTGAAAGGCTCGACTCTATCCAAAAGTTGCTCTACGTTCATCGAGTCCCTTTCAAATTCAGAAATGATATCTTCACCGGGCAGTGGGGTTTCAATCAGATGTCTAAGCCCAATCATGTAGGATTTTTGTGTGTTAACTGATTTCCCCTCAGTCTTGAGTTGTGTGGTATATGTGTTAAGCCAAGGTAAATGTCCTCTGTGGACAAGGCGCGGCGGTAGCACCGGACCCTCCGTGTACAGACGTTGCTGTACAGCCTTGCGATTTGCCTTGTATGGCTCTGTTCTCATTGGCGTCACCGCCTAATCTGCCGAAGCAGACCGTGCATCCCGTGTCCCGAAGGACATAGGAGAATTTAGGGTTCCAAGATATGAAGCCTTCGCGCGAAAACCCTCGTTGCAAAGACTGAATGACATAGAAATTCTATATCCAAGCGACTTTTTCCAAACATTCTGTTATGTGATAGTTTGATATTTTAGTAGTAAATAAAAATATATACTGAAATAATCTGACATGCTACATGAGAAAAACAGTATGCTGGCTAATTGTCGCAATACTTGCTTTACAAGTATCATTATCTGGCCTTGATATATCAAGTGAGGACAACTTTGAACTAAATGAAAGCAATGAGGAAATTACGAACTTTGCAGGTAGGCAGAGCAACGGAATGAGCGGGAATGTTACTGCAGATTCAGATTGTAATTTCACTAACTGGAATAACCCTGCGGACGGTCTAGGTGGCCCAGTTTGGCAGAGTGGTGGCACTTATCCAATGTATTCGATTGTCGAGTGGCCTGCTAATTCTGGAGACTTTTATCAAACCACGATTAATACTACAGCTTCTCCCGAAGATGGTCCTGATCATTGGGAAGGACCATGCACATGTACTGAAATCGCCGATTTTAGTGGCATTTCATGGGATGCTACCGTGAATTATGATCCATGGCAAATTGTACATCATGATGGCGCTAATTGGATTGCACAGGATGCAGGAACTATCGCTGGAGACGAACCAGTTTCAAGCAGTGACCTTTGGGTTCAGTGTTCATCTGAAGATTCGACACCTTGTGATGAATTGATTGGAATGGGCACTACTGTATGGGATAGTACAATGCTAGTAAGTGAAGGGGACATCTACGAGTATCCAGCAAATTCTAGCAATTTCTACATGGTGGCTCCTTTGATTAGTAATCAAACAGTAGGAGACCCAGGTGTTGACCTCGATGCATGGGAATCTGAATTTTGTGATTGTAAGGATATCTGGAGCGATAGTGGAGAGCCAGTATGGGATTCTACAGCGTCCTACCCATCAAATTCAGTTGTTGAATGGCCAGCCGGCTCTAACACACTCTACATTGCTTGGGCCGCTTATCCCGTAGATGCCCCAAATCAGACCGATAAATGGAGGCTCTGTGTTGGAGAGGAACCAAGCGGTAGCCCATGTGAAGAATTCAATGGCTACGGTGGTATGGCTTGGGATAATATGACTCTTGTTTCAGCAGGAGAGATTTATCAATTCCCAGCAGGTTCAGGAGAGTTCTATTCAGTATCTCCTGGAATATCCAACCAAACTGTTGGTGAACCAGGATATGACCTTGATGCATGGTCTGAAAAGTACTGTACTTGTGAAGATATTTGGATGACTGCTGGTAGCCCAGTTTGGGATTCCTCTACAGTATATGCAATCGGAGCTTTGCTTGAACACCCAGTTGGTTCAGGAGATATATGGATTGCAATCGCACCATCAACCACTGCTGGCGTTGAGCCAGGAGAGCCATGGGCTGACGGTAATGAATGGGAACTATGCGGTTCTGAAGAAAATACCACTGGCGGGCCATGCGGCGGACTAATTTCTGTAGGAGTATGGACTGACCCGTCCAGAGTATCAACCGGTGAAATTTATGAATATCCTGGAGGTTCAGGAGATTATTACGAAGTTATAATCCAAGGATATCTAGACCAAGAGACCAACCCTCCTGATCTTGACTTGGACGTTTGGGGTCCAGTTGATTGTCCATGTGAAGAAGAATGGATGGCTAATGGGGAACCAGTATGGGATGCTTCAACAACTTATCCTACTAATTCTGTAGTAGAATGGCCTGCGGGCTCGATGATGCTGTACATAGCATCACCTGCTCCTGGCCCTGGTGATGAACCAGGTGTAGATCCTGAATGGGAACTTTGCAGTTCACCAGACGAACCTCCAGCCACAACCCCTTGTGCAGGCCTAACTATTGTTGGTGTTTGGGATTCCTCAACGAATGTAACATCTGGTGAGATTTACGAATATTCAGGAATATACTATCAAGTAAGTGCATTTTGGATTGTAAGCGCACCAGATATCGACATGGATGTCTGGACACCTATTGACTGTCCATGTAAGGAAACATGGGTAGCTAATGGCGAACCAGTTTGGGATGGAACAGTTCCATACCTTCAGAATGATGTAGTAGAGTGGCCAGCAGGTACCGGCCACCTATACATGGCGGAAGGCGCTGCAAGTTGGGTTGGTTCAGGTATGGGGACTCAAACTCCTGAACCTACAACCGATGACTATTGGATTCCTTGCGATAATTACACTACAATGCCTTCTAGCAACTCTTGTGCAGGCCTAGATATTCTTGGTGTTTGGGACTCTTCTATGACTGTAAGCTCAGGCGAGATTTACGAATATCCAGCAAATTCAGAAATGTACTATCAAGTCAACCAAGGTAGTCCGTTTTCAAGCGTAAGTGCTCCAGATATTGACATGGATGTATGGGCTCCAATTGACTGCCCGTGCAAGGAAACATGGGTTGCTAATAACCAACCAGTTTGGGATGCAACTGTTGACTACCCTGGTAACTATGTTGTTGAGTGGCCAGCAGGAACTGGCAATCTCTACATTCCTCTTGAACCAACAGGAGTCGGAGTTGGAGCAGAACCAGGTGTTGACATTCACTGGGTTCTATGTGATGGTGAAGGACCAAGCCCAGGGCCTTGTGATGGTCTAGATGTACCAATTTGGGACAACTCAACCGCACCTGCAGTTGGCGATATTTACGAATACCCTGCTAATTCAGGAACTTATCACCAGATCATCTTCATTCATGCAGATTCTGCAGGAGGCCCAGATTGGGTAAGTTATCCTGACGAATCTGGTGCAGAAGAATTCTGGGTGCCTTACTCTTGCCCTTGTAAACCTACATGGGTTGCAAATGGTCAGCCTGTATGGGATGATACAATCACCTTCTATTCTGGTAACTATGTCGTAGAATGGCCAGCAAATTCTGGAGCATTATACCTCGCTGAAGCAGGAGGAATAACTGGAGCAGGTGAACCGGGAATCGACGGTCATTGGATCCCTTGTGACGGAAACCCTGAGTTAGAGACTGAAGACGAGGACGAAGCTGAAGATGATTCAATACCAAGTATCGGCGTAGCCCTTACTTTGGTAGGCATTTTGTCTGCAGCAGGCTTCATTTCTCGTTCAAAGAAACTATGAGGCCAGGTATTAATTCCTAAATTAAGGAATTACTGTTTGTGGTGGGTAAAACCATACAGATGCACCATCAACGGGAGCTGTCCCTTTAGCATCTAAAATGACTTACGCAAAGCCCATCAAAATCAATTGTATCCGCTTGGGCATTCGAACCGGCCCTTTGAAACTATCAGAATTAGATTGTGCTATGGGGAATGGTTTATGACTATACAGTTTAACCACAAATCATGCGAACTAAGCAAATTTTTGTGTTTCTGATTGTGATTTTTTTGCCTATGTCTGGATGTTTTGATTTTTACCAAGATTCTAATGTGTCTCTTCATGAGAACATTATCCAATATTCCGAAGAGGAGGAGACGGGGTACGAATCCGATGAACCAAACATTCAACTCGAAGTCGAATCAAATGGAATGGAACAATACGCCTACGTCAATGGAACTGTTCTTTCAGGAGCTGGTGAAGAGGACGACTTGGTTGTTGAGATCGCATTTGAAGAAGAATACTTCAACAGCTCTGCAGTTGAGAAATATAACAATATGCAGAATGATTCCTTTGACAGAGTACAAGAAATTAGCGATGGCGATACTTTTGCGCTTACCCTCTCTATCGAATCGCTGATGGGTAACGTCTCTTACTCGCAGACGATCTATATTAAAATCGAAGAATTATACCAGAACGGAACGGTCGAACACCTTACAATTCTCGAAAATTATTCTGTCGTCATACCATTCATTGACTCTGATGGAGACGGTGTCACCGATGAAGACGACGCATTCCCTAACGATGAGAATGAAACGGCTGATTCTGATGGAGATGGTGTCGGTGACAACTCCGACGCCTTTCCAAATAACAACGCTCCAGTCGTGTCTAATGTGTACATTTCACCTGAGGAAGCATTACAAAATGATGAACTCACATGCAATTATGATGTTTATGACGCTGACGGTGATACATTGGAAGTTAATATCACATGGTTAGTAAATGGCGATGTAGCAGGAGTAGAAGGTTGGGTACCTGGTCCAAATTTCTCTGGCAAATTTAATTTTGAGGATGAAGTAGAATGCTCAGTAACCGTCAGTGATGGTCAGCAAACCAGTAATGCCGTTAATTACTCAATTACAATCTTGCCCGAATCTAGTTTTGTATCTAATGATGATGATGATGACGCGTTGCCAGCACTGGGAGCATTTGGAACCATGACCGCAATTGTTGCAGGCATTTTCGCATCTCGTCGTAAAGACGAATGAGTGATTAGTCCTTTCAACCGAGCGTCTAAAATGGTCAACACAAAGTCCATTCTAGCAACAATAGTGGGGACTTCACATTTCTTCTGAAAGTCTCTTAACTTTGTTTTCTCTATCTATTACCAAAACTAGGAAATAGATGAGCAATAACATTCCACTAAAGCAAAGGAAGTTCGATTCTGTATCACCTAGCATCCAGTTTGCAGTAAATGAACCAAACAGAAGAAAACATGAAACAAAGAGCGGGATAAATGAAACCTTAGGCGGAACATCAATCCCTTGCTTAATCGCAATAGCCTTTGCTTCCTTTTCAATAACTACGGAGTGTTTATTTTCAAGAACGAGATAATAGCCGATTGGAACCATCCCAATAAGTATGGAAGAACAGCATATGAATGAAGCAAGTTCGAGGTTTGTTGGGATCCCGCTGCTAGAACCAATACTGTTGGCTGCCACGGATATCCCCCCGATTATTATCAAAAGGCCAATCCACCATAATGCCGCACTCGGCTTTTTGGGTTTTTTAATTTCGACCACGACATGACCATCAATGCCAGCACCATAAAACTTGAGCCGGTTACTTCTGACAGGGGTTCCCATGAGCTCCATCGTTTGGAGGAGTAGCGTCGGTATCGGACCACTGAATCTCCTTTCTATCAGAAAATAAAATGCTAAGCGGTTTCGGATAACCCCTTGCAACTTATCCGAATAAGTTTGTAGATTGATACGATAATAGTAAGCGAATTGAAATAACTGAACTAAAGTGTGATACCATGGCTGAACATGTCTTAAGCCCAGATGGTAAATAAGTTTGGAGTGATGATAATGATTTACCCCCTTGGATTAAATCAAAATGGATAGATCTCGAACGCTGGAATGAGTGGTTGTCGAATTCTAGAGAATGCCCATTATGCTATTCCAAGATTGAAATTGACCTTGAAGAAGAATACCAAGAATGTAGCCATTGTTGGGAAGGATTCAACATCACTAACAAAAAACCACTCACAATTGAACATTTGCAAGCACCTATTATGAAGTTCTATCTTCCTATGAAATTAAAACATCCTTTAATCAACAAAAAAGGTATGGCATTCACTGTACGAACACATCCAGATTCGCCACCTGATTTTGACGAAATGATAGATGCAATTAACGTTTCAATGAGAGAACTCAAAGAATCCATTTTGGGGATTGTCCAAAAAGCGATAGATGATCAAGATGACGATTGGCACGATATCTATGAAGAATATGATTTAATAGAGGAAGATAATCCAACATATGTTCTTGATGAAGAGGAATGATTGCCTGTAGCTCTTCCAATACCCACGCGTGAAACGGGTGTTGAGAGGGTAGCGTTAGCACCGATCCACTGCAAGCCCATTGATTTGCCAATAACTCAGCAATGGGTATTCGGATATACCCTCTGAACTTATCCGAAAGCGATTATGTTAGGGAATGGTTTAATTCCCCGCAGGTTTTGATTATAGACATGCGAAAAGAACACGTTTTTATGCTGCTACTTGTAATTTTATTGCCTATGTCTGGGTGTTTGGGTAATGCGGACGTTGAAACTTCTGAAGGGGATGATGTAGTAATAGGTGAATCATTAGACGATTGGCCAACATATTATGTCCCAGCAGCATCTGATTTACCAACATGTGATTCTTCAACATTAGGTCGTCTTTACTATGTCGAAGCCGATACGGATTTTCAAGCCTGCATGTCAACAGGTTGGGAAGTGGTTGATATCGGAGGCTCGAATTCCAATATCATTCTGAACCAACCCCCAGTTGTAAGTGCAAGAGTATGGTCTACCTCTGGAGGAGAAGCCTATGGCTATCTTGTAGATGATGGAGATGGAACTATGTCAATTGCTTTCATGATGGATTGGTTTGCATATGATGTAGATGGCACAGTCACATCAGTAGGTATAGATCAGGATATGGATGGAGTGGTTGACATCACCCTGCCATCAAATTCAGGCGCAATAGATAGTCAATCCTCAATCCAACTCGCAAATGGTGAAACATTGAATGGTGCATTCGTAGCTCCTCTGGAAGTCGGCACCTCATTCAGCAGGATAACCGATTTCATGGTATCTGAAGAATCTCCTATGGTCGAATGTGGATTAATTATTCAAAAATCATTTTTTGTAATCGCATCAGATGATTCAGGAGCCTCAACAACGATTCCAATTGTCGCTCCGCTTACCCTCGGAGAAGCCTACTACCCTGTAGATGGTCTCGAAATACAAGAAGAACTGTACCAAGCATTATCGGTTCCACAGACTGATATGGATTGGTTGACCGGTCAAGGTTCTTCTACTTGCCCTACTGGAGTTACATTCACTGCAGTAGATCACCCGGATTCTATCACAAGTCAAGGTGGCGATAACATTGCAACAATTACAATTTCAAATACAGTTGATTGGTCTCACTGGAACGACGACACAGATTGGGGTGAAAATTGGTACGTAAGCGCCTATTGTCTTGATAGTAATGGCGAACGCACATTCATCGAAGAAAGTGCGACATTTAATGGACAAGATGAGGACTCTCCGCAAGATGGTGATACAATCTCAATAGTCGATAACAGCTGGGGTAATTGTGATTCAACTCATTCCCACCTAGAATTATTCATTAGAATTTCAAATCAGAGGGAACCGATCAACCTTGTAATCCCGATTTCGTGATCTGAATGGCCGTTTTCGAATGATGAAACTATGCAAAGGGCCCCCCTCTGTGTTGACGGGTGTACTATGGGTACCCTATACAATACTGAATTCGAAAGAAGTCCCTATCGAATTCCCTAACCGCAACCTATTCCAGTTGGCGAAGTAGTTCTCACGTCCGCCATTCGAGACGCGATGGCCGTAACCGTTGAAGTTCAACCGTGCTTCTGCCAATCGGCTCCGTTCCACCAGTAGGTGTTTCCATCATCTGTTGATCTCCAGGTATATCCTGCTTCATCTGTCCATTGCTTGAGGACCGCTGGTTCAGCAACTACTGGTTGCTGTACTACCTGAGTCATTTGAACAGGCTGAGTAACCTGTGCTGGTTGTGCAACCTGTGCCGGTTGAGCAGGATATTGTTGCTGAACGGTTTGTGTAGCGTATGCCGTGGCTTCAACAGGCTCTAACTGACCTAGTAAGCCACTCAGATCTTTTTCCATTAGGGGTTCAGAATCCTTGCTTCTCATGAACAGAACTGCTCCTGCACCTCCAATAATTACGATTAGACCAATTACTATCCAAATGGTGTAACTGGAATCGTCATCATCAGAAGAACTCTTGGCTTCATCAGAAGAATCACCTTCATCAGTTGGAGGCATTAGCACCTTGTCAATGACATGTATTACTCCGTTACTGGTAGTAACATCTGCTGTAGTTACGCTAGCGCCATTGACCATAACTCCAGATGTCAAATCGAATGTTAGCTCATCTCCATTAACAGCCTCTGCAACCATTCCATCAGTCAGTGCACTGGATGCAACTTCACCAGAAACCACATGGTATAGCAAGATGTTAGCAAGGGTTTCCTTTCCTTCCGGTGTATCAAATGTAGCTAAGTCAATTCCTGCATCAGCAAACGCTTGGTCTGTTGGTGCGAATACAGTGAACGGCCCATCTCCTTGTAGAGTTTCTACCAACTCTGCTTGAATTAGTGCAGCGACCAGCGAGGTGTGAACGCCCGTACACTGAGCAGTGCGCGGAATATTGTTTGGGTTATCGGAAGGCGTCAGTACCTTGTCGATTACATGTATTACTCCATTACTTGCTGAAACGTCAGCGAGTGTTACTGTTGCTCCGTTCACCATCACACTAGATCCAACTGTAAAAGCAAGTGGCTGACTGTTAGCAGCATCTGCGGTCATACAATCAGTTACTGCGCTTGAAGGGACATTTGCAGCAACAACGTGGTATAGCAAGATGTTCGCAAGTGTTTCTTTTCCTTCAGGTGTATCCAAGGCGGCCAAGTCAATTCCAGCATCAGCAAATGCTTGGTCAGTAGGAGCGAATACAGTAAACGGCCCCTCTCCTTGTAGTGTTTCAACTAACTCTGCTTGAATTAGTGCAGCCACCAATGAGGTGTGAATTCCAGTTCCTGCGGCAATATCTGTTATGTCGCCAAGAGGCATTAGCACCTTATCTATCACATGAATAATTCCGTTACTGGTGGCAATATCAGCAGCAGTTACACTAGCGTCATTGACCATAACTCCAGATGTCAAATTGAATGTAAGGTCTTGTCCATTAACCGTCTCTGCAGTCATTCCGTCACTCAGTGCACTGGATGCAACTTCACCAGAAACCACATGGTACAGCAGAATATTAGCTAGTGCAACCTTACCTTCAGGAGTATCCATTGATGCGAGATCAATACCTGCATCAGTGAATGCTTGGTCAGTTGGAGCGAATACAGTGAAAGGACCAGGTCCCTGCAGTGTTTCGAGTAATTCAGCTTGTATTACTGCAGCGACCAATGAGGTGTGAATTCCAGTTCCAGCAGCAATATCTGTTATGTCTCCAAGAGGCATTAGCACCTTGTCTATCACATGAATTATTCCGTTACTGGTGGCAATATCAGCAGCAGTTACACTAGCGTCATTGACCATAACTCCAGATGTCAAATTGAATGTAAGGTCTTGTCCATTAACCGTCTCTGCAGTCATTCCGTCACTCAGTGCACTGGATGCAACTTCACCAGAAACCACATGGTACAGCAGAATATTAGCTAGTGCAACCTTACCTTCAGGAGTATCCATTGATGCGAGATCAATACCTGCATCAGTGAATGCTTGGTCAGTTGGAGCGAATACGGTGAAAGGACCAGGTCCCTGCAGTGTTTCGAGTAATTCAGCTTGTATTACTGCAGCCACTAAGGAATCATGTGTACCTGTACATTGCGCAGTCCTTGGGATATCTCTTGGCGTATCACTTGGAGTCAGAACTTTGTCAATTACGTGAATTAGGCCGTTGCTTGTCACAACGTCTGTACTTACTACGTTTGCATCGTTAACCATCACTCCATCGCCGACTGTGAAAGATAGAGGCTGACCGTTAGCAGCATCTGCGGACATGCAGTCTGTTACTGCGGACGCAGGAACTTCAGAGGAAACTACGTGGTAGAGAAGAATGTCAGCAAGAGTAACTTTCCCTTCAGGTGTATCCAAGGAAGCCAAGTCAATTCCTGCATCAGTAAATGCTTGGTCTGTAGGTGCAAAGACAGTAAATGGTCCCGGACCTTCCAGTGTTGCTAGTAAATCTGCTTGAACTACTGCAGCGACTAAGGAGTTGTGAATACCAGTAGTTCCAGCAGTAGTTGGAATGTCGGCAGGAGGCATCAAGACTTTGTCAATAACGTGGATTATCCCATTAGATGAAACCACATCAGCGCTAGTTACTGTTGCATCTCCAACAGTTACGGTTGCCCCTACTCCGAATTTTACTTTGTCACCATTGACCATTTGTGCAAGCATACCATCAGTAAGCATGCTAGAGGTAACTTCTCCTGATAGTACATGATGAAGTAGAATGTTAGATAGAGTTTCATTTTCTTCATCTGTATCAAAGTCGGCCAGATCAATACCTGCGTCAGCAAATGCTTGGTTTGTAGGTGCGAATACAGTGAAAGGACCTGGGCCTTGTAACGTTGAAACTAAGTCAGCATGGCCTAATGCAGCTACCAGAGAGTTGTGAACACCAGTATTTGAGGCATTAGTTGGAATGTCATCGCTTGGCCCTGCACTAGCGTTTAGCGGTAGGCTGGAGCATAACAGTAGAATCATCAATAGGCTAACGGAGGTTTTTCTCATAAGCCGAACATTTTGGATTTCTGTTATAATAGAATGTTTTTTACTATCCACCAACTGTGGTTTTAGTTTCTATTTCGAACTTGATTTAATCCAAGAAATATCTTGAGGAGAAATCAAACCTTCCCCTCTTACCAAGATTTCATGGCTGACATGATCTACTACGAACCAATGAATTGAATCTTCATTAACGATGCTAAATTTATCAGTAAAGTTAGCCTTGTTAGTGTACACAGTGATAGTTCTAGCTCGGACATCACTATCTCTGATGCCAGATCGCATTAAAGTGTCGAGACGAATTTTTCGGGACCAAGTCGTCTTCTCAATTACTGGGATCTCAAGAATATAATGGGTGTCGCCAAACCCCATCTTTTCAAGAGTATCAATCGAAGAATCTACAAGGCTCTGATGCCATCTCTGAAATGCTATAATCACGATTAGATTCTTTTCGATATAATCGTCAGGAATCGTTTTCTTTTCTTTGTTTAGATTCTCTCCACTAAATGAAGGGAAAATATCTGCCATATAACTACCAGAATGTTTGGTTTAATTATCATACAGGCGCAGTCATACTCCAAGCCGTAGTCGGTTTGTGCCAGTCTCTCAATTGGTCGGTTTCTAGGCGCAATTGCAATCCTTCACCGGATTCAATATCGATTTCAATTAATTCGAATGGAACATTGTATTCGTTTGTACGGAAGGTGTCGTCAAACAAGACCTCCTGTCCGATTACAGATCCATCGAGCGTCCTTTCTAGAATCACTCTCAAGTGACACTCTTGTAACGGGTTTCGCAGTGCGCATGACTCACTGCTACCATCATGCTCGACTGTAGTCACTCCCTGATATGACGACGTTCCTTCAGCTACCATCAAATCAATAATTGTCGATTTCGCTGTTGGAGCACACACACATTCCATATTATCTGATTCGACTGTAACTTCCTTCTCGACTAGAATTTCAATTGTGTCAATATCTAGAGAATCTTCTGAAGTCGAGGTTGCAGTAACAAGGTAACTACCTGGCTGAGCGAATGAATGCACAATGGAAGCCCCAGTTCCAACAGTACCATCTCCAAAGTCCCAAGAAACCACTTCTCCGGCGTTGTTAGATTCAAAAGTGAACTCATGAAGCCTTTCGGTTATGAAATCCTCTTCATCGTTATCTCCTTCATCAATCTCGACCAAGGTGTATTGGTTGATTCCATATTCGGATGATGCCCCAATCTCAAAAGTTCCTGAATCGGAGGAATTCGATTGACTGAGGTTGAAAAGGGTGGCTCCAGTGGCTGCACTGAGTACCATTAGAAACGTTATTGTTGCAACGGATAGACTAAGTTTCATATCCTTGGATTTCACGGTTTGCTTTTGAACATCTGTTTATTACGATATTTTTTGTTGGTATCTGTAGCCTTAAAATCTTTAAACAATTGGTTGTAGGAGCGTCCATGGACAAAGCGATAGCAATATGCCTAACTGCACTTTTACTCCTTTCAGGATGCTTGGATGCTAGTGACGATGACGATTTAGTAAGTATAATCGGATGTGATGATGAAGCCTCATTAACATACAACGAAAATGCTACAGAATCTAATGATGAACTCTGTGCTTCAGAGGACCTAATCGAAAGCGCAATTGTTGATTTTATCAACATGATGGATGAAGGGCCCGATTTCAGTGAACTTGACTCTACAATTGGATACACCATGGAAATCTCTGAAACTCAAATTAACATGACCGAATGCTATGAATGGGAATACTGGAACCCTGATCTTGTTGATGAAAGTATGCCATATAACGGATGCCCTGATGCTACTGAAGAAGTTTGGCATTACATGGAAAAAGTAGTGGTTAATCCTACTGGTTACAAAGTTACTTCTGAAAACACCTTAAATGGTGACGCAACAGTTGAAGAATTGATAATCTCGGGTAACCAGATTCAATACACTATGATTGAGGATGGGGAATCAATGCAGGTTCGCATGAAGCATGCAGGCACCTATGAAGATGCAATCGACGCTATGATGAACGGCGGAGGCGATGACGAAGACATGGATGATATGATGGTTTGCCACGATATGTCAACTCATACCAATGACTACTCTATCGATAACCAAGAAGACTGCGAAGATGCAGGTTACATCTGGACCGAAGACACCGGCCACTCAGATGATGGCGATGCTGAAATGGTATGCTATGACATGGGTTCACACATGGTTTTGTATGATATCGACAATGCTGAAGATTGTGAAGATGGTGACTACATGTGGGTTGAAGCAGACAGCGGTTCTGATGGCCATAGCGACGATGACCATGGTGACGATGACGGAATGGATATGGGAGATGATGACGAAGACCCAGAATCAAGCGATTACACAGATTACTTTAATCCATTAACAGCTACATTCACAGGGTTTGAGAAAACAGAATCTGGAATGACATTCAGCGGATTACTAAATGTCGAGGGTGCACCATTCGGTCTCCTAGAAGTCTACACGTTAGACGATTTCACAGTAACAGGATTCGCTTTGATGGATGTTGAAGACTCCGCAAATTGGGCTAAGTTTATGCTGATTTACGATGGAAGCGCTTCAGTAGATCAGACTCTTGCTCTAGATGCTTTACCATTCGTGCTGGTCGATTTTGATATGTCTGACGATGAAAGCGATGAAGATGAAGACTTGGTAGATAATGACAATGATGGATACGATGAAACTGTAGACTGCGACGATAACAACCCTTCGATTTACCCTGGAAACGGTGATGAAGAGATTGATGGTTTAGACAATGATTGTGACGGTTTAATCGATTATGAAGATGACAACTGTGGCGAATGCTGGGACGAGCTTTGGTTTGCATTTACTGACCTTTCTGCCGACACCAGTTACAACACTTCATTAGACCAGATACTCGAATACCAGTCTACCTACTGGAGGGCAACAACTCCTGACGCTGATTCACAAACGCCGTTCGGCATTGCATTCAGTGAAATGTCAGCGGAAGACGTTGAACTAATATTCAAAGAAGTAGATACGGATGAATCTTCAACACTAGATGAATCTGAGATGGCAAATTTCCATAACCAAATTGATGCCCAAATTTGGGACGAGTACAATGGTGAAAGCCATGACCATGATGGACACGATGATGGACATGACGATGACGAGATTCCAATGTACAGGTGTATTAACTTCGTAGACGAATCAGTTTTGGATTCTACTGCAAACTTTTCATCGGCGTTTAACAACTCCAACTTAGATTACTCATTGTGTGACACTTCTGCAGAAGATGTGAACTACACATTTGAGAACTCTAATTTCACTCTACCAACACACATGATGTATGAATCATGCTGGGAAGAGGAACCTAATGTTACAATGTGTGATTACGGAACAATAGAGGCCGTAAATGGTTCAGAATTGTATAACACATACGCAATGGAAGACAACGAAAGCGCGGATAATTGTGATGGAGAATACAAAATCGAGAGTAACTTGTGTACTGAATGGGAAGGTAACATCACAGATAGCGATGCAAATGCATTCACAATTTCTGGAAAAGATGAAACGATTCTGTTTTATCAATACGACTCCCAACTCAGTAGTGGAATTCTGATCATGGTATCTGAAGAATACAACGACGATTATGATGGTGAAGGCGACTGGTCCTTCGATAGAGAACTACAAGATTGCGACTCTGATAACGACACAATGGTATCCTATGATGAGTTAGAGACTTGTATCGACGAAGATCTTGCTAATGATGGGTATGGGCACATGAGTGCTTCAGACGTCCATGCTTATGATGAATTTAACATGAGTGACATGGACAACGACGGTATGTTGAATGATTCTGAATTTGATTACCTAAACTCAATGCTTTCCCACGACAATGAAGGCCCTAACTATGAAGAGATGTTCAATATGATGGATTCCGACGAAGACGGTGAAGTAACATTTAGCGAATGGCAAGACATGGACAATCAGAGCGATGAACCAATGTCTGAAGACGATTTGTCAAGATTTGCGTTAATTATCAACTTCTTCGATGAAGACAACAGTGGCGGATTGGATTTATCTGAATTCGAAAACATGATGTACACGCTTGATAGTGAAGATGATGGTATGGATGAAGACCCTGAATTCATGTTTGCAATTATTGATTCAAATACGGACGGCGTGGTCACTCTAGAAGAATGGATTGCTTCATCAAATAATTCAGATGACGGGCCAATGACTCAAGAGGATATAGACGGCTTGAGCAATATGATGGATATGTTCGATGAAGATGATAGCATGGGATTAAACTTCTCTGAATTCAAGGCAATGATGGAAACAATGGACAATGGCGACATGGAAGACAATCCAGAATTCTTGTTCGCTATGATTGATGCCAACGATGATGGTGAAGTAACAGCCTCTGAATGGGCAGATGCATCTAACCAATCTGAAGATGAAGAGCCAATGTCTGACGAAGAGTTCGAGATGTTCTCTGCGATGATTAACAGCTTTGACAGCGATTCCAGTGGCGGCCTTGACTTCGAAGAGTTCATGAAAATGATGGAAGATATGGATGGTGAAGGAGATGACATGTCGGACAAGAAGATGTTGATGGTTATGGGACTTGACAACCTTGGTGGAGATCTAGATGACTACAGTTTAGTATTGTCTCAATGTGACCAATTCCAACACTATTCAGGATTATATATGCAAAACGAGAATTGTGGAGATGATGTATATTCTGTGAAACTTTCTTCGATTGCTTTATCTGAGCAAGAAGCAATGTTTTCCACACAATCTATCATTTTCATGGATATGGATGAAAGTGGTACTTTGACCACTGGGGACATGTTCATGATTGATACTTCTTCTCTTGATGTAGAAGGCGACTGGAATGCAGCACGCCTTCACTCTGAAGAAGCAGATGCTTATTCTGATGAGAATCCAATGGCTATGCCTGGATTCACAGGAATACTTGCAACAATCGGTCTATTAGGCGCTGCGCTAATCCGCAGAGACTGAAATAATAGATTGTAGATACAATCTTGATTCACCCCTCCATTGTGGAGGGGTGGATTGAGAGGTTGTTGATATAGTGCAACTGCAACAACATTCTATGGGCCAAAGAATCGCACATGTCGATTCTATTCGGGCCGTTGCAGTTCTCTTGATGGTGATGGTTCACGCAGCAGCAACATGGGGGCCAAGCGCTAACACACAGCCTTCAGCACTGGTATACTTGGTATCAGGATTAGGAGGATTGGCGGCTCCGTTATTTGTTACGATATTTGGCTGGGGTTGTTTTCATTCAGCAGCTACAGCGAATCAACGGTACATCAGAGCAGCATTCTTGCTTGTCTCACAAATAGCGGTGAATATTTTTGCCCCTCATTTATTCGATCCGTTGACCCCTGGAGTCCTGACATTATTCGCAATGCTGACATTGACTCAGCCTCTATGGGCCAAACCATTTCGAATTAACCCCAGCAAGAGTTCGTTAATATTGTGGGTTTGGATATTCACAATCTTAACAACAGTCTTCTTTTTGTCAGACTTACAAGGTTCCAGTGAATGGAGTAATCGAGTCGAAGTATCATCAATCATCGTCTTGTTCAAGCATCTAATACTCACAGGAACCTATCCACTATTCCCTTGGATTATTTTTGCTGTATTCGGTTCATGGATTGCTTGTAAGCAGGAAGGGGAACGCACTTTCCCGATTAGTAAAAAGAGTGTTTCACCAATTATTGCAGGATTGTTGTTCTGTATTTTAACACTAATTTATTCTGAACAAAATGGATTAGAGTGGGCTGCACCATCGGGCGATTCTATGCTCACCTTTTTCCCATCAAATGCCCCGTTCCTAATCGCTGCCCTTACCGGGGTTTCTCTTTTGTGGATTATACTGCAAGTATCCAACACGGTTCTGCTTAATCCGTTAGGTAACATTTCACTAAGCGTCTATCTTCTTCACTTCATACCTATAGGGCTCTTCTACAATATCGATGAAACAAACGATTGGAGTTTTTCCGTCTCCATGATAGTTGTTCTTGCATACACTCTGCTATGGATTCCTATGGCGCATCTTTGGCAAAAGTTTGCACCAAAGGCGAATATCGAGCATGTATTGCGAACTCTGACCAAAAAGGTATGAATCAATTTCTCAAATTGAGTAATTCTTGGGGAACCCTGTACGTGTATTTAGATTCTGAACCATGTACATGAATCTCCAGCTCTAACCTGTCAAAAGAAACGGCCAAAGCCTTACCTTCTAATCCATGAAGAGGCATAGATGCAGCAAAGCTTCCTTCTTTCGATATCGAAAAACCAGTAGATACATTACTGCTAAAAGATTTGAATTGGATGTAATCCTTCTCTTCTTTTACTGACCCTAAGGAATCAAAGAATAACTTGAACTCATCACAAAGAGTCTTCCACTGTTCAATTTCAATAGTTATCATCCAATCACCAAAGAATGAATAATCAGGCTTCTAGCCATCGGCCTTGGAATGATTCATCCGAGTTATCAATTCGGATGAAGAGGTCGAGCGAAGACCAAACAAGACTATTGAAACCGCTCGCCATTCCTGCTTCTCCACCCGCTTTGGCAGTCATGAATTCTAATGTGTCAGATGGCGAGTGCCACTCTTGCCAGAATGAAATCTCTCCTCCGGGGCTGAAGAAGTTGAAAGTAGGGTAATCTGCAGAAAAGAAAGCACAGTGATCAGACGCGCACGATTCTGCGATCTGCCAATTAATCGGGTTTCCATCAGTCGGCTTGTATGAAAGGTCATCTTCTATTGTAGTTCCAACCCATTCATACATCAATTGCATGTTACTTTCACTTGCGCCTGCAATACTAATTTGCCATTCGTACTTTGTAGCAGAGAAAATTTCTCCACCCGGTCCAACAATTGGTTCTGAAAGCGGAATAATTGGATAGTTCAGTGAAACCATATCGAAGTTCAAGTACGACTTGACTGTCACGTTTTCAGGAAGATGGTTGACATATGCTAGCGACCCCAGCAATCCTTCTTCTTCACAAGCCCACAATGCTGCGACAACAGTATGGTCGAATTCCATCTTAGCCAGTGCCTGAGCCATCTCTAGTGACACAGTCGAACCGGATGTGTCATCATTTGCACCTTCGTTTGTACCTCCTCCCGGCGGAGTGAATACGTAAGCAATGTCGAAATGCCCACCTATGACGATGTATTCGTCAGGGTTTGTTCTGCCCCAATTATAGCCAACAACATTCAATTGGTCCGGGTCGTCATCATATCGAGTTACTTCAACAAAGTCGAATCCCATTCCCCTCATTTCTTCAGCCATTGCCTCAGCAGCTTCCTCGTATGCGGAACCACCTTCGTGAACCGAAGCACTAGCGCACCATCTGTTGTTGTACGAACTGGTTAGCATGTCTATGGTGTCGTAAGCACGCCTGCCATCAACTAGCATCAAGTCTTGACTATCTTCAAGCATTAGAGTAGCATTCCAGAACTCATCACCAGCGGTTACTGAAATATTAACAGATTCTCTTTCAGTGTCCAAAACCAATAATTCTAACAATTTTGTTTCTGACGAGAATGTAGTGCTAACGGGGTCTCTAAGTACGCCGAATTCATCCACATAAAAGAGCCCGGCTGAACGATTAAATGTCCAATCTATATTTGAATCAACTTCGATCGTCATGTACTGACCACGAGTTGCCATGGACACATCAGTTACGCTCAAGGTCGGCGTTACTTCCTCTTCCACTTCTTCTCCAAAGCATCCGCTCAGAGGGGCGAGTACAAGTAATAAAGAAAGGAAAATACACCGCATTTAATCACCATTTGCAAGGTTCGAGGTGGCCTTTTCCACCCATCAATGGTACTAAGCATTCAGGAACTTTAACTCTGCCATCTTCAAGCTGATTTTGTTCCATGATCGCGACCAATGCACGGCTGGTTGCAACAGCCGTAGAGTTGAGTGTGTGTACCGCTTCATTTCCTTCGCTAGTGCGGTAACGCATGTGAAGGCGATTTGCTTGGTAATCTGTGCAATTGGAACATGAAACGATTTCTTTGTACGCATTAGCACCTGGAAGCCATGCTTCAAGGTCGTACTTCCTTGCAGCGACAGTACCCATGTCTCCCGTGCAGATGTTTACTACCTCGTAATGCAAGTCTAAAGCATTCCAAAGGTCAAGACAATTCTTCAATAAGTCTTCATGGTGATCCCAAGAATCATCAGGGTGTGTAATTATTACCTGTTCAATCTTGGTGAATTGATGAACTCTCCATATTCCTCTATCAGAAAGACCGTGTGCTCCTACTTCTCTTCTGAAACAAGGACTTACTCCTACCATTTTGATTGGTAGAATACTAGGCTCTAGGACTTCATCCATGTACATGGAAGTCAGTGGATGTTCGCTAGTTGCAATCATGTACAATGGGTCGGGAGTAATGCCATACATCACAGTTTCAAAATCAGACAAATCTGTAACGCCTTCGTAGGCATCTCTATTCATCATCACAGGAGGTTGAACGAGAGTGAACCCTCTGTCAATAAGGAAATCAACAGCGTATGATTGGAGTGCTAACTCTAACCTGGCCAAGTCCCCTTTAAGGAAGAAGAATCTACTTCCTGCAATTTTAGCAGCTCTTTCTAAGTCGACCCATTTATTCATTTCAATTAATTCATTATGAGTACGAGGTTCAAAACTGAAATCTGGCTTTTGGCCATGAAGGGAATGCTGAGTATTTCCGCCTTCATCATCACCCACAGGGACAGCATCATGCAATAGATTTGGAATGCGCATCCGGATGACATCTCGCTCTTCAAGAAGGGAATTGGCTTTCTCATCAAGAGCGGCAATACGTTCCCCTAAATCTTTCACCTGAGCCATTATGCTGTTTGCAGAATCCATATCTCCGCTCTTCTTGGCATCAGCGATACCTCTAGCGGCTTGGTTCCGCTCTCTTCGTCCATCTTCCATGTCTTTGAGAGCGTTTCTCCATAACTGGTCTAACTCGATAACTTTGTCAATACGTTCGTGGGTTATGCCACGTTTGTCATGATCCGCACGGATTTTGTCCGCATCGTTTCGAAACAATTCCATACTCAGCATAGTAACCAACTCACAAAGAAATACCAAACGAAAACGCAGCACTACCTACGAAAATCAATCCACCGACAATGTATCCCAGAATTGCTCCGCCATTCAGTAACGGTAATCCTGCTTGAGGACGGCCTGATGCTACATATCCCATCAGAACAAAGTAACCGATCAGTCCACCAATCAGAGCCGATATGCCGACTGCTAATCCATCTGTAGAAATTGAGTTAACACAAGAAACCACTAGCATTCCCGGGAATATGACGTCGCCAAGACCCATGAACATAGCTTCCTTCGGCTTCTTTCGCTTCTTCATCTTAACAGGAGGCGATGTGGAACCGACCTTTGCTTCAGAACTTTCAGGAGGCCGAATACTGTCCTTCTCATCAAGCATAGAGTAACCACTCTCTTGCGGTGCGACCAACAAAATCGGTAAATTCAACCCAATCATAGTATCTGCAAGGTCAAGCATATGCTTCGAACGATATACTGCCCAAGCATCGTAAATGGCTGCTAGTATCATGAATATGACAATCAAAGTTGGAACAAATGTTACGCCCAGCATAACTATGACTCCTGCCCCTACCAGAACTCCTACCGTGTTGACGACATACCATTCTGGTCGAATAATCAATGCAACCATCAAGATAATTGCGAGACCAATTCCTAAGAAGAATGCAGTATCATCCCATTGTATTCCGTAGGAATTGTACATCGTATCTTCATCAAATACTCCAGTAACTACCACCATCGAATAGTTATCATGCGCCCATTGTGCTTCTTCTAATCCACCAACACTAATCGCTTGAATTTCAAACCCATCTGCCGACAATTTACTGTCATTATCAAGAACAATATCGAATGTTGCATATTCGATAAGTGATGAATAGAACAGACCGTGGATTCCATCAGCATCTGCAATCCATAATTCATTTCCATTCTCACCATCAAGGTCAAAACTTTCAATTGCGCTTATTGGGCCTTCGAACACATCGTCACCAAGGAATCTATCTTCTTCTTCGAATGTCCCAAACGGCTCTTCGATTTCCTCATCGATTATCCAGCTCTTGATCAAGCCATCAGAATGGCCTAACATGACTAATTGTTCATCATCATCCCAAGGACTTGAAACAATGTTGAATGCAGTTACAGGGTTGCTAACATCAGTTTGGTATAACCACTCTACAGCACATTCATCAATCCAGCCCGGAGGGGTTACAGGGCCTTCTGAATAAGAATCAGAAAATTGCTCAAGTTTAATCATTGTAGCACCCTTTGGTGTAGCAATTATCAGACTGTCATCATCATATTGGCTAGCATGCAGGAATTTCTCATTCATCTGCAGTTGTGGGTATGACCACTTTGCTTGACCCGTTGTGAAGTTCGTTTCATGGAATGTGTTCCTGCGAACTAATTCGTTTCCTCCAGTAGTGATGTACAATGCTCCTTTGCTTTGTTCAAAGTCACCATCTGGGTTTTCAACAATCTCTAGTGCAGCAATGCAGCCATCGATATCCTGAAGCGGTTTAACATCCTCGAGAGTGCCATTCCAATTTTGGTTGTCAAAACAAGCATATTGGTTTAGAAGCTCTCCGGTACTTTTCTCAAACGACCAAATCCAGGCGCCATTAGTAGCAGTATACGAATGTTCACCTTCAACAACATTAATCATTGGTTCACCAGGGAATGACTTGATTTCAAAAGACCAATCCAATGAGGTGTCAGCAGCCCTTTTTGAAATCACAAATGTGTGGTTGGAATAGTTGTCTGTCCAGTTTATAATTTGAGTGATCATCGTACCATCGCCATTCATCGAGACCATTTCCTCCTCGATTTCTTGGGAATCAGTGAATACAAACGGCTCAGTTTCGACTTCTGGTACCAACAATATGTGCGCTCCTGGTACAGTTGTGTAACAAAGAGCCAAGAACAGAACAAACATCAATCCATATTTGATAATGTGCTGCATATGCTTCTTTGCTAGCCACAGTATTACGAATGTGAAAGCAAAAATTGATGCTAGTTGTAGCCCAACCCATCTTGCTTGAGTAGAGCCTGATTCTCCAAATGCTTGTAATCCAGCAGAATCGAACCAAGGCTGTAACCAAACACCCATTAGGATTGTAATGATGAACATGAATGCCATTCCGAGCATTCCTGGCGCCTGCTGAATCATCTTATTGAGCAGCCTGTCTTCTTTGGCCAACTCGCGCTCGACACGCTTGATATTGTCCACTGATGCAGCCTCTGCCATGCTTTACCGAGTATGAGGGTGGTTTTCTAACCATTGGGTGGTCTGGCCCCTACGGGGCCAATGGAGACGGAAGGTGTGAGGGCGTGGCTAAAAGCCTCAAAATCAAAGGGAATGTCTCTTGGCCTTTCTCGTGTAAACGAGGCACTGGAGGCCCTCGGGCGCCCAGATAGAAACATGGATTGTCTCCATGTTGCCGGCTCGAATGGGAAAGGAAGTGCCTGTGCACAACTGGTCGCCGGATTAGTTCGAGCAGGATATAGAGTTGGATTGTTCTCATCTCCCCATCTTGTGCGAATCGAAGAACGGGTTAGAGTAGATGGGAAATCCATATCGGAAGATGAATTTGATAATGCTCTTTCCATAGTGAAAGATTTACAAATTGAACTCACATTCTTTGAGATAACTTATCTCACATCTTTGATCGCTTGCAGGCAAGCAGGTGTTTCAATAATGGTTCTCGAGACTGGACTCGGAGGCCGGTTAGACGCTACTCGTTCAGCAGAAGTGGTTGGATGCTTGGTCACTTCGGTTAGTCTTGAGCATAGTGATATTCTAGGTGACACCATTGAAAAGGTAGCAAAAGAAAAGGCAGCCATATGGAGGCCTGGTGTGCCGATGCTGATTCGTGATCCCTGTTCTGCAAGTGTTAGAAATGCTATGCGGGATGAAGCCATAAGCGCCAAATTCTATCTCCCCGAGCCATCAACTTTCATGGAAGAAGCTGCTGATTTAGCCGAGATGTTGTGCGCAATGGTTGGCTATTCATTTGTCCGCAGACCGATAACTTGGCCAGCAAGGATGCAATACATTGAATCAGAGCCTAATTTGTTGTTAGAAGCAGCACATAACCCGAGTGGTATGGAAAGAGCAATCCCCGAAATAGCAGCAATACTTCCAGAAAAGTGGTCTTTGCTATTGGGGACTTCGCCACAACAAGACATGGCTGAGTTTCTACGGCCCCTTTATGCACTTGTCACGACACATCCACCTGTTGAGATGATAACAACCGAACCAAAGGAAGGTCGTTATCCCGGTGTAAAAAATCCAATCGAAGGGATTACGCACATTGAATACCCAGAAAAGGCGATTCAATCATTCAAACAACCAACAGAACTCATATTGGTTATAGGGTCTCTATATTTGTGTGGAAATATTCTTTCATATCTCGGGCTTGATGCCGACATAGTTTGATGAAGCCCCTCTCGTTGGGATGCATGATGAAGGACAAGCACCTTGCCATTCGAATCGAGCAATGTCTTGCCCTTGCTAAAGCTAGTAATTGCCCTCGACGCAATTTTGGTGCCCTACTTGTTGACCCTGACAGAAACGTCGTTTTGATGGACGGTTACAATGGAGGTCCAAGAGGCGGGGGCAAACTTTGTGGCGGTGACGAGTGCCTAAGAGACACAATGAGTATCAAATCCGGTACTCGTGTTGAAATTGGTTGCCATCATGCTGAAATGAATCTAATTTGTAATGCTGCTGCTAACGGTGTGCCGACCAAAAACGCATGGCTTCTCGTAACAGGTGAACCCTGTATGATGTGTGCTAAACTAATTCATCATGCAGGAATTGGCCGTGTCATAATCGTTGATGGCGGCTTTGGTGGAGAGAATGGGATTGGATATCTTGACGAGCACGGGGTTGAAATTCAACGCACAGATGGGCCAAAAGATCCTCGTTTTTGACGGTGGTTTCAAATCACCAAGCGCTATGTAGTGTACATGAGGGCACTCAGGGCCTTAGTTGCAGCATTATTGCTGATGCTCCCTGGATGCACATTTTTGGAAGAACAAAAACCCGAAGGTGATGATGCAGAATTAAATGATGCTAAACCAACAGTTTATGGTTGCACAGATAGTGATGCAAATAATTTTGATGAAAATGCAGAGGAAGACGATGGTTCTTGTGAATACGATGAGCCAGAGCCAGAACCAGACCCGGTACTAGGATGTACAGATTCAGATGCGGAGAACTTCGATGATGATGCAACTCAAGACGATGGAAGTTGCAAGTACCCCGAAACAATTCCATGCAATGGTTTAGTAATTCTGTGCAACAGAACTTATGACCAAGTCACATTCCCTGAAACACATAATGCGTTTTCAACCCATGAAGACAATATCTACTACCCCGCAAGTAATCATCGAACAGGTTTTCAAGCCCAATGGAATGATGGAATGAGGGCTTTCATGCTGGATACTCATTATCTTACAACAGCAGATCAGAGCCTTTCCAATGTCAGATTCTGTCATGGGGATTCAGATAGAGGGTTTAGTCCATGCACATATGGTGCAGTTGATCCATGGAATTGGTTGAATGCTTTGGAGTCTGAAATGAATAGCGAGGACAGAGACATAGTCACTCTTTTGATTGAAAACTATGTTGAACCGGACCACTTGAAGGAAATTTTTGATGATGTAGGACTATCGGATTCGATGTATATTCATCAAATGAATGAGGAATGGCCAACACTAATCGAACTAATCAATATGGATAAAAGATTAGTCGTATTTTGGGAGCAATCCAGTGATTCTTCACACCCCTATTTTCATGATTTCTTAACGCACAGCTGGACTACTAATTATGCAGATTCAGAAACATCATCGATGGATTGCGAACCCCTTCGAGGAGATTCGAACCAACCTGCTTTCCATATGAATAACTGGTTGAAAAACCAAGCAGGGCTGTCTGACCCAAATAGAGCAGGTGAAGCAAACGATGTAGATTTCATGGTCGACAGGGCGTTAGAATGTATCGAAACCCACGGTAAAAGACCGACATTCATCGCTGTAGATTGGTGGGAAGAGGGCGATGTCGTAGAAGCAGCTAGAAGAGTCAATTTGCTAGAATTAGAATCAGACTAACCCCAGAACCTTCTCGTTCTTGCATACTCAATTTCTGCAATATGGATTACTTCCAGCAAACCATCTATGTCGCCTCGCTGAACTTTACGCATCAACCTCTGACAAGTCGCTTCACCGATTCCTCTGCCCATCAAGGCTAGGATTGCATCCAATCCTCTATTAGCTACATTCTGAGCATTTTTCATCATACGTTCACGGATTTTTCCGTCGTCTGATTTCACCCAATCAACCAATTGTTTCTCAAGTCCTTCACGCATGCATGCAAGCATTTGCCCGCCACATTTCAAACACTTTTTCACATCACCAATCTCTGGGTATCTGGCAACTCTGAAGCGTCGTACAGATACACATCTAAGACAACAAAGAACTGCTCTTTCATTCATCAAACGCCCTTCTAAGCGGGCTCTTACTTGCTGATTATCAAAATTCGGAAGTAACAGATCTTTCTCTGAGCGACTTGAAATTCCAAGTGGCCCGGTTGCAGTAACCGTTAGTCCAATTAATTCTGATTGAATAGCCCGCATTACATCCATTGCTCCGTTTACGTCCATTCTTTCATGGAACAACTTACCTAGCACTTCATCCATAACAGGCGTTCCTCGATATTTCTTTAGCAATGCTTGGATGTTGATTTTACGTGGATCAACCCCGTGACGAAGAATTCCGAAAATCTTAGCAATCTGAGCAAATCTCCACCTCACTTCTCTTGAATTAGGTAGTGTCACTGAAAGTACACCCTCTAGGGCTTCGGGTGGAGTTTCTGAAAGCCATTCAATTATTTCAGCAGGTCTAACACCTGCAATCTGCAATGAAATCCTGCATGGTTCTACAATTAGCCTGCCCCATTTCCCAGAGCGGGTACTAGCCATAGCCAGAAGGTAATGGCCAATTGCTTCATTGATTCTATTTCCCTGGCAGCAATTGATAACTATCGCTTCATCTCTGTCCTCAATCGTTATGAGGCGCTCGCTAGGTACTGCACCAGCGGAATTGAAATGCGTAGTCACAATTTCTGCAAGGATTCCTTTCGCTTCTCCATTGAGTGGGTATTCATCGATTACCGAGTCGCCTTTGAGTAATTCAGCAGGGTCGATTTGTTCATTTGCTTCGTTGGGAATCAATCCCAAGTCAATAGCGAATAGTCTACGTAATCTTCCCGCTTCTCTGGCAACCTCTGCAGGAGTAGGTGGTAATTCTCCAACCCATTGAGGTGCGTGGCCTTGGTCTGAAACAGGTGCTACTAGCAACTCACTTTGCTCAGGGTCCGCATCAACTACCATCCATGTTCTTCCTGCCATTACGAATCTTCTTTGTCGTCCATCTGCTTCTTCTCCACCATCGTTCAGAGATAGAACGAATGCTTCATCCACGTTCCCCAAACTCTTGCGAGTCACAGCGTCACGGACTCTGTAGGATTGCTTGTCTGGAATCATCGACAGGTGCTTAGTGACCCATTGGCGTGTTCTTCCAGAGCGACTAATCCAACCTTTTGCGAATTTGGGGGGTGGGTCGAATTTTAGTTTCGCTATATCATCAGTGGGCTCTTCGTCGTAAGCCAACTTAGGCTGTTCAGGAAGAGATTTTTTAGACACTTTCAGTAATTCCTGCCAGACATCATGGGGCCATCTATACCAGGGGACTGCAGAAGGGTCATCTTCGCACCTGATCACCCACCTATCTGCTAATACTTTGGCAATCGAGATTGTGTCATCATCATTCCAGCCTTCGAATTGACAAGCCCCTGAAATCGATTCTGTAATTTCTTTAATCGGTAATGCACCATGGCTGTGTACCATCATAACAATTTGATTAGCAGCAACAGAAAGCGGCCTATCTCTCCATTCAACCGGTTCGATCTCACCAGCAACTGCTTTTCTAGCAATAACTGCGGCTTCGAATATGTCATCACTTTCCCATCCAAGTAGATGGCCAGTACCGACTCCACCTAATCGGTGATCTGCTCTTCCAACGCGTTGTAGCATCCTATCTACGGAACGAGGAGAGCGAATCTGAACGATATGATTCACGCTCCCAACATCTATTCCTAATTCAAGACTTGATGTACATACTAAACCCTGGATTTTTCCATTACGGAGGTCATCTTCCATCTGAGTTCTGGTTTCTTTGGCTAGAGAGCCGTGATGCACTCCTATTTCCAAATCTGGAGCGATTGCTTGAATCCTTTGAGAAACGGTTTCAGCACTGTTTCTAGAGTTAACGAAAATCAAGCAGGGGTTCTTTTTCGCTACAATATCTGCAAGTCCTCGTAATGTAGCATGAGCTCTAGGGGAAATCGCTAGTTCCAACGAGCCGATTTCATCTTCAGGTAATTGGACAATTGCATCAACTGATAACTCGGTGGTGCGCGGAGCAATTGCATTGATTGCTTCAGCATCTGGTGACAACCATCTCGCTACTTGTTTTGGGTTCCCTACTGTAGCGGACAAGCCTATTTTTTGCACCTTAGAACCCTTGAAAGATTCTAACCGTGAAAGCCCAATAGAAAGTTGCCACCCCCTTTCTCCATCTGCCATTTCGTGAACTTCATCAATTACAACAGCTTTAACGGTTCGAAGTAATTCTCGCAATTTTGAGCCTGTAAACATCAGTTGGAATGTTTCAGGAGTTGTAATCATTACATTTGGAGGATTTCTAACATGTTTGTTTCTCTCGGATTGAGGAGTATCTCCATGTCTTAGACCGAGGCGTAAGCCTACAGCCGAGGTTATCTCGTCGAGTCTTCTGTCAACATCCCGGTTTAGAGCGCGCAACGGAGTGATGTAGAGAATCGACATACCCTGCCATTCTTCTCGTAAGCATCTATCCAACAACGGTAGCATTGCAGCCATTGTTTTTCCAGAACCAGTTGGAGCAACTACCAGCCGGTCTCCACCAGCCGCAATATCATCCTGAGTAACATCTTGAACAGGAGTTGGTATCCACTTTCTCTCTTCCAGAGCCTTCTGCAAACCCGGATCGAGTTTTGCGAAGACGCCTTCGGCCATATCGCTAGGGCGATGTCACTGGTTCAAGAGGGCAACGATTCCAAGACTATCAGTAGTCTTCATCATAATCGTCGTCGTCTTCATCGTCTTCTTCCCAGTCGTCTTCGTCCCCTTCTTCTTCCCAATCATCATCGTAAAGGGACTCATCGCCGTGGCTGATAGCAGTACGGTTTGCTGTAATTCCTATTCCTACTAGGACGATTACAGACAGTATCGAGAATAACCAAATTAATGGCTGCTCACGAATAGAGTCAAACCAGCCCATGTAAGATACATACACCACTTCCACTTTGTGTTCAGCAGTGTTGTCATCATCGTTTACTTCTATGATTACATCATCCGGATCGACTTGAACCCTGATTCGATCAATGCCTTCTTCCGCACTCCATGTGACGGTTACCGGTATTGTTTCGTCTGAACCAATCTTGTTAAGAGTAGCAGAATCAAATGGTACAATCGAGTTGCCTGAGTAGAATGAAACCTTGAACTGAGAACTGGTGGAACCTCCAACATTTTGCACATCAGCAGTGATTTCTATCTCCTGTCCTGGTGCAACGTGGTCATCAGATAATGTGATTGAACCAATCTTTAGTTGAGGTCCAATTGCGCCTAACCTGACCCATTGTCGCTCAAAATCAGTATCATCAGAAGCAATCTCAGCAATAGGGCTTGCCTCAGAGTTTGATACTACCGGGAATTCATTTCCTGCAGAATCATATCCTGTGAGATAAAATCCAACCCAATCTCCTTCTCTCATGGAGATTTTACCATCATCTGTCAGGTCGACATTTCCAGTCCATATTACACTTTGACCTTCTTGTTGCATTCCAAGAACCGCTTGTCCTGCTCCCAAAGTCAAAGTTCTGCTCGAGTCTCTCATCACCCAGTGCACAACTTGTTTAGAGCCAGTCATATCTGCATCTTCTGTTCCTTTGAACTCAACTGGAACTTTAGTAAGATCAGTATTCGCTGAGATGTCGATTACGTTCAGCGGAGATGTTCTACTAACTACACGAGGTGCCGTATCATCAACTACCACTCTCAGTGTAGTGGACACAGTTTGCCCAGTCATATCTTCTCCCTTTCCAGGTATTCCGCCAATCGAAATCAAACAAGTCCTTGTTGGTGATGATTGAAGAGTTTCAGCGTGAGATAGAGGGACTTCAACAGAGTATCCCCCATCATCGGCGAGTGAGCCGTCTGACCAGATGCTTTCTCCGTCGAATACTTCGATAACTATTGAGGCATCATTAGGCGCAGGGACGTTACTCCCTTCGTAAACGACCCTGCCAGTAAATTCTAGCCTGTCGTCATTCCGGACTCTGCTGCCGTCAGCAACAATTCCAGTTCTCGGTTCACTGATATCCTCTACTAAGAATGAAGACGCATCCAATACCAAATCGTTTTCTACAGTGAAAGTATGTTCCCCAATAATATGTCTAGTAGGGAACTCAGAGCCTCTTTCCTTGTATTCCAGAGCTATATCTGAAATTTCTTCGTCAGGCCAATCCCACCCAACAGTAAAATCAAAGTCCACAAGAATCCAAGGCATACCGGATTCATTGGTAGTTTGTACCATTGAAGAAGATGTAGCAAGATTGATGAAATCAGATTGACTAGCGAATGAATCTGTAATCCCATAGTAAGATATCCTCTGTTGGTCTACTTCGCTATCTGGGCCTTCGAAATCGAATACTAAGTCGATGAATTCGAAATCAATTGCAGTATTTGCATCGATGAGACCTAGAGAGATTGTCTGCGGCGTACCTGCGAATACGGGTGAGTTATCGTTGTGTCCTTCCCAGCTTAAGCCTGTGAAAATCGCAACTGAGTCCTTACGGGTTCTGAATGTAGCATCATCCGCATCGAAACCAGGTCCACTTTCCCAATCATAAGTCTCATCGTCAATAATTGTAGAGCGATGCAGTGGGTTGCCCGCCCTATCTCCTCCGTCCCAGTAGTAAGAAACACGGCCCATATTTGGGTTTCTGGAATGATCAATTGTCGCAGAGAACATCTTCATTTCTGCCTGACTTTCATTGACTACAACCTTTGTTGCATATTCACTAGAATCTGCTTCGCCGTTTCTATTCAGGTCATGATCTGCTTCAACCCAATAGTACAATGTCAATTCAGTAGGGTCTCCTACAGAATCTGAAACTTTGACCATTACCTTTTGACTCTCATCTGCTGCTTCATAAGCATCGTTCAATGGGTATGTTTCAAGATTTTCAGGAGCAGTAGCATCGACTTTGTATGTCCTAAACCAATCGGAGTTGGATGCCAATACCATGGTCGAGTCTCTTTCATTGTACGTCTGAATTTCGTATGTTAGTCCACTTTCAACATCGATATCAGGCATCTGTATGGATATGAAGAATGAACCGTTTGTGTTCGAAGTATCTCTCCAGTTAGCATTAACGAAGCCATTCTGCGAAACACGTACGTCGAATGCACTGTCTTTTGGAGCATCGGTAGAATCAGCAAACCACATTGCGCCTTGGAAGTGCAATGTTTCTCCAGCTGCTACCCAACTTCCATCCTCCACATCGGTGGATGTAATTTCTCCATCATTGTCTCTGATATTGAGCCAACCTAATCCAAATGAATTGTTAACACGCAATCCAGTATCGCTGGAAAGCGGAGTTGGTGAATATCCGTTCGTTCCTGTGTTGTCAAGACAGTTAGTTGAGAACCGAACATTTTCTTGGTCAGGGAAATTTGATGTTATGCTGAATAGCCAGTGAATCTCTAGTATCCCGTTATTGAGTACGGACCAAGAAGAAGGGTCGATGTCTACCCAGTCTTCAGGGTCGTTAGGGGATGGGAATATGTCTCCCTCTTGCCATTCAAGCGTTGGAGCATTTGATGCAGGGCTAGCAAGGAAGGACAATGTTGCAGATTGGATGTAATTATTGGCGCCATCTCCAACAATATGTCTAGTGATTACCTCATATGGCTCATTCCTTTCATGAAGGATTTCGCCATCAGGAATTGTAATATCGAGATTTACAGTATTGATAGTATAAGTCACACTGAACCGTTCTAATACCACAATTCCAGAAGCCTGTGAATTAATGTTAACAGGAATTGTCACACTACCTGAACCAGTATCGGGGATTAGGTCATTGAATGCCTTGACGAAAGTTGCGCCTCCGCGTGTTGTTGTTCCAAGAAGAACACCTTGACTTGTCCATTCATTACTTCCATCGGCTCCAATATCGATTCCGACCTGTTCTGGGGCATCAGAATGGATTGCTATATTCAGATCTTCAAGAGTTGGAGTATTTGCACCAGTTGATGTGAACCTCACATAGATGTAGATGTATCCAGTTGTCATAGAAACGGCTTTCGAGTCTCCGCTGAATGAGAAATATTTGGTAGTGGTGTCTTGGAATTCAACCTGTAAATTTGTTCCTGAAGGAGTTGTAGCATTCCACCAAGCAGTTAGGGCTACAGGGGCGTTTCCAGAATAGTAATTAGATCGGAGCTGGAAATATCCACTCGATTTGTAACTGGTTGAATACGTCAACCCTACGAAATCGAGAACAGGAGTTTCAGTTGCAGTTCCATTGAGATATGCTTTCCACTTAATGCTTGAACCAGCACTTGCAAAAGTTAATTTTTGGTTGAACAAACCATTCATCCATGTTACTCCGTTATCATTAGAAACTTGCAATTCAATGCTTGTATTAGCAATAACATAACCTACTAATGCCGAGACAGTTATTTCTGTCACTGAACTAGACAATGTTGATGTCAAACTAGTGACAATCGATGAGGTGGAAGTCGGTGTTCTGTGGTCATAAACCGAACCAGTCCCTTCCCTCTGTATTTTGTTCAAGTTAGTTGAACAATACGAGTAGTAGTGGCATTGGAATCCAAATGTGTTATCTCCAAGTTGGTCCATTCCGTAATGGCCACCTCCACTGAGTAGTACTTTACCCATATGTTCTACAAAAATACCATTCATCGTGAAATGGTTGTGGTATCCTCTTTGATTGTAGTATTCATTGGTGACAATCTTTGGTAAATCAACAATCAGGCCACTGACCTGGGTGTTTGAATCTCCTAACTGTTCTTTGGAACCCAATAGCCAACTTCCTGTGACGGATGATGGATTTGATGGATTAATCTCATACAGATATCTGTTGTAACTAGGGGATGATGATTGATACATCAGTAAGAACATTCTTCCCGAATCTTCATCGATATCAACTCCCATTGGATAATAACTTCCAGTGTATGTATATGTGTTCTGACAAGTCCATGACATTTGTCCACTTGACGATACGGTTGCACTCCATTTGACTAGTATGCGATAACTGTAAGATACAGTCCAAATATTACCTTGGCCATCACTGGTCGCATCATATGTCGAGTATAGGGGTGTACTGTATGAGCAAGTACCTGAATTAATTGATGCTGTTCCAATGTATGTGCCTGTTGTCGAGTTGTATCTCTTGAGCACAGGTGTGACGTAAATGCTCGAAGATGTAGAGGTGGCAGAAACATATTCATCATCATGTAGAATTACAAATCCTCTATAATTAGAATTCGAATTCGATAGGGAGAACGGCGTCTGCTTACTTGTCGCCCCAACAAACCCTTGGTCTCCATTTGAAGCAAAGCCTCCTGTATTATTGATTGTACCAGTGGTGGTTCCATCGGTAGAACGATCTAAACCATTGATATTGTTGGTTGGGTTTCCGAGCAGTTCAACATTATTGCTTCCAACTTCTAGATTGGAGCGACTACCGTAAGCAAAACCGGGAGGTACTCCGTTCCAAGTTCCACTTCCTGCTCCACCGAAATCCCTGTCCGTGGTTAGGTTGCCCCATGTTGTGGAAGAAGGCTCCCCCGCTATGTCAAAAGATGCAGATGAAACTTCTGCGCCGTACGGGAATGTTAGGTTTCCAGCAAACCCGTCACCTGGCCCAGAAAAGGTGTGAGTGTAGGATGTAGAGCCATCCTGGAATTGTGTTTCAGTAACGCCCGCCAATGCCATTGGGGATAGAACTGAAAACACGAAAATAGCGGTTAGAAACAGAGACTTACGCATGATGATGTCACCTTAACCCTCTATGGGCCTTCGGCCCACGCGTACTCATCACATTTCAACAATGCCCAGACATGTCACTTTTGTGAAATACAAAAAACGAATAAGTGTGGCGTATATTGGAGGTCGGGCGAGACGTATGGGCTGGTGGCAAAATCAACACGGCAGGCAATTAAGAATATCTGGTACTGCGACCTTTGCGTCAGCTCTCTTGACAACAATGTCGGCAGTCCAACTCATGTTCTTGCAAGACAACGCAGATTTTCAAGAATATACGGGGACTTCAATAGTTTTGATTGTTATTGGTGTTCTTGGGCTGGCGGTTTCCGCACCCGCATTCATCAATCTAAATGCAAAATTATCATCGCTACAAGCGATAATGGGTTTGAAATCAATTTCAGAATTACGCAAGCAGAGAGCTAACGGTGACGATGCTGCCAACGCTCTTGGTGGCGGGCACAAAGAAGTATGGAATTCCTTCCTACAAGAGAAGGGATTGAAGAAGCGTTGACGTCTGGGTCGTACCGATGAGCGAATCTGACCCAATGCGCACCCTCGTTCGCGAGATTGTATTGGCAGCCGGAATGATTAGTCTTCTTGTAATGGCAATGTGGGCTCACACTGGCTCAATGCCTCCGCTAGTAGTAGTCGAGTCAAATTCAATGCAGCACGATAAGAATGGAGAGGTTGGCACAATAGATGCTGGGGATTTAGTTCTAGTTCACTCTCCAGATCGAAACAAAATTATTACTTATGCAGAAGCAACAGACAGTGATTCCCCAGATTACGGGTATGAGTCTTTAGGCATGGAGGGTGATGTAATAATTTACCAACGTAATGGAGAAGACGACAGTACACCTATTATCCACAGAGCATTGTTCAAAATCAATGTGGGTGAGACGACATCTCCTGAAGACGGAGACTGCCCCGAAGGCGTTTTTTGGGAAGGAAGTTGTGTTTTATCTTGGTCAGTACCTGGTTCAGACCAAGTAAATGTTGCAAAAATAAATTTACTGTTTGATGGAAATAATACTGGTGAATACCCATGTAGGGGAGTTGCAGCCCAACACGGTTCAGTATGGTTCAGTGTTGAAAATTTCACACCTTCTAACCCGGGATATATCACATTGGGGGACAATAATGATTGCAATGATGACCAAGGCGTGTTTGAATTTGCTCAGGGACTTTCTTCAATCCATAGCGGTATAATCAAACCAGTTGAAGAAGACTGGGTTATCGGAATATCTGGTGCCGAAATACCATGGTTAGGGACTGTGAAATTAATGGTTAGCGGAGGCGATTCTCCTGGAGTAAGTCAAGTGCCAGGAGCATCTTTCATGTTCTTGATACTCTTCATAGTTTCAGTTTTGGCGATTCCAATGCTTATCGAACCGGTGTTAAACCGAATACTTCGAAATTCTCCAGAGATGATAAAAGCGGAGCAAGAAGATGCGATTGCTCTAATTCATCTTAGCGAAGAAGAATAATCAAAGACGTTTGCCAGAAAGCCTGTCATCGGCACTGTTGAGTCTATTTTCAATAGTTTTGATTTCATCTCTTATAGAAGATAAATCTGCCTGATCTAATGTTTTTCGAAGAGTATCTCTCTTTCTTTTCAAATCAGAGATTTGATGTTGCTTACCCTTTGGCAGTGCGGCTTTTCCTTTCATAGACATTAACCATTCTTCCAAAAGAGCAGATGCCCACTCCGGGGCTCTAACCTTAGCAGCTAGCATAATCTCGTTCGAACGGTGCTTGAACCTAACTAAGCCGTCCGGCATCCTACGCGTTTGTATTGAGTTGGGTTTCCAATTCGAGAGCCTTACAACTAGAGAGCCTTCTTCGATTATTTTCCCCGTATGCCACGATAAATCAGAAACTACTACTTTATCGGAAAGGCGGATAAGAACCTGAACAATATCATCTTCTTCTGCCCACATTGAGATGTCCTCAGCATCCTCTCCAAACTCATGTAGAACCCATGCCCTGACCTCACGAGTGGTTTCGTCCATAGCAGTGCCAAGCAGAGGACCTTCAAGAACTAAACGACAGGGGGTTGAAGTGTAATCAGTTGCTGGACAAGGTATGGGAAGTGGATTTCTCTCGGTCGAGTTTGGTTGGACCGAAGTTTTACTTTTCGTAATAGCATGGTATTTACTGCTAAGGTATTGGGAGTCCACGGGCAAATTGGATGAATGGAATGCCTCAAGGATATTTTTCGGAATGATATTGATGATAAGGACCGATAAAGGGCAAAAGTCTCTTGAGATTGTGTCCAAGCCTCGTAAATTTTGGAGAGCGTATGGTGAAGTTTCACTATGGGTATGCTGGGGAGCCATGTTCATTGTCACGGTAATGATAATTCTGGCAGTTATAGCCGCGATTTTGATGGGTAATCAAGCAGAGGCGAGGCCAGTATCTGAACTTGTAGCAATACCTGGGCTAAGCCCAATTATTCCTCTTGGATATGGAATATTCGCGTTCGTCGTCTGCCTTGTAATACACGAATTTGGACATGGCATTCAAGCTAGAGCACATGGCATGCGAGTTCGAAGCTTTGGACTTTTGATGATGGGCCCAATACCATTGGGTGCTTTTGCAGAACCTGAATATTCAGAGATCAGCACTTCCCCTAGAAGAGAGAGGCAAAGGATGTTCGCTGCTGGACCAGCAACTAATATTTTCGCAGCATTAATCTTGATGGCCCTTCTAGGTCATGTAGGGGGACAATTTGTCGCAGCAGACCCTGGTGTTCATTCTAGTCAAATCGTCTTGGATTCTGCTGCTGATGATGCAGGGCTAGAGGCATGGGATGTCATAATTTCAATAAACGGAACTGGGATTGTAGATGGGGGCGACTTTTCTAATGCAATGGCAGATATATCCGCTGGGCAAATCGTTCCTATGGAAGTAATTCGTTTTGGGAATGGAACTAATGAAGTGCTTATGGTTAATATGACGGATAAGTACGATTATTTGGTCGATTTAGGTTATGATTCGGAAACCTTGGATTCTATGGGCGTCGAAAAGGGGGATGCTTTCCTAGGCGTTAACAGTCCATCAGGTGGAACAGCGGGTGTTGACCGCTTGGCTAGATGGAATGATCCTAATTTTGCAGGTAGTGCTTTTGGATATGCAATTAGCGTACCTGTCAGTGCAGGTACAATCCTCTTTACGCCCTTTGAATATCAAGGAGTGGCAATTCATCCTGCACAAGAAGAGATGCTTGATTCCGGAGATGGTTGGTTGGCATCTATACTCGGTTTGAGTGGGCTACTGATATTGATGAATCTACTATTTTGGTTAATTTGGGTTAACATACTTCTAGGTTTCACAAATCTATTTCCAATGATTCCATTCGATGGAGGTCACCTGTTCAAAGACATAGTTCATGGAACGATGTCTGGGTTGCGTAATTTGGGTAAGAAAACCGGCCTGTATAATATTCATCCACTTTGGGTTGAACATGTAACAAGAAAGGCCTCTAGCCTGTCTTCATTGCTACTGCTACTTGTGATGTTAATACTCATCGGTGGGCCATATTTGGCACTTCTGTGATACGCATCTGGGAAGTTTCGTTTTTGTCTTCTTTGGACATGTCAATATTTTGAATTCTCTTGTCGAGTGATTCCAAAGTTGGACTTGCGGCTTTTCTACAAACAAGAGACAAGAATTGATGCAATGGCATACCTTGTTCCCAATCGAGGAATTCTTTGCCGTTACGGGTTAGTGGCAGGGGAGGGATTCTCCTAGTCAATATGCTGAGTCTTCCACTTAATTTCCCAACCTCTACGCGGAAAATCCGCCAAGAGTCGCCTCTAACTCCTTTCAATCTGTAAGCGTATAGGGGCATCAAATCGCATCTCTTGCCTTCATAGACCATTGATTGGTATTGGTCCCATGTTCTGCCAGAGAGATACAACTTCGCTTTTTTTGAGGATTTGACTTCAATTGGGAAGCACATGTCTCCTCTTAATGCCAGCAAATCTCCGCTACCTTCCATTCCAGAACCAGCGGCCCTTACTACCAAAAATGGTCTCTCAACAACCTGCATGGCTTTCGCTTTAGCGACAGGGTCGCAAGATCTAGTCACCGCATCTACTCCTTTTGGAATGCCAGCTAAAACTGCTCTGAGTTCCCTTTCGTATTGACTGCCCACAATACAGAATCATTGTCAAACGCTTTTGATGATATCGTTGTTTACGCGTCATATTGAAGCGTGATTACACCTACGGCCGCATGTGCGCCGCATAGCAGTTAGGACGGAGGATTTCCGACTCTCTTTTCATTTGATGCGCGAATTAAAAAGAAGAGAATGTAATTTTGTAATGCTATCTTCTGGAGATTCATGGGATGGAGTTTTACTAACATCTCCAGAAGAAGTATCTGATGGTGAAATACCGGCGATGGAAGAAAATATCGAGATTGCAGTCGAGAGGGCTATACAAGCATCAAGAGGTTTTGATACAGCAGTTCAATTGGTATTCGGAATAGATCCGGGACCTAGGCCAGGAATTGCTTGGCTAGCAGATGGCATAGTAGTTGGAAGCGCTCAGTTAGAGGGCGTGGAAATAGTTGCAGACCATGTTGTTGCACTATCTACAGCGTTTTCTCATATACGAATGAGTGTAAAGGTCGGAGACGGGGCCCCTTTGATTAGAGACCGGATAATCAATCAATTAATCCTTAGAGGAATAGAAACACTAGAGGTTAGCGAACACCGAACTAGTTCAGGATCTCGTTCTAAAGCCCACATAAATGCAGCAACAAGAATTGCATTAGTAAGTGGAAACAAAGTAAATCAGATTAGAACACTAAGGCCTACTGATGGTGATTTACGAGAAGTTCAAAGGCAATCTCGAATCTTTAGTTCTGGAGAAATTACAATCCCTACAGATTTGGCGCGCATGGTGGTGTGCGGTGAGATATCTATGGAAGAAGCGGTTAAGAGAGCCTAACTCTATACTTCTCTCTACCTTTCGAATACAATGTGATTACTCCACTCGAGGACACACATATGGCAATAGCATCTGCTAACTGACTGATTGATCTTGCCGCCAAATGACGCCCCCCTTCTCCCGGTTTGGGATTAATTCCGGATGGAACTTGCACATATCTCCCAGCATCACTTGCAATTCCTTTAGAATTGAACAATATAGCCCCATCTAGCCAAGCGAATTCAGCTAAAGTTTCATGATTGTTAGAGTCTGTAATATTCTTCTTAGCATCCGAATGACCCTTGAAAGGGTTCAGGACGAGGGCGGTAGAGTATCTACGTAATTTTGGCACTGAGCCGATTGCAAATAAGGCGCCGACAGCATGTCCCTCTCTACCTCTTCCGCCGATATGTCTTGCTAGTTCCATTAGCCGTGCAAGAATTTCTATATCGATTTCGTGTTCTTGCGCCATAATCGCTAGCCTGTTAGATGTAAGACTACTTGCTTCTATTACTATGACTCCATCCATTGGCTCTCCTAATATCGCCAAAATGCGGTCATTGGATTTGAATCTCCCTTCACCTAATCCCTGTAGTATTATGTCATGTAAACTGTTGAGAACAGACAATCCCTGTGATGACAGTGAATCTTCAAGCAATTCCACTTCTAAATCATCTTCCTTCAGCGAATCTGACACTTTTGTTGATGAAGTTAATGTGACCAGCCTGAGATTAGATGGTACAACATCTCTGATCCTTCTTACAGTTCGCGAATTGTTGGACAGGAGTACGGCAGCAGAGAAGCCAGAACGGTCATTCGCAATAGCCGAAGCCACCAAATTTGGCAGATCGACCATATTCTCACCTCAAACCATTGTGGTGTCTGTACCAGGGAGCTGGTCTTCCGACTCACGGTAGACAGTTCTCATGTTTTTGATGAAATTTCTTTCTTTAACGATGATGTTATACTCTGTAATTCCAGGGTCTTCCTCACCATTTAGTATTCCAAGTAAACATTCTAGAGTTAGGCGTGCTCCTTCTCTGTGAGGGTATGCAAATACTCCCATAGATAGAGGAGGGGCGACTACTACACTAACATCTTTCATTTCTTTTAGTGTAGCGAATAGCTTTTGATAAGCAACAGGAAGTAATTCTCTTCTTGCTTCGTCCTGGTTAGGCCTTCGACAATCAGGACTTACTACATGGATGATGTGCTTGAATCTGCTTTCTAGATTATATGGCTTTGAAACCACATTGTTAGTTACTGGGCATGGAGGAAGGTTGGATTTGCGCTGTTCAACACTCACTTCTCTACAGAACTCGCGTAACTCTTCTCCAGCGGCATTGTGAATTTGTGCATCTATGCCCTCTCTGCCTGATAGGCGGTTATTAGCAGGCGTGATTACAGCGTCTGCTTCTTGCAAATGAAGGTCGCCTCCAATTACGCGAAGCATCCCCCAGCGGCAAGAACGCGCCATATACAATTCGACCATGTTAGGGCAGGAGGGGCCGACCTTCATATACACATTGACGAAAACGTTTGAAAAACCATTTTTTGGATTGAAATAATCTATCGAAGTGACTTTGAACACCGAACCCTTCCTAGTGATATGTCCACTGCTCAAAAAGCGCTATTTTTAGTTGCGCTTTTTGTGCTAGGGAACGTAAACATCCCTCCTATTCAGGAAGGTAGTACAGAACTAGAAAACTCGATTTTCGAGGGTTTCAGTGTATCTACAGATGTCTGGAACGAATCACCACTACGAACAGTTGCAGTAGAAGGTGGTTTCAATCAGTCAACAGCTATTGATTATAGTGATGTAGTGGTATTAATCAACAATCAATCCGAAGCTAGTAGAACAATCGGATGGGCTTTTGTTACAGCCAGAAACATTAGTTCTGATCGAATATTCATCTTCGACAATTCATCAACACCTACTGGCGAAACCATCAACAGAGATCAATTTGATACATACTTTGTAGAGCCGTTCAGGTTAATGCTTTCAGAGTATAATGGGACGGAAATCAACTATCTAGTCACCACTAAGGGGGTTCCATTGCGAGTGAGTGGTGGAGATAGTAAAGCATCTTTCGACCAAGAGATAGCCTTAGTTGGGGGAAGTTATGATTCTGACATAGGTTCCGATTTCTGGATCAATCATGGCTATGGTCCATTGGCGGGCAAAGAAATGAAAGTGTTCACTAGGGATGAATACGGTTTTTTCTTAGTAACGAGATTGACGGGTTATACAGTTGATACTGCGCTTGAATTGATTGAGAAAGCCAACAACTCGTACGGGTCCAGAGGGACTCACATCCTCGATTTGGCAACTAACAGAAACGAATCAGGATATCAATTCTGGAATGACGATTTGTATGTGGCTAATAGTACACTAAATGGGACTATGGGTTTACCAGTATACTTCGATGAAGAAACTGAATTTGTCACCAATCTCTCCAATGTAATTGGGTATGCCTCATGGGGCAGTAATGATGGGAATTGGAATAAAAACTATCTTGCAAATGGGGGTTTCGACACCACTGATACTTCTTGGAGTAGCGGTTCAAGGTATTGGAATGCAACCTCCCCTTCTGTTTCAAGTGGTGACCAATTTAGTTGGGGTTATCAAACTCAAACTAAGCAAGGAGGCAATGGTGCTTTAGAAGCTCAGGTATTATCTGAATGCAACCAAGAGTCTGGTAATTTATTACAGGGTATATATGCTGAATATTTTGATAATGAAGGAATCAGTTTCAGCACAGCATCAATGCCAGATCTTATCGATAGAGTTCCCGACCATGTTCGCGTGGAAAGTAGCCTTGCATATTCTTCATCAGGAAATGCGTATCCCGGGCTTGACGACCGCTTCAAGAACAATTGGGGTGCTAGGTTCAGTGGGCTAATCGACATTCCAGATACAGGGAACTGGACCTTCTATCTGAACTCTGATGACGGTAGTGAATTATGGATTGATGGAGAAAGTGCAATCCAAAACTATGGGTCACACGGTATGAGGGAGTATTCCACAACACTCAATTTAACATCAGGGCATCATGATTTCCGAATTGAGTTTTTCCAAGGGGGCGGCCCTCACGGACTGCGATTTTCATGGGAAAGCGATAATGTAAGTAAAGCCACAATCCCTTCTTCTGCATTTTATGTAGCCAGCGATTATATTCCTCAGCAAGACAACCTTGTCCATCACTGGGAGTTTGAAGAAGGTTCAGGAAACCAGTCTGACGACACAATCACTAACGGTTCAAACTTCACTTTGAATGGTATGGACTCAACGAATTGGAGAAGTTGTGTAGATGGCTATTGCTTGTGGTATGATGGCGTTAATGACTATGTTGATGTCGACGTTGATGATTGGCTTGGGAACTTTACAGTCAGCCAATGGGTATGGGCTAATATTTCCAATCAGCCAACATATGCCTCAACATTCGCAATCGACAATAATGCGGGTTCTAATCAATCATTCCAGCACATGATATCGGGGGGGAAATGGAAACTTCACAATAACCAATCATTGAACTTTGGTGATGTAGTGTCACAAAAGTGGACACATCTAGTCACAGTTTTCGACTCCGGTTTTTCCAGACAATATATGGATGGAGTTTTGGTTAATACTAATTCTTATCCAAATGGATCAGTGAATAATTTCGACATTTACAAATTAGGCGTTAATAGAGCAGGAAGTTCATATTTCGAAGGCATGATAGATAATGTTATGATTTGGGATACAGCACTGAGTAATGGTTCTGTAACAACTCTAAATCGTGATATAATTAACAATTGTTCTGCATACTCAGGTAATGGGCAAGGCGTTGCCTATCTTGAGACTACACATCAGATACCAGAGAATTTCACAGACCACGTCTGGGTTTTGTACGCATATGGAAAAAGGTCAGGTGATGTGTTTGGAGAATACAATCTACAAGTTACATCTTATGATTCGAATGGCAATGAATTGACTAGTAATGAATCTTCAAATCAGGCTTTCAATCCTGATTGGAATTCACGCTCATTACGATTCAGGCCAGGTTCTAATGCAACGTCGCTCACGATTAGAGTTTCATTGGACATCGTACCTACTTCAACAGATGGCTCATTATATGTTGATTCAACAGTACTTCGGATAATCCGGCCTCACATGGAATGGGTGAACGGTTCAATCGTCGAGACTGCAGTAAGTACAGGTGCTCGCTCCTTCAATTCAGGTACATCATACGGGCAGTCTTTAGTCGCAGATATTCTTGAAGATGGGGCTAGTGGAGTAAAGGGGTATGTGTACGAACCGTACTTGACTGCAGTTTCCTCTCCCAGCGTCCTTCTATCTTCATATTCCCGAGGCTTCAATTTGGCGGAGTCTTATGCAGCTGCTAATACTATGGCAAGTTGGATGGGTGTTGTAGTGGGCGACCCGAAGATGAGCCCATACGCAGATATTGTTAGCGATATAGACATAATAGACGCCCGAATCGTCCAAAACGTATCAATCAATCAGGAATTCGAAATTGAAATCGCTTTACAAAACATTGGCCCTGGTAATTCGCTTGGAGAGATTATTGTAATCGACAAATTGGGTAGTAACATATTGGCGAATCAATCCATCACGGTTCCAAACGGGGGCCTTAATGGTAGCAGGCTAGTACTAAAACTACAATTGAATACTTCAAGAGATGGCTGGAATAACCTTGTAATTCGATGGCAAGGGACTTCTCCAATACACCCTGAGAGAAATCTAGACAACAATGTATTAGATGTATTAGTTTGGGCGAATTCTGCACCTATTATTGAGGACATATATTGTGATTCTAGCCAATATAGTCGGGGCGATAGATTCGTTTGCAGTGTTGAATCAACAGATGATAGCGGGGTAGATTCTGTTACCATTGCTTGGAGAGTGAGTTATGGAAATAATAGTACTGAATGGGTTTGGGAAAATACTGGTAGCCAAGATGGTTTCAGATGGTGGGCAACAATCGATTTACCAGCAGATATCCAACTAGGGTTCCTTGATTTAGTAGTAATTGCTACCGATGAATCGAATATCTCAACAAATTCTTCTTCAATGGCAATCGCTGAGATTAGAGATGCACCTGCGTTTTGGTTTGGGATTCACTTATCAGGGGTAGATGACGCTAATTGGGGAGGTGCTTCTGTGTTAACATCGATCCCGATTACGGGCGTCAAAAGGGGCTATGTTTCGACATTGAAAGCATGTGTTCTCGACCCCGACCATGACCTTGAGGCCAATATTCCAATGTTCCTACCTAGTCGCGGAAATGTTGATGGAATGACGCATGTACAAGGCAGCAGTGCTGAACATCACTGTTACATTTCCTCGTTTACAATTCCTACCTTGACCAGCCTAGATCCATTTACTCTTGAACTAAGAGACTCAAATGGTGAATTCCTTACTAGAAGAACTATACAGGTTGCAGATCAAAAGCCAACAATTCACATGTCGGTGATAGACGAACAGTTGAACCAAGTAACTAATGTTCAGGGCAGCGGCGAAGAGATGCTCAGAGTCGAAGTTCAAGATTACGATGATACTGTTGATACTGTGATTGGTGATATCTCGATCAGGTGGCCTGGCCAATTAGCCTACAATTTCCCAATCGATTTCGAAAACGGCGTATCACTAGTTCCCTTATCTACCGACCAGAGTATAGAGAGTGGCGATTTGGTTGTAGATGTGTCAATTATTGGTGCTAATGGTGCTACGAACAACTCATCGTTTTACACTCCGGTTCTACTAAGTCCGCCAGAGATTCTAGCAATTGATATCTGCCGAAATGGAATCGAAATCGACGAATTGATGTTTGGGCAATCTGCAGATGCAGTAGTTAGAATTCATTCATCAAGGCCCGTAAGTATGGTTACTGCTAACTTAGAACAATTAGGCTGGATTGTATCTGCTCCATCCCAAGGAGTTTCCGACTGTGGCGGCGAACTAGCTGAGCAAAATGCAGAGTACCACTTTAGAATTCAACTCGATTCTTCATTCATAGCAGGTGAGGGAAGTCTTAGTGCTAGAGTCGTTGACATAGACGAGATATCTTCAATATCATACCAAAACTTTGAGTTCATGCATTCACCTCCTGAAATCCAAGTAGTCCACGAACAAAATATTTCTCACGGCTCACTATTCGAGGTTCTTGTCGAGATGAGTGACGCCGATGGAATCGACGCCTCATGTGGAATCAATTACTTGCAAGATGGACTTGTAATCAATGAACGTCAGAATAGCCAGGTGTCAGATTTAGATGGAACTGGACTTTGGTCTAGTTCGTGGCTGTTACCATCAGGACTCTCTGGCAACCTAACGGTCACGATCTCATGTGTAGACAATAGTGACAATTTCGCAAACTATTCTTCACAGGTTACCGTTGATAATGCAACAGAATGCATCACTGATTGTTTAGAAGTTAAACAAGATTCAGAGAAGGCTGCTGAATCTTACGCAATAGAGATTTTCGCATTATTTAGTCTATTACTACTCGTGGTAATCGTTACCATTCGCGTGCGCGCCCGCGAGGGAGATGAAAAGAACGAGACTTGGGGCGTTGAAGATTCACCTCCTGAAAGCGACACCCGAATACCGGAAGGTTGGACATTAGAGGAGTTTCTTAACTGGCTAGATGGCCCTATGCCTGATGAATGGAAAGAAGACCAATGGAGTCTGTATAGGGAAAGCCTCGAAGATCTTCGTCTAACATAGGATTCATCATGTTTGATTGACTGGGATGTTCATGGCAGTCGGATATGTTCTGGTTAATGTCTCACCGGGCAAAGAGTATGAAGCATTTCAGGTCATCAAAGATATTGAGAATGTTTCAGACTCAACACTTCTTTTCGGTGATTATGATATTATAGCGAAACTAGAAGCTGAAAGTTTAGGAGTCATCGCTCAAACAGTCGTTGATATTATTCGCCAAGTACCTGGAGTCATAGATTCAAAAACTTTGGCTGGCGCTGAATTTTGAACCGACTACGAAAGGCCTTACTGCTCTAATATGCCCTCTGAAAAGGGCTACTGCGGGCAATATGTAGCGCAGTATAGCGGTTTAGCGGGGGAAATATTATAACCTTGGTGTGCCCGTAGGTGCAGCGAGGTAAAACCTATGAGTGATGGAAAGAAGTACTTCGTCTTGATGAAGGGCGGAGAAGACACCAGCCAAGTATTTGCAAGCAAGCAACCAAGAGGAGCAGCCCTTAAAGCTGCAACACGCGGACACACCGACATACGCCTACGCGAACGTGGAACAAAGAGAGTTCACGTTTTCACCGGCAGTATCTCCCAAGTGGACAAGCCTGCAAATGGCCCAGCGTGGCTTCCTGATAAAATCAAGAAAGCTAACGTAAAGAAGCAAGGAATCGAACACCTTTGAACTAAGGATTAAGATTGATTGCTAACACCCTTTGGGACTTTGCCCTTCACAGAACTTCGGCTCTGTGAAGGGCTATTTTTTATTTTCAAAATGGAATTTACTCTTCAGGTAAATTACATTCCTTTTTTTATCAAGTTGATTTCGACAGCTTGTGAAACCTAAGTTCACCCCCCGGGATATGTTTGCCGTAGTCCTCGGTCTAGCATTCATAAATGTTGGAGTGGATCACTTTATTCATCCCGAATGGTATGAACCAATAGTTCCCAATATACTGCCTTCTGCAATCTTTTGGGTTCTCCTGAGTGGTTTCTTTGAAGCAATACTTGGTTTGCTTCTAATCATACCACGGACCCGCTCTCTAGCATCGGTTGGTATCGCATGGATGTTGGTTGTTCTTTATTGGGCCAATTTCAATATGTGGTATAATGAAATTCCACTTAATGGAACTACATATGATGATATCTGGCACGTTGTTAGGTTCGTGATACAGATTATTTTGATACTGGCCATCGCCTGGGTAGGGGAGATAACACCATTCAAAGGCAAAGAATCTAAAATCGATATGATGGATGTTTTCAAAGGTAGAATAACATCTAGTGGATTCGAAAGTGGAGACAGAATTGTTGTAGGTGCGTGGCAAGAATCCCCATTTGGAGAATTCACAGATATCATGTGGGCAAAAAAAGATGGAAGCAGAATTCTGATCGCCCCAACCAAAGAAGTAGCAGATTATGTAGAGGCTATGTATTCATTTGATGAAATCAAAATCCAAAAGGTTGGAGTTGTCCAACAAGGAAGTTCCCTATCTGTCTCTTGCGATTCTATGGAGCTGGACTTCGAATGGAACAGAGGTTGGCCTATCCCATTCAAACGTTCACTATTTTTCATTGCAACAGTTGAACTTCTATTTGCAAAGTTATTCTTTGGTACACAAACTCATGGAGTAACCAAAAATCAGCGAAAAGAGTGGTACGCAATCGACAGAGTATCAAAATTAACTAAAGCAAGTGCAACGATTGATGGAACCAATGCTGGCGAACTTAGGCCTTTGAGTGAGCCGTGTAAATTTGGTTTTAGCGAAGCTCCGAAGAAACCATCTTCCTGTGAAGTCAGAACTCACATCCTGTAATCGGGCTAGGGGCCCTAAGGTTCCTTAATCAACAAACCCGAGCCAACTATTCTTCAGATTCGGTTGACATATTTTGCCTATCTTCAAATAATTCGATTGCTTGTTCGATAAATCGCCAGTGACAAATAATACCGATGATGATAGCGAAATGGAATATCTCATGTGTTTCAATCACACCAATGATGATAGTTAGTGATTCGATGTAATCCAGAATCGCTCCTACGCTGTATGCGATGCCACCATACCCCAAATAACGGACAAATTCTAGGCCGTATTCTCTGTAAATCAAGATGCCTGAATAGAATCCAACCCAGCCCATGCAGAGATAGAATAAGAAAACCAACCATTGAGGGAAATCGTCAAAAAATATTAACATGAATATTACACCATTGATAGCTATCAACCAGATAATAATCAGAACATTCCAACGTTTCAAACCCTGGAATAGAAGTAGGTG
>JAOMTZ010000012.1 GCA_028356125.1 Candidatus Poseidoniaceae archaeon
TTTCAGCATGTGAGTCTGTACCGTCAAATGCCATTTCGTAAATCTTGCCATCTTCAACGTCTTCCAAACTAGTTAATGGGACAATAACATTACCAGCATGAGCATCAGCCCTAGCACGTAATTCATCTGAAATTTCATCTAATAAGCGCTTACATTCATCCGCGATATTGGCCAGTGGAAGGGGTTCTTTACCACCTGTTCTTCTTGCAGCAAAGGCACAGTCATTCTCTATGTCGCGTGGACCTATGTCCAAACGTAGAGGAACGCCTTTTATCTCCCAATCGAAATATTTCTGTCCAGCATGAATATCTCTCGAATCGACTTTTACTCGTAATCCAGATGCTTTCAGTATTGCAGCGACTTCATTTGCCTTAGCAATAGTGTCCACTTCTGAATTCTTTCTGATCATCGGACAAATGACAACCTGGTGTGGTGCTATTGATGGTGGCATTATCAGCCCATTATCATCACCATGCATTCCTACTACTGCTCCTAGTAGTCTTTCAGACATCCCATAGGTTGTCTGATGACAGTGCTGCTGTTGAGCATCTAGATTCTCATAAGTAAGGTCGAATGCCTTTGCCCACTGGTCTCTGTAATGGTGGCATGATGCAACCTGTAATGTCCTACCATTGGGCATAATAGCATCTATTCCTATTGTATACCAGGCACCAGGGAATGTATCCCATATTGGACGTTTTGCTTTGATTACAGGTAGGCATAACTGGTGCATTAGATTGTCCACTATTTCTAAATCCTGTTCGATTTGCCTGGATGCACATGCTTCGTCAGCATGGGCTGTATGTGCTTCAAAGAAGTGTATTTCCCGTACTCTAATGAAAGAGCGAGTTTGTTTTGTCTCATATCGGAATGTGTTTACCATCTGGTATACCTTCAGTGGTAGGTCCTTGTGTGAACGCACCCATAATGGGAACATGGTATACATCGCAGTTTCACTGGTCGGTCGTAAAAACATAGGGACATCCAATTCGTTTTCACCGGCATGTTTTACCCAGTAAACTTCTTTCTTGAATCCACCTTCTTCATCTTCGTCTCGTAAATCGTCAGGATCAACGCCTTCTTCTCTAGCTCTTTTCAGTCTAGCAACTAGGGCGTTTTCTTTTTCTAGCAGATTCTCCGGAATCAGTAATGGAAAGTTCACTTCTTCGTGTTCAGTCCTCTCCATTTCTTCATGGGTTAGCGAATCAATTAGCTTCATTGTACGCCATCCATACGGCCTCCATACATCCATTCCCTTTATTGGATATCTCTTGTCAACTAACTCAGATGCTTCGACAATAAACGGGTACCAAGAGTTGAAATCATCAACTTTCGAAGGTATCCCTCGCTTTGCTTTGCCTTTGCCCATATTACTCACCTATACTTGGTGTTCATCAAATTGCCGCATTACTTACGGCGGAAAGCAAGAATGATGACAACTATGCTACATGCCAGAGCTACATAATCAGGGATGCCGAGAACAGGGAAGGGTTCAGACCACCCCATTTCATTATTAATTTCATGGATTCCAGCCCAATTTATTCTGGTTCCTTCTCCACCATTAAGGAAGCCAAATGCACCGAATATGTTCGCAACTGCAGTTAACAAAGATAGAATTCCAAATGCTTTGAGAAGTCCACCGCCACTCTTTGCAGTTACTTGTTCTGGGATTGAAGGTAATGATGGCATTGGCATTGGCGCTACTGGCGCGGCCCCAGGTACAACTTCAATCATGGAATCCGGCGTAGTAACCGCGGTTATTACTTCAACATCTGGTAACTGGGTCCCATGGCTCGGCTTACTAGGTGCAATCGGCTCAATGTTTAGCCCAAAGATACGTTCAGCAAGACTTGCTAAAATTGGGTCTGCAGCGATTTCAGACTCATCAATATCGCCATCGAGAAGACGTTTGAGTTTATCTTCATGACTGGTCATGCAATCGCCTCGTAAACCAATGTGGGCAGGTGCTCATTATCAAGCGTTCGCCTCAAGCATTGCCGGCCGCTTCGACCTCAGCCCAATCTTTCATGAATCCAGCTAGTCCCTTATCGGTTAGTGGGTGTGTCATTAGTTGACGGAAAATTTTGGTTGGCATTGTTACAGTGTGCGCACCCATTTGCATACAAGCAAGAACATGAGTTGGATGGCGAATTGATGCAGCAAGTACCTTTGTATCAACATTGTAATTATCCCAAGCGGACATAATTTCTGCTATCAAAGTCATTCCGTCAGCACCAGTGTCATCTATTCTACCGATGAATGGTGATACATATGTGGCACCTGCTTTGGCTGCCATCAATGCTTGGGAAGCAGAGAATATTAGTGTGACATTTGTTTTTATCCCATCTGCAGTAAGTATCTTTGTCGCAGCCAAACCTTCAGGTGTGCAAGGGATCTTTATAATGACATTTGGTGGTAACTCTTCTTTCAATAGTCTACCTTGTTCTACCATTCCTTCGGTATCTAAAGCGGTAACTTCTGCTGAAATAGGGCCGTCACAAATCGATGCGATTTCAGCTACAACAGTTTTGAAGTCTCTTCCACTCTTCTTGATCAAGGAAGGATTTGTCGTTACTCCGTCAAGAATACCCCATGAGGCAATCTCTCGAATTTCATCTACGTCAGCGGTGTCTAGGAAGAACTCCATGAGGGGGTGTCGTAGTAGGAGGTGCTTCAAGCCTTCCTCGCGATTACCTTCTTCACAGCATCAGAAATGTGGTGTGATTTTAGGCCCATCATCTCCAGCATTTCTTCAGAACCAGCAGACTCTCCGAATCGATCATGAACACCAATTTTTTCCATCGGAACAGGGTGCTTGGTGACAATGTGCTCTGCTACCGCACCTCCAAGCCCGCCAATAATAGAATGGTCTTCAGCAGTAACTATTGCTCCACATTTTTGAGATAATGAATCAAGAAGTTCTGTGTCAAGGGGCTTGATAGTGTGCATATCCACTACTGTGGCACTAATCCCTTCTGATTGTAATGCCTTAGCCGCCTCCATTGCTTCGTGGACTAGTACTCCACAAGCAATTATAGCAACATCATTACCCTCAATGAGAGTGATTCCTTTTCCGATTTTTATTTGACTTTCCTTACCTTCATACAATACAGGGGTTTTATTTCTGGCTGTACGCATGTAAGATGGCTTACCTAATCCTGGTAATTGCATTGTGAGTTCCTTTGTGGATACATCATCACAAGGGTGCATAACAACTACATTTGGAAGAGTGCGGTATATTGCTAAGTCTTCAATCGATTGTGCGCTTGAACCATCTGTACCTGTGTGAGTGCCACCGTGTGATCCGCAAAGATGTACTGGAAGGTTAGGTCTAGCGATTCCATTTCTCATTTGTTCGAATGCCCTTTCTGTAAATATTGCAAATGTGCTTGCGAATGGAATGTATCCACTAGATGCTAATCCTGCTCCTACCAACAGCATATTTTGTTCTCCAATTCCACAAGAAACTGTTCTTTCCGGGTGAGCCTTTCTGAAATGAAGCGATTTTGTAGATTTGCCTAGGTCTGCTTCAAGAACTACCACTTTCGGGTTATCTGCTAATGCTAGTAATGCCTCTCCGTATCCATCTCTGGTTGCTGCCATTCTGGTCACGCATTCACCCCCAATTCAGATAGTGCGATTGCTAATTGTTCATCAGATGGTGCTGCACCGTGGAATGCAGGATTGTTTTCCATGAATGATACTCCCTTTCCTTTAACAGTCATGCCAATTACAACAGCTGGTTTGTCGGTAACTGTATCCATCCAGTCAATGGCGCTAACGATTTCACTCATGTTGTGTCCATCGATAACCTTTACAGCCCACCCAAATGCGTTCCATTTAGCAGGAATGTCAAACATTCTCATCTGTGCTTCGCAGAAATCATCATTTTGAATACCGTTACAGTCGATAAATAATTTCAGGTTTCCAAGCTCGTGGTGAGCAGCAGCCATAGCTGCTTCCCAAATACTTCCTTCTTGGATTTCTCCATCGCCCACCATTACGTACGCATTTCTTTTCGAACCATCGATATTAGCAGCAATTGAACACCCCATCCCATAAGATAGGCCCATTCCTAAACTGCCTGCGGAGAAATCTACTCCTGGACACCACTTCATGTCTACGTGGCCTTGGCATACACCGCCCTTTACACGGTAACTTTCTAGATCAGCATGAGATATGAATCCCATTTCTGCTAAAACAGCGTACATTCCGGGAGAAGCATGTCCTTTCGACAAAATGAATCTGTCTCTGTCATCCCAATCAGGGTCATCACTTCTAGCACGAAGTCTGTGACCATATAAGGCACACAAAATGTCGATTTCAGATAGGGAACCGCCAGGATGTCCAGCCTGTGCCCTATGAGTCATTTTACATATCTCGATACGGCATTTTCTAGCCATTTCTTCCAATTCGGAGATGCTCATACCAGTCATCAATACCGCTTCCGAAAGGTAGGCCTAAGACTATGGCCTTTGATGCTTGTGCTTATCTCGACTTGAATTCAATCGTCATTTTCATTAGAAGCATTACCAAAATCTGGCAATGGTGGAGGCGTGAATACTCCACTCAAACGCTTTGCTGCATCCGATAATACAAACAACAAATCTCCGAGGGGTTACCGATTATTCTTGTCACTACTCTAGCAATCGGAATGAGGAATATGGCAAGGCACAAAGCCATAATTCGTCGCATGAAGGCTGTTGAAACCCTTGGTTCCACTACTGTAATATGTACAGATAAAACAGGTACGCTAACCAAAAATCAAATGACAGTTCGTGAATTGATGCTTCCAGAAGATACATTTGGAATTAGTGGTGAAGGATTCAAACCGGTAGGCAAACTAATGCTCAATGATACCGAGCTTAGTGATGAAAGGATGTCTGAGTTACAACGAGATCTTGGATTCAGGCTAGCCGCTACTTGTCTATCTTTATGCCATAATTCACAAATCGCAGAGGTCGATGAGCAGTGGTCTGCCATTGGCGACCCTACAGATAGTGCGTGTGCTGTATTGGGCTACAAAATAAACGGCGATGTTGCTAAATTCGCACAAAGGCACCCTCGTAAGCATGAATTCTTCTTCAATACAGATAGGAAGAGAATGTCGGTAATTCATGAATATGAAGGGGAAGATTGGGTTTTCTCGAAAGGCGGCGCTGGTGGATACAAAGATCTTGTAAAGTGGAAAGTATCCAACGGGGAGATAGTCCCTATAGAAGAAGGTGATATCAATGATGCCACAAATGCCAATCGAACAATGGCTAGTAAAGCAATGCGAGTAATTGCATTATGTGCTAGACGTGTTGAAGATGGTGAAGACATACACGATATGGAGTCCGTTGAAGACAACCTTATCTTCCTAGGTATGGTTGGGATTATGGATCCACCACGTGCTGAAGTTTACGATGCAATCAAGAGATGTCAGAAAGCTGGTATTCGAGTTAAGATGATTACTGGAGACCAACATATGACTGCACAGTCTATTGGTGAAGATCTCAATATTACTAAACCTCATATCGATGCTATCGGCGGTGAAAGATTAGAACAATTAGATGATGAAGCTATGCGAGATATAGTCGGTGGAACTGCAATTTTCAGTCGAGTAACTCCGGAGCAGAAGATGCGCATAGTTACTGCATTACAGGATGAAGGCGAAGTTGTAGCGATGACTGGAGATGGAGTAAATGACGCTCCTGCATTGTCACGTGCAAATATTGGTATATCGATGGGTATTTCCGGTACCGATGTTGCCAAGGATGCCTCTGACATGGTATTACAAGATGACAATTTCGCTAATATCGTAAATGCTGTAGAAGAAGGTCGGAAGATATACGCTAATATCAGGAACTTCGTGCGATATCAAGTATCAACTAATGTAGCGGCTGTAGCGCTACTGTTACTGGCAAAGGTTGTATTTGACATGCCTCTACCTCTGACTGCAACTCAAATTTTGGTTATCAACATTCTAATGGATGGACCACCTGCTGTTGCACTTGGTGTTGAAAGAATGCACTCTAATGTCATGGATAGGCCTCCGCGCCCAGTAACCGAACCTCTGCCAAATCTTATGGATTTAGCATTGATATTCTATCTCGGTGCAGTAATGGTTACTGGAACACTTGTCGTCTACTACATCGCATTGAGCAATGGCACTGAAGAATATGCTAGGACAATGTGTTTCAGCGTATTCATACTATTCCAATTGTTTAACGTCATGAATTGCCGCAGTAGTGAAGATAGCGTATTTAAATTAGGCCTGTTCACTAACAGGGCAATCTATCTTGCAATATTCTTCTCTACTTCATTACTACTAATCTCAGTCCAGGGGTCAATGTGGACCATTCCATTAACCTCGTTCAATGTAGGCGAATTACTGTCTACAACAACTCTTGACAGAGCAGATTGGTTTGTAATCGTATTAGTTTCAAGTACAGTGTTTATGGCGGAAGAATTCCGCAAATTAATCCAAAGCAAAGGTATCTTCAGAGTTAGAACCAGCCGTCGAACTTGAAAGGGTTGGATTCAATAATAACCGTCACTGCGACACAAACATGCCAGCAGGCGAGTCCTCGGTTTGGAGAGAGAATCTTTCCCGAACTCTACAAGCTAATGTATGGCCTAGAGATTTTGAATCGATCGTCGCCAAATTATCCAACGGTGAACAACTATCAAGATCTGATGGCCACTTTTTGTTTAACAGTAAGGACCTCGATACAATTGGTCGTATTGCTAACATAGTCAAGTATGCAAGATTTGACAATAACGCATTCTTCAATGTGAATGTACATATTAATCAAACCAATATTTGCACATTGGCTTGCAGGTTCTGTGCTTTCAGACGCGGTCGAAGGGCTAAGGATGCGTATGCAATGGATATCGATGAATATGTAGAAGATTTGCGTAATTACGCAAATCATGTAGACGAAGTTCATTCCGTTGGCGGATTGCACCCCGAGTGGGACGTTGATCATTATTCGGCACTTTTTTCTAGAGTAAAGGATGAATTCCCAGATATACACATCAAGGCATTAACTGCCGTAGAGATTAAGCACATTTCGAAATTATCTGGCATATCGATTCGCAACACTCTGGAAAGACTTAGTGAGGCAGGATTAGGATCACTGCCAGGCGGTGGTGCAGAAATATTAGATGACGACGTACGTGCAATAATTTGCAAGGGTAAAGAATCGTCATCAGAGTATTTGGAAATACACCAGACTGCCCATGAATTAGGTATTCCTACCAACTGCACTATGTTATTTGGTACAGTTGAAACAATCGATCAGCGTATCACACATTTGTTGAAGTTACGAGACCTTCAGGATAAGACAGAGGGATTCCAATGTTTCGTGCCTTATCCATTCCTGCCTGATGATTCACGCCTTCCCGAAGCACAACTTGCCAGCGGAACCGAGATTCTACGGATGATTGCTATCTCAAGACTGATGCTAGATAATATCCCTCACATCAAAGCCTACAGGATGAATATCGGTGATGAAATAGCTGAACTAGCTCTCCAGTTTGGAGCGGATGATATCGACGGAACCGTCCAGAAAGAATCGATAATGCATTTGGCGGGTTCTAATGCTCCTTTGGATCACGATAAGGAGAAGTTGGCCAAGATTGTTATTAATTCAGGTTCCAAACCTGTTCAGAGGAATACAACATACACTTCCTTTGAGGAATACATACTACCAAAAGCACCCGCCCGCCGACACTTACGCATGGCGGCTGGTGAATAGATGTCATGGGAACGAACTATTGGACGAGTTTCGTTCATCAACTGTGAACCTCTTTTTTATGGCCTAGACAATTCATGGGATGTGTTACCTGCACCCCCATCTTGGTTGACTGGCCATCTTCTTCGTAAAGACTGTATTTTGGCCCCCATACCTGCTGCAGCTTACGCCAAGAACTCTAGCGAACTTGTTCTAGTTCCCGATTTAGCCATTTCAAGTCGAGGGGAAGTAGGCAGCGTGCTCCTCTTCGGTTCAATGCCCATCGAGTCAATGAATACGATAGCACTGCCATCAGATTCAGCCTCTTCGGTCGCTCTACTGCGCCATCTTGTGTCCAAGAGGGATCTACAACCGAACTATGTCGAGATGGGTCCCGATTTAGAAGGGATGTTAGATTCATGCGATGGGTGCTTGTTGATTGGTGACCGCGCACTTGAAGGAGCAAGGGCTCACCCAGAGTTAGTGGTAATGGATTTGGGCTCAGAATGGCTTCAGGTAACTGGTAATCCAATGGTATTCGGTGTATTTGCCGCACGCAGAGACTCCGATGTAGAATTAATTAAATCGGCTTATGATGCTCTTATTTCAAGACTTGAGGCGTTTGAGAATGATGACTCTGTTCGTAGCCAAGTCATAGCGGCGAGTGGAGTGAAGTCTGCTCAAAGCGTTGAAAGGCTCGAGAGGTATTTCGGAGAAGTAATCAATCGTATGGATTCCGAAGACATGGATGGTCTTAGGTTGTTTTTGAAAACTGCATGTGGCATGGATGATGAGCCGGTTATGGCTTGGTAATCAATTTTCATTTAGAAAATCTGTAGCAAGGTCATCTTGTAACTTATTTTCATCAATAGATTTGACTTCAGAAGTGTTTTTCTTTCGTTTAACAGATTTACGTTTCTTAGTTGGGACATCTTTTTTCTTGACATCTTTTTTCTTGACATCTTCCTTTTCGGGGACGACTTCTTTTTTGACTGTCTTACGTTTAGTAACTTTTACATCTTTAGTATCGGTTTTCTGCTTTACCTTGCGAGTTTTCACAGTATTTTGGCCAGTTTCAACAACCTTTTTCTTAGACACTACCGTTTTCTCATCACTATTTGATACCAAGCGCTTTCTCTTGGTTTTTGTAATTGGTCCATCTTTATTTAACTCCCTAGGTTTCGTAGCCTTTCTTTTCTTAGTTGTTATCTCAGATACACTATTTCTTGATTCATCAGTGTTCTTCTTAGATGGAGGTGAACTCTTAGGATTTGCACTCTCTGTAGTCTTTATTCCTTCATTATCTTCACTGGAAACCTCATCTTCATTTCCGGTAATATCTTCTCCAAGGTCATCAAAGTCCAAGTCGATTTCAATTTTATTATCACGCCTAATCAATAATAGTAATCCTAATGATAATACCCCTGCATATAGTATGAGTGCGAGTGGATTTAAGGCCCATTTGGCCAGGTTTTCACTCAACGTCGCTTCAGGTACAATTTCTTCTTCGATGATGACAGGTACAAAATTCTCATCGTTCCACCAAAGAGGTATTTGATAGGATTTAGCACCGTCTCCATTGAATTCTACAGCGATGGGATGTGCTGGAGCTAACCATGAGATAGAGCCATCTGTAGGTAGTGTTTGCTCTGACAGCGATATTTCCACAGGGAATACAACTTCATTTTCATACGAAAATGTAGTTATTATAGAGAATGAAATTTGTGTAGTGGAATCTGCGGATTGAACAAGTTCCATTCCAGAATTAACTTTGCATGTTACCACTCCATCGCCTAGTTCACCATTTGACAACACAATCGAATCCATCCATTGATCAATTACATCGCCATGGTCAATATTTGCACACATCGATTCAGCAAACAATTCAGTTTCATGTTTACTCAAGATTTGATCTTTAGCAATTGACATTCTACTTAGATTACGTATGTTGCTTGATTCTTCTGGGGGTAGAGTTATGGTATCAGTTATTGCAAAATCCTTGCCAATACTAATTTCTATACTCCTAATCTTGTCCAAGTCTGGATAACGTGAACACGGTGTACCTTCTGGAGCATCACATCCGAAAACATCGTCCCAATCATCAATTATTCCATCCCCGTCATCGTCATCATCAAGGTTATCTGGCACTAAATCTCCATCTAAGTCCGCACCGGGCTCATTAAATCCAATTGGTATAATTTCTCGCAGGTAAACTGCTATCTGTCCTGTACCTGCTGCAACATATAGCGATTGTAATCTGCTATTGGAGTCTTCTTTGAATTCGACATCCTCTGCTTTATGGAAAAAAGTAGTTCTTTTTGCTATTAGAAAAGAATCGTACTCATATGTTAGTAATCCTTTAAATTCGTCAGAGTAGGCTACAACATGCATCCTAGTTCCAGATTCAGAGAACATAATTTTATTTGCACCATCGACGTTAATCGTAAGTTTATCAGAGCCGGCTGTTGATTTTGAAGAAATTCCGCCTCTATCATCTAAAAGCACATAATCTAAACCATTGGGTGTGAATTTACAATCTAATAGGTGTTGGCCAAAATCTCTGTAGTCTCCTTGCCGTACACCTTGCGAGTCCCATATTGCATATCTTCCAGATTCATCCCCTGTGAGGATATATTCTCCATCCGAACTGTAATCGATACAAGTTACATCGACATTGTGCACACCGCCAAGTGTTGTTTTTACTGAAAGGTCTTCCCTCCTGTATAATTCTACATCTCCATCTGGCCCTGGAGCTGCTAATACCTGACTATTTGGGCTCCATGAGATGTCAGTTGCTTTGTCATCAGCTAGTGCACCCGCCTCTAGTATTGAGAGAGATTGGAGATCAATCAATTTAATTGATTCTTGATTTTGAATTGTTGAACCTTTGTTTACTGCTAATAATTCACCATCTGGTGAAAACTCTAGGGCAGAAACTCTCTTGATGCTAAATGTTGCAAACTTTTCTAACGATGTAGAGTTGAACAGCATTACTGAGTCATCATGGAATGATGCTAGAATTGTTTTATTTGGGTTCAGGGCAATTATATCCCCGTCGTCGGCATCATTACTCGACCATGTCGAATCCATGTATGTCAAACCTGTAGGGTTAGCAGACGCCACTGGCATGAGAATCAATAGTGCGAGCATTAACAAAAGTTTGATTCGCACACCACCACCCCTCTGCATGTTTGATGTACAACCCATCAGCCTTAAAAGTCTGACGGCGGAATAAGCATATTTTCCAAGTTAAGTGCTGTTTATTGTAAATTATTTGTTCGGGGTTAGATACCACTATTCAAAAACCCCATTCTTTTGGCTACAGCATGGACGGTAGTGTGTCAGTATCTGATACCATTACTATCAACGTTGGTGGGATGACTTGCAAGTCATGTGAAAACACAGTCCACGACGCAATAATTTCCATTGAAGGTGTAAATTCAGTCACCGTATCGCATGAAAGTTCTACTGCAATTGTCCAGTCTAATGGAACGAGTCGTGAAATTATATCAGTGGCTGTTAAGGAATCTGGATACACAGTAGATGGTTTAGGCTTGGATTTTAATTGGACTGACACAAGCGTCTGGAAACAATCCGCCCGTAATACGATGTGGTGCCTAATTGGATGCTCAATTGGCGACTTTGGTACAATTGCCGCATTCCAATTTGTTTTCACAGATTCTGGATGGAGTACAATGAGCATTATGATATTGGCAGTGATCAACGGTTTATTGACTTCAATCGCACTTGAAACTTTAATTCTGTCCAAGCAAATGGGGCTATACGAAGGATTCAAAGTCGCTATAGGGATGTCATTTATCTCCATGGTTGCAATGGAATCATCTATGAATATTACAGATTATTTAATGACCGGTGGAGCAATGCTGACTTGGTGGGCTATTCCAATCATGCTTTTCGTCGGTTTTATTACTCCTTGGCCATACAATTATTGGAGGCTAAAGAAATTCGGCAGGGCTTGCCACTGAGGTGTTACTATGGATACAAAATTACCAGAAGATGAAGAAGGAAAAAAGATTGTTAGAATTGGCCACTCGCCTGACCCAGACGACGCATTTATGTTTCATGCTATGACAACTAACGCTTTCGCAACGCCTGGATACAATTTCGTACACGAATTACAGGACATAGAGACACTGAACCATCGAGCGATGAGGAAAGAATTGGAAGTTTCTGCTGTGAGCATTCACGCATTTCCCGACATCGCAGAGGATTACGCTCTGATGAATTGTGGGGCATCTATGGGTGAAGGATACGGTCCAATGATTGTTGCTAAAAATGGAACTACCGAAGAAGTTGCAAAATCGAACCCGATTGCAGTTCCAGGTCTCAAAACAAGTGCATACATGGGGATACGACTCTGCTGGGGCGATTTGGTGTACGAAGTTGTACCGTTCGATGAGATAATCCCTCGCATCCTTGATGGAACCTACGTTTCAGGGCTAATTATTCACGAAGGGCAATTGACATATGCCGAACACGACTTGGATGTTCTTGTAAACCTAGGAGTCTGGTGGAATGACAAAACGGGTGGCTTGCCTATGCCGCTTGGTGGAAATGTAGTGCGAAGAGATCTAGGTCAAGATATAATGGAAGATGTAACCCTTTACACCAAGATGAGTATTGAACATTCTATTGCCAATCCGGATGTAGCATTAGAGTTTGCAAAGAAATGGGGGCGCGGTATTGATGACGATACAAACCGAGAATTTGTCACCATGTATGTAAATGATAGAACTATTGATTACAAACCTGAAGGCCGTGAATCAATTCGATTATTTTTGAAAGAAGGTCAAAAGATTGGATTGATTGATCCTAATTTCAATGTTGATGGATTGCAGTTTATTGGTGCTCCTGAAGAGTGATTCATAGTTTGATGGTCATATTTTGGACTCACTCGCATTATGTGGTAATACAAACAAAATCTCTAGGTAATACGCCACATTCAAAGACTTCAACCCCTACGCATCATCGGGTAAGTACCATGCCACACGAACATATCCCACTCGCACAGACGCCAAACGGCGAACTAGGTCCGCGATGTAAGTCCTGCGGAACTAGGCTTACCTTTGGAGAAGCAATGGTTGTCGACAAGCATTACTATTGCTGGGAGCACTATGTCGAAGTGACAGGTGCAGATTCAGCAACTGTTGAAATTCAACGTGAGACTCGCTTTTGGAAAGAGTGAAGATTCAAAGGTCTCCACTGTTCACCCACAACCGAGGTGGCAATATTTCTGGCTGGGCAAGGTTCGCACATCGCTTTACACAGTACTATCGTACTGCAGAGTTATGGACCCCTCCGCGACTAAGGACTAGAGAATGGATGTTCATCCCATTCGGTGGTGGAATGCCTCTACGCCACAAAGCGTTTTCAGACATGGATAGTGTCCGCCGTTTCCTTTGTGAAAGGCCTCAACATTCTTGCTTCTATTCAACAGCTTATTGGAAAAAACCTCATGAGTTGAAAATGGATGACAAGCTATGGCTTGGAGCAGATCTAATTTTCGATTTAGACGGAGATCACCTACCCGGCGTAACCGACAAGGACTTCCCAGGTATGATTGAAGTAATCCAAGAACAAGCATGGTCTCTTTGGAATGATTTCTTAGAGCCGGATTTTGGATTTAAAGAAGAGCACTTGCAAGTTACATTCTCTGGTCATAGGGGATTCCATTTACACTACCGTGACCCGTCATATTTCCACTTGGGTTCTGAATCACGTAGAGAGATTGTAAGTCATATCCGTGGAGAAGGAGTAGAGGTGAGTGATTTGTTAGAACGTTCTAGAAAGCCAAACGCTACAGGATGGGCCAAAAGAGTTGGCCTAGGAATTAGATCAGTTGTTGAAAAACTAGATGCTATCCACGAAGGAGATACGAAGTTGCTGAAAACATCTACTGCGGCTCTTAAAGATATGATGGAGCGCGAAGGTTTGAAAGGGTTAAGGGGTAAATCTAGTGTTGAAAAGTTAGCCGAATTAATGCAAGAGCCAAGCAGAAGAGGTCGCGTTTTAGACGGAAGGGTGGCTGCATTGAATAATCACGCCTTACTTTTCCAGAATCTAATACGTGCAGATACTAGTGTTGTTTTGGGAAATGCAGGCGAGACTGACGAAGTCGTAACTATCGATACACGTAGGCAAATCAGATGGCCAGGTTCACTACATGGTAAGAGTGGAATGAGAGTCACCGAATTCCCCTTGTCTAGATTAGACCCCGATGGCTCAAACCCATTTGATTGTCTAAGCGAAGGAATTGCATTGTCCAGGCAAGAATTGGTGAAGGTCGAAATGGTAGTTGATGACGCTATAGCGAGGTTCGACCAAACAGTCATAGATGCATCGATTGGCGATGTAATTGAGATCCATGAAGCAGGAGCAACTTTCCTAATTCTAAAGGGATGGGCTCGGCTATGCTAATGGGTTGTAATACCATACTACGTATGGTTCTAACAATGGGAACGTTCAAGGGTAGATTACTACCCACCTAGGATGAGGTGCATAGTATGGGGCTCGGTAAGAAGAGGAAGATTGGCAGTAAATTACCCACTCCACCAGGCTTGCCACCTATGCCTGCGCCACCAGCGCCGGGCATGCCATTACCTCCTGCTCCGGGCATGCCATTGCCTCCAGCACCGGGTATGCCATTACCGCCAGCAGCCATATCACCTCCCGTTCCTGTTCCAGCACCACAAGCAGCAGCACCTCTCCCCGTCAATCCTCTTCCTGCTATTGAGGCACTACCTCCAAGCCAACCATCTCAAGTCGAAGCGGTTGTTGATGTAGTCGAAGAATCAGATTCTTATTCTGGACTTTATGCTAAGAAGAGCGGGAAGCCGTTGCAACAAGTGTATGGTCACATTGACCGCATTAGCCAAGGAGACATAGGTAGTCTTCTAGATCGATATTCTGACCGCTTCGGTCATGAACTGGACAGAGATATCATTGTAATGCGTAAAGATGAGCGAGATGACAAAATCGCAGAGGTGCGCGATTCCCCTACTGTTCAGTTATTGAATCAGGAAGAAGAGAGTCAAGATGATGGTGCATTGGACGGTGAAACATTAGTTGAATTAAATGCTCAACTCAAGACCGTTGAAGATGAACTTCGACGAATCAAGCCTCAATACCAAGCAGCAAAATCTGATGGGGACCGTGAGGTTTTACGAGAACTCCGCCCTTCCTTAGAAGCATTGATGGCTGAAAGGAAATTACTGAAAGCAGTTATTGCCGGTGAAGCAGATTTGGATGAATTATTCGATTCACAATCTGACGAGGAAGAAGAAGAGTACGAGGAAGAAGAAGAGTACGAAGAAGAAGAGTACGAAGAAGAAGAAGAAGAAGAGTACGAGGAAGAAGAAGAGTACGAAGAAGATATCTTTGTGGAATTCGCATCTATCGTCGATACCCTCCTCGGAAAATATCTCACTGCTTCCGAGATTACTGAATTTTCAGAATCCGAAGGGTTCGCAATATACCAATCGGTTGGATCTTCCCCCGCTGACTCCAGTGAAGATGCTCGTTCAGATTTCTTTAGTGTAGTTGATACTCTTCTTGGACAACTCTCTGATGAAATAATAGGTGAATTCACTAATTCTAAAGAATTCGAAACATATCGCACTATAGGTGCAATGTATAGCTGAGGTGTAAAAAATGGGATTACTTGACAAAGTTGACAATCTTGATGAAACAAAGCCCGCGAAAGCAGTGGCTAAGAAAGCAGTTGCAAAGAAAGCCGTTGCAAAGAAGGCTACTCCCAAAGCAGCAGTGGCAAAGAAGGCCACTCCTAAAGCAGCAGCTAAGAAGCCACGCAAAGAGAAAGCAGAGAAGATTCGGCCTACTGGACTGCCAGAAGGTTTCGAGTTGTCAGGAACTATGCCTCGATATATAGGATGGCTGATTAATTTCGCATGGAACTTCGGTGTACTAATTGGAACATTGTCCGTATTTGCATTCGGAGACCCTGACATGACAATTCCCTTCATTGGTGCGGCATTGATGATTATTATCAACTGGCTAGTTATACCAATATGGCTAGGTAGGAACATCGGAGAATTCGTTGCAAGAACCAAATATATCAATTCAAGCGGATCTAAACCTAACCCAGTCCACGCCGTTCTGAATAACAGTCTCGGCTTCATGTTTTTGATTGGTTTCATCTTAATAGCGGTTAATTTGTCAGACATATCCTCCTCAGGCGGGAAGACATCGGTGGGAATTGGATTTTTCCTTGTAATAATATGGGTGGTAAACTTCTTCCTGAAGAAAAACTCAGACTATTCACAAGGTATGTTTGATTTATTGTTCAGTGCATATTCTGTTAAGCACGTATCTACCGGTAGTGAGACCGGCTGGTTGGCCAAGTTCGAAGGCCTAGGAGACTTAGGGGATAAATTTGAGAAGAGGCAAGATTCACGCCGAGAAAAAGCTGCTAAAAAGGCTGATGCAAAAAAAGCAGTGGCTAAGGCTAAACCCAAGGATTCAGAAGATGATGAAAAGAAGGCTGAAGATGAGCCTTCAGATTCTGAGGATTGAACATGCCTCGCCGTAAGGCGACTTGGGATGGAAAAACAGTTCTCACAGCAATTCTGGTTTCATCACTAATCGCAATATTTGTACCATATGCTTTCATATCTCTACCGATATTATTCATCATTCTACTCCATCAATCACTGCTAAGGATAATTTTCCGAGGGCCCAGTAAGAGAAGCAGAGTTCTATCTGAGCCGGGATGGGATATAGTCCATACTACTAATGATGGAGTAGATGTTTATGGCTTTTCAAACTTCCAAAACCATGACGCAGACCTTGTTGTTTTCATTCATGGTTGGCAATCTTCAAGTGAGAAGTTCATTGAAAGAATGAAAATATTTCATGACCGGGGTTTGCACACCTTCGCCATTGATATGCGCGGCCACGGAATTGCGCCTGAAACCCCTGAATGGACTGCTGGGAAAGTTATTGGCGACGTAAAGGCGATACTATCGTCGATTGATTACTCTAATGTTCAAAATATACATTTTTATGGGCATAGTTTAGGCGCATTCGTCTGTCTTGGAATGCATCATGAAAGACACCAAGGCGTATGGAAAGAACGTTGTTCTACAATCATGTTGGAGTCTCCAATGGTCGCATATTCACCAATAATGGAAGAAATGTCTGGAAAGATATCTTTCATGCTACCTCTATTGAAAAAATGGGCCATGAAAGGATTCGAAAAGATTCATCCTGAAATTGGTAGATTGGAATGGGAAGACATCGATATTCCATCTTGGGGTCTGCCTAAGATGCCCATACTTTTGTTACAATCAGCCAATGATAGAAGGCTGGGCAGATTTCATTACGATCTGTTAATGAAGCAAGACGTTGAAATCTATCCTCATTTACTGGATACCCTCACGCATTCAAAGAATAGGGTGAATAAAGAAAGAGATGACTTAATCAGAAATTGGATAGATGAGAGAATCCTATAATCACTCTTCTTCACTAATTTCAGCCTGCTCTCTAGCAAGTTCACGCATATCTTCATGCTCGTCTAATTCATCTACGATTTCTTCGCCTAGGAGGGTTTCAATAGCATCCTCCATCGTGATTATTCCTGCTGTTCCGCCGAACTCATCAATAACTGCTAAAATCTGCACTTTCGATTGTAGGAATCGATCTAGAGCTAAATCCACACTTTCATCGACATTTATTGTTAGTAATGGCTTCCTCATTTCAGATAACGGCTTGTCCCATTCATCCATAGATGCGGCCATGAGGATGTCTGAACGTAATACGAATCCAGACAAAGAGTCGATTGTTTCTGCATAAACTGGCATTCTCCCAAATCTAAGAATCTTAGTTTCATCCAAAACCTGCCGAATGGTAAAATCCTGGGCAAATGCAAGAGTAACGGTCCTAGGTGTCATTACATCCTTGACTGGAATTTCTCTTAGTGCCAGTAGATTATGGATGACAGCCTCTTCATCCTCATCCAATTCCCCTTCTTCTTCGCTAATATCTGCTAGAGCGTGTAATTCATCACGTGTGACCAATGCAGTCCCTGCTTTAGGCAACATACGTTTGAACCAAAGCAATGGTATGAAGAATGGAGTCAATGCCTTTGTCATGCCAGATAGTACCAGGCCTGAGGGTCCTGAAAGCGCCTTCCAGTATGCAGAGCCGAGTGTTTTAGGGATTATTTCGGAAAGGAACAATACAGCCAAAGTCAGAATTATTGAAGCAATTGTCAAACTATCGTCGCCAAATTGTTCTGATACTTCGGCACCTACCCCAGCCGCCCCCATAGTATGGGCAATTGTATTGAGAGTCAAGATCGCAGTAAGGGGTTTTACAGAATCATCTTCTTTCAGTTTGGCCCATCTTGCACCATTCTTGTCTCCTGCTTTGTTGATTACACTTACGTGAGAAAGTGACATAGATAGCAGTACTGCTTCTAACATAGAACAGAGGAATGAAACACCCAGTGCAATGGATGCATAAGCTACAAGCATTGTGTAATCTGCCATAGGGTTCAACGAATCCTCGGGCAATCGGCCCATTTGATGTGTACGGCATCAAGTTCTTGAGTCTTCGTAAGAAATCAATGATAGCACTCATGTAGTTCATTGCATCCGACAGGATAGGTGACACCGTATATGGCCGGGGAACATGTGCTAATTTGTGTCGCTTGGCCCTATGCCAATGGACCACTGCATTTGGGCCATGTTGCTGGTTGTTACTTACCCCCCGACATCCAAGCGAGATTCGAACGCGCAAAAGGGAATCGGGTATTGATGGTCTCAGGTTCGGACGAGCATGGTACTCCAATCACTGTATCCGCAGAAACTAACGGTGTATCTCCGCAAGATATTGTAGACAAATATCATACAATCAACTCGAAGGCTCTTCTAGACCTTGGTTGTTCATGGGAGCCTAACACCGATGCTAGAGGTGTTGAATTTGGTGGTTCATTATTCAATCGAACTAGTGACGAAGAGCATCACAAAATAGTTTCAGAGAATTTCATTTCGCTATTGAATGCTGGACTTTTTGAGAAGAAAGTAATGCAACAATACTACGAGATAAGAGAAGATGGCGGCAGATTCCTACCAGACAGGTATGTCGAAGGCGATTGTCCTAACTGTGATGCGCCAGGCGCCAGAGGAGATCAATGCGATGAGTGTGGCGTTACTTACGAGGCACATGAACTCCAGAACCCTAAATCGAAAATGAATCCCGATGCATCTATCGAGATAAGAGATACAGAGCATTTCTTTTATCGACTAGATTTATTCCAAGAAGCACTGGAAGAACATGCTAGTCAACGTCAATCTGTTTGGAAGTCTAATGTTAGAGCCATGACAAAACAGTGGCTTGACATGGGACTTAGACCTCGTGCAGTTACAAGAGATTTAGATTGGGGTATTCCTCTACCACTAGAGGGTAACGAGTGGGATGGTAAATGTATTTACGTTTGGTTTGAAGCAGTGCAAGGATATTATTCGTGTGCGAAACTATGGTCTCAAAGGCATGCATCTCCTGATGATTGGGAGAAATGGTGGAAGACCGGTGAAAATGGAGTCAAGCCTAGACATCTATATTTCTTAGGTAAGGACAATATCCCCTTCCACACTGTTATCTGGCCCGCATTAATAATGGGACTTAATCATGCAGCTAAGGGATTAACTGCTTCCGACAAACCATCTCTGCCTGGACTTGGCGAGTTGCAATTAGAAGATAACGTCCCAGCAATGGAATACCTGATGTTAGCAGGTGGGCAATTTTCAAAGTCTAGAAAACATGCAGTTTGGCTTCCATCTTTCCTTGAAAGATTTGACCCAGATACATTGAGGTACTATCTTTCAATAAACATGCCCGAAAATCACGATACAGATTTCAATTGGCCTGATTTCGTTGAAAAGATTAACTCTGAACTTATTGCTGCTTACGGCAATTTCGTTCATCGCGTACTAACGCTTGGTGCCCGACTTCCAGATGGAAGAGGCTTAGACTCCTTTGAAGACCTAAGTTACTGTAATGATGAAATGCAGAAACTTGAACACTTACATAATGAAATCACAACGAGTTTGGAAAAGCATCGTTACAAAGAAGCACTAAGAAATGTAATGCGTGCTGCACAATTAGGCAATCAAATGTTACAGTCAGCTACGCCTTGGAAATATCTGAAAGACCTGGATGGAGATGGTGCTAAAGAGTCCATGGCTAAGTTATCATTTGGCTGGAGAATCTCCAGGTTCCTTTCAATAATGACTCAACCATTCCTACCGTTTAGTGCCCAAAAGTTATGGAAGGCATTAGGGGAAGAAGACGATGTTTCTCTGGTCTCTTGGCATTCAGCAATAGATTGGAGCACACAATTCAAGTGGTCTGAAGATGTCCCTGAACCTCTATTCAAAAGACTTGACCTTGAAGAAATACTTGCTCAAGAACAAGATTTAGCCAGTGATGATTCTAATAATAATTCTGACCCTACACACGGGGTTAAGGGAAGTAAGAAGACTAAGAAGGAGGAAAAGAAAATGCCAGAAGGAACAACACACCTAGATTTTGAAACATTTATGGAAGTTGAATTGAAAGTAGGAAAAATTATCAATGTTACAGATCATGAAAATGCTGACAAATTATTCGTGGTTGCAATTGATGATGGAACAGAAGGCGGAAGGACGATTTGCGCTGGTCTCAAAGAATATTATACAGCCGAACAAATGATGGGTAAATCGGTTGTTTTTGTTGCTAACTTGAAACCGCGTAAACTACGCGGAGTGATGAGCGAGGGTATGATGTTGGCAGCAGATGACGGTAACGGGGGGGTCACTTTAGTCACCCTAGATGGTGAAATATCTCCTGGTTCTCAGGTTAGATGATTACATCCTGTCTCTAACAGCATCCATTATTTTTCGAGATAATATACGTGCTTCATCCTGTATTTTAGGCGCCTCTATTCTAATATCCGCGGCCATATCTTCTGGAAGACTATCAAGATTGATATCGACATTGAATAGAGCACCTTTGCATGCTGCACTAGCCAATAAGCCTGCAACGCCAACATCAGAAACAGCATTAGCGTTTCCAGAAGTAGCTAATTCTGGTAGAACTGATAGCAGATTTAATGCTAATTTAGCAGTTTCAAATGGTTTTTCGGTTGCTATTAGAGTGGCCTTTCTTATTGCATCCCTTCTTGTAGACTTTTGAACATCCGTTTCTTTGGGTAATTTGAATGAATCCATTACACCATCAAACGCATCACTATCTTCATCAGCCAACAAGCCAGCCCTAGACATCGTCCTAACAGATGTAGATAATGCAGATGTTGCACCATCCCATCCCTCTTGCCATTTGTCTTTGCCCAAAGTCAAATCGCACACCATTATGGTTAGAGCGGACGCTTGGCCCAAAGCGATTGCAGCAGCAGTGCCACCACCAGGGGTAGGTGATGAAGAGGCTAATGCTGACTGAAAGTCTCTAACTGTCATCTCCATCCATGGGGTCTTCATGCTTCCACCCCACTATCAAGCGCCCATTCAATTATTCGTTCATTAGAATCGAATGGTCCAAGATGGTCAAGTCCTAATCCGTTTATGGCAGCATCAACCAGTTCTCGTTCATCAGTAATGTCACCAGTTGAATACCAGCGCCCTGCTTCAAGCATTGCAGATAGAGGGACTAATCCAACCAATTCTGAACCACAGGTTTCAACTCCATGATCGTTAACTATTGTCTTCACGGCTTCAAAAGCTATGTGCATTGGTGTGATTGAAACATCTCTAAGGTTCATTGAGACTTGAGATATGTTGTGCGTTTCTAGTGGCAAGCCCATACCTTGCACCATGGGTAGCATACCAGGTATCCTAGTTCTCCTTCCATCTTCATGCTTTAACAAACGCCCAGATGAGCGAACCAATGAACCAGCTATTTTAGCCGCTTTGGCGTCGACCTCATCCACATTTACATTGTATGCCACTAATATTTGTCTTGCCCCAATTACTACTGCACCAAACCTAGCAGTCTTTTCATTCCACTCCATAGGGCCAAGGTCAGGTAAGTGTGGCCCGCCATTGCTCAATCTTTGTTCGAGACCTTCATATTGGCCTTTTCTCAAATCAGATAGTAATTCCCTATCGGGGGAAGTTGCTGCAGAACCGTAAAGGAATGTGCAGATTTCAAGTTCTTCTGACACTCTCTTAGCCAATCTTTTAGACAATTCAACACAGTCCTCCATCGTCACCCCATCTAAGGGTATGAATGGACAAACATCAACCGCACCTATACGCGGATGTTCGCCTTTATGCAATCGCATGTCAATATTTTCTGATGCTGATTTGATGACACGAAATGCAGCCTCTAGCACTGCATCTGGCTCTCCTGCAATGGTAAGAACGGTGCGGTTATAGTCACTATCAGGCTCAATACCAAGAACTCTAGCACCGTCTATACCTCTACCAGAATCACTAATCATCTTGATTACATCTAGGTCTGTACCTTCTGAAAAATTAGGCACACACTCAACAATTCTGTTGGTCATGTCACTTGCCTGTGAAGGCGACTGATGAACATTCCCGAAGTATTCAGCCGTAAAGAGCATCTGGGGAGGCTGAAATGCCGTTGGACTCTCTTTTCTTTTTGATTCGTAAAACCGCAGAAATTGCATCTTCTTGCTTAACCTTAGAGCGACCTTCACGTATTGCAATCATTCCTGCTTCAACAGATGTTGCCTTTAATTCAGCGCCACTAAAACCTTCAGTCATTTCTACAATTTTTGAAATATTAATTCTAGAAGTAGACATTTTATCAAAATGAATTGAAAGGATTGTCTTTCGTCCGCTTTCATCAGGTAATGGAATTTCAATGATTCTATCGAATCGGCCAGGCCTCAATAGGGCATCATCCAGAATGTCTGGTCGATTCGTTGCTGCGATTATTTTTACATCTTCTAAGGCATCGAATCCATCTAATTCCGCCAATAATTGCATGAGTGTTCTTTGTACTTCTCGATCTCCACTTGTGGCAGAATCTAATCTCTTAGCACCTATAGCATCAATTTCATCTAAGAAAATAATAGATGGTGATCTGTCCTTGGCTAGTGAAAATAATTCTCTAACCATTCTTCCACCTTCTCCAATATACTTCTGTGCCAACTCCGAACCAACCATTCGAATGAAAGAAGCATCTGTTTGACTGGCAACTGCCTTTGCCAACATGGTCTTACCGCAGCCTGGAGGACCTACGAGAAGAATTCCTTTAGGTGGCTGAATGCCTACTTTCTTGAACAAACCAGGATTTTCCAAAGGCAATTCAATAGCCTCCCTGACTTGTAATATTTGCTCATCTAAACCCCCGACGCTGTCGTAATCGACATCTGGTTTTTCAACCATCTCAGCTCCAGAGACCATAGGGTCCCATGCATCATGTAATACTTCGATAATAGACAGAGTGTCCTGATTAAGTGCAATTCGTGTACCTGGCCTCAGGATATCTGGGTCAATACGTTGGTTTATTGAAACCTGAAATACAGTACCGTTTGAAGAGCGTACAATCGCCCTTTCATCATCCAATACATCCTGTAAGTGCCCTACTATCAGAGGGGGACTCTTGAGAATTCGGACCTCTTCATCCAACCGACTAGCCCTTTTCTTAACTGATGCTAGATCATTTTCCAAGTGGACTCTTTCGGTAAGTAGCCTTTGGGCTTCATCCTGTAGATTTTTAAAATCGATAGCTAAAGCCTTCAACTCACTATCTTCGTTTCCATGAGGTTCACCCTTACCATTGTCTACTTCTGTCCCCATGATTAATGTCCAATGCCCGTACTTCTTCAACTATCCGTGTATTTTGCATCTTAATTGTGCTAACGAAGGCTTGATGAAGCACCGCCACAACAACGGGTTGGGTTGCGATATGGCAGACTGTGAACTATGTGGAGCAATGAAAGTTAGTACTCGTTCAGTATTGATGGGTAAGGCAGAAGTTCAGGCATGCAAACGCTGCACTGAGAAGATGGGGCTGGATGAGAAAAAAGTCGCTCCAGGATTGTCACAGGCAAGAAATGCACCGGCTCCAACATCTGGCGGCTATGCTGGACAAGGACGCAAAGGCAAGGACATAATGCTTAGAGGGGAAAAGGAATTGGCTTCCGACTTTTCTAAGCGCGTTTCTAAAGCACGGAACTCTAAGGGATGGGATAAGCAGCAATTAGCCCGTAAAATGGCTGAGAAAGTGAATATAATCAGTAATGTTGAATCTGGAAAAAGACCTACAGATGCTGTAATTCGGAAGCTAGAACGTACACTTGGAATCACATTAATGGTCGACGCTGCACTCGATCAGAATAGACAAATCAATTCGGGAGATGGTCGCGGACTAACTCTTGGAGATTTCTTACTAGGCGGTAAGGAATGAATATGGGCGAAGAAGTACCCGTGCACGCCATATGGCTGGCGCAAGATGACCCTAAGAAAAATACAGCCGTCAGACTTTCCCGTAGAGGGGATTTAAGATTGCATGAGAGATTCAATCAACTCCCTAGGCGTGGGATTATTCTAGAACCATTATGTGGTAAGGTGTTGGGGCCAGAAGATCATGAAATACTGCTCAAAGAGGGTGGTGCATTGGTGGGACTTGATTGCTCATGGGCGCAAATTGAAGATTCTGTATCGCAAGTAATGAAAAAAACGAAACTAAAGGGTAGAATGTTACCGCTATTATTGGCTGCAAATCCAGTGAACTGGGGCAAGCCGGGGAAGATGACAACGGCTGAAGCCCTTGCTGCATCTTTGTTTTTGGTTGGCAAAGAAAAGCAGGCACGTAAATTACTGGGAGCATTCAGATGGGGGGAACAATTCTTTATCTTGAATAAAGAGCCACTTGAGGCATATCGAGAAGCAAAAACTTCGGCTGAATTAGTTGATATCCAATTCGAATTTTTCGACATAGATAGACCCGACTGAACATTCGTAATGCCAATATCTAATTCCTACCTGTTCTGTGTAGTGTCATGGTCAAGAGGCCGATTCATCGTCTTGGCGGCAATATGCCAGTTCCAGAAATGGATGAATTGGCCGAAGAATCAATTGTTACCTTGTTTAATAATAATCAAACAGTAGTTAGATTACTTGCATCACCAATGGATTTAGGCGATTTAGCATATGGGCACATAGTATGCGAAGGCAGAGGTGATGTCAATTCGATTAGTGTTGAAGGTCATGATGTGACAATCTACGGTGAAGTGCGCAGTAGACCGACTGAGGATTTGTTAACAGCGTCTTGTGGCGCCTGTACAACCGGTGATATTGAAATGCCATCCGGCGACGTACCTAATACTGTGAAGTTGAATGCTGATCTGAATTTAATGATGGAAGTAATGAAATCTAATCAGCCATGGTTCAAAGCAACCGGTGGCACTCACGCCGCTGCACTATTTGATGAATCAGGCAATCTTTTACTGGTCCGTGAAGATGTTGGTAGACATAATGCATTTGACAAAGCGATAGGTGCTGCTTTTCGTAATGACATTCAGCCTAAGATAATTGCTTTATCTAGCCGGATTAGCTGGGAGTTAGTTGCAAAAGCAGTACGTACAGGCGTTGAGATTATTATCGCAGCAGGTTCGATTACATCTGCTGCTGAAAACTTATCGCGTTCTAGCGGGATTACTTTGGTTGCCTTCGCTGCTAGCAAAAGACCGTCTGTCATAGGTAATTTGAGCCGCATCATTGACAAGCCCTCGTCAAATCCGGTGTGACATGTCTGTCAGGAAGAGCACCAGGGCAACCACTCCCCCCGACAATAATAAACTCAAAATCAGTAAGCCAAAATCAATCGCTGCTGGTATACCAGCTGCTACATCCTCGATGTTGCATGGACTGACGCGTATGGGGGTTACAAAGACAATAAAGACACTAACAACAGTCAATCAGTCGGAAGGTTTCGATTGCCCAGGCTGTGCTTGGCCCGACCCAGAACATTCCACAATGTTCGAGTTTTGCGAGAATGGTGCAAAAGCCGTAGCGGATGAATCCATGAAAGCAAAGGTCACACCGGAATTCTTCTCAAAGAATGATATTCAGTTTTTATCAGAGCAAAGTGATTTCTGGCTTAACAAACAAGGCAGAATATCTCATCCAGTAATACTGAGAGAGGGAATGAATCATTATGAGCCATTGTCATGGGATGAGGCCATAGGTATTATTTCAGACAACATAAGAGACAGTAATGATGCCAATAAGTCAATATTTTACACATCTGGCCGTACATCAAATGAAGCAGCATTCATGTACCAATTGTTTGCAAGGACTCTCGGCACCAATAATATGCCTGATTGCTCTAATATGTGCCATGAATCTAGCGGCCAAGGATTGGGAGAAACGATAGGGATTGGCAAAGGCACTGTCAGTTTAGACGATTTCAATCATTCTGATTTGATATTAGTAATTGGCCAAAACCCCGGTACTAATCACCCGCGGATGTTAACCGCTCTAAGAGACGCAAAGAGGAAAGGAGCATCTATAATCCACGTTAATCCACTGCCAGAAACAGGCTTAGTTAGATTCAAGCACCCTCAGGATTACATGAAATTATCATTCGGTAGTGAACAACTTGCAGATATGCATCTACAGGTTAAGATTGGTGGCGATGCAGCATTAATGCATGGTTTAATGAAAATTCAGATTGAATTAGATGCCTTAGATCATGACTTTATCAAAAACTCAACAAAAGGGTTCGATTCTGTAGTTGAGGCGGTGAATGAAACAAAATGGAAGGATATCGAATCCGATACCGGTTTGACTAGATTCCAAATCGAAAAGGCTGGACGAATTATTGCTAAATCGAAAGCATCGATTGCATGTTGGGCGATGGGATTAACACAACATCGAAATGGAGTTGCAGTTATTCAAGAGGTATCCAATCTTATGCTCATGGGAGGTCACATTGGTCGAAAGGGTGCAGGACTTTGTCCGGTAAGAGGGCATTCAAATGTTCAAGGTGATCGAACTGTAGGAATCTGGGAAAGACCATCTGAAGAGTTCTTACAACGATTGGATGATGCTTGTGACATCACTAGTCCAAGAGAGCACGGGGTTGATGTTGTTGAAGCGATATCACAAATGCGAAAGGGCGGGGCTAATCTCTTCATGTGCATGGGTGGTAACTTTATTTCTGCAACACCGGATACTGAAGCTACTGCTGAAGGCCTGAGAAAGGTGAAATTAACCGTACAGGTTTCAACCAAATTAAACAGATCACATTTAGTAACCGGGGAGACAGCGATAATATTGCCATGTCTTGGTAGAACTGAATTAGATGTCCAGAAAGACGGCAAACAATTTGTTACTGTTGAAAACTCAATGGGGATTGTACACACATCCAAGGGTAATCTAAAACCCCCTAGTGTTTCACTAAAAAGCGAGCCTTGGATAGTTGCTGCAATAGCAAATAGTTCCCTTGATGGCGGAAGAGATTGGATGAAACTTGCTGAAAATTATGATAACATCAGAGAATTGATGAGTAAGGCATTGGCTGGCTTTGAAGATTATAACCAGCGAGTTAGAACCCCGAATGGTTTCGCATTACCAAACCCGCCACGTGATTCTCGTTCATTTAATACTCCGGATAATAAGGCACATTTTGTAGCCCACAAATTACCAGATGTTAGCATTCCAAATGATAGATTTGTAATGATGACAATTAGATCACATGACCAGTACAACACTACTATTTACGACCTTCATGATAGATATCGCGGAATACATGGGAATCGAAGAATCGTATTGATGAATGCAACTGACATGATTGAACGTGGTTGGAAATCCAGGCACATCGTCGATATCATTTCACACTTCGAGGGCGAGGAAAGAAGAAGTGATGGATGGAGGTTGGTTGCCTATGACATCCCAAGAGGAAATATAGCCACTTATTTCCCAGAAGCAAACGTACTTGTGCCACTAAAATCGACAGCTGTCAAATCGAATACTCCTACGTCTAAATGGATAATATGCAGCCTCCTAGAACCCGGTACACGGATTTCTGAGGAGGAGTGATTTTGAAAGAAATAGGTTATTTCGAATTACTAAAGAAGAACGGTAGATTTCGTATTTTTTGGGCAGCAGCAGTCATTTCGATGATGGGCGAATGGTTCAACACAATTGCCCTGTTTACATTGATTCTGAAATACTCTGGCTCTGAAGCAATGCTTGGTTTACTATTCACTATCAGAATGTTGGGCTTTGCGATACTACAGCCAATCACTGGATTGCTTGCAGATAGATGGTCACGAAAATGGATAATGATAATCTCCAACTTGGCTCAAGTTGGCCTAGCATTGTGCTTCTTACTGGTCGATGGGGAAGAGGACATGTGGTGGCTAATTGGATTGTCAGGGGTAATGATGATACTTCACGGGGCATATATGACAGCAGAAAGAGCAGCATTACCCAATATTGTGGCTGAAGAAGAGTTGGCCACGGCAAATGCATTAGATGCAGCAACATGGTCTACTGCTCTTGCAACGGGTGCATTCTTAGGTGGTATTGTTGTATCTGAATATGGCGTTAACGCTGCATTCATCATCGATTCAATAACATTCCTTGTAGGAGCGCTCATACTACTGCCTCTCAATCTACCTCAGACTGTGAGTAAAGATATGAAAGGACCAATATTTAGCACGGCATTAAAGAATATCAAGGCAGGTTTTGTAAGATTAATTGACGAACCTAGATTGAAACGAATCGTGTTTGCAAAAACAACTTGGAACTTAGCAGGAGGTGGCCTTGCTGCTGTGTTCTTGGTGATTGCAGGTTCTAGAATGTCACCGGGCGAAATGGCGGCAGGAATTGGTCTATTTTTCATGGCTCGTGGAATAGGGACAGGGATTGGTCCGATTATTGCTAGGAAATATCTTACAAACAAAAGTAAGTGGCCTGCATTGGTAGGTATTCTTGTTTCAGTGTCTGGGTTTTTCTATCTCATAATCGGAATTACATTATTCGATAACCTCTACTTAACAATCGTATTGATAATTCTTGCACATTCTGCTAGTGGTGCTAACTGGGTACTATCTACTATTCTTACTCAACAATGGGTGGAAGATGAGGTCAGAGGAAGAGTATTCAGTATCGATATGTTGCTGATGTCAATTTCATTTAGCTTTAGTACATTCACAGCAGGGTGGCTTTTGAATAACACCGATCTTACTCTAAAAATGGGCATGGTATGGTTTTCATGCGCAATGATAGCCTTCGGAATTATCTTCACCATGTGGAGACCTGGTAATCAAGAAAGGCAGACTGTGTGAGTGCACACAGGTGGGTCCCAGTACATCTTCTCCTCGTGGTCGAAAATATCCAATTGAAGTGTACTACCTTCGCCTTCAGAGATTGTAACGATAGAAGACGTGGATGCTGGTAGATAATCCTCACCAGTTGAAAGTAATGAAAGCCTAATGGTATGGCCTTCTGATATCTCTGCATCTAATGCGAAGAACTCCATTTTGGCAGTAATTGTTCCAACAATTGGAGCCCAAGTTGATGACAATTCTTCTCCACCTTCGTGATACCTAAGGTCCATTATTGCATGTCCAATGTGAATACAGTTATCGCCATCACAGTCTTCTAACAGCGCATACAACTGACCACCAATTGTAGTAGTGGAAACTTCAACATGTAACCTTGGCATGCCTTGAATATACAGATCTTCTGTCAAAGGCATGCTTTGGTAAACAGGCCCAGTAGAGGCATCAGGAAGTACATTCTGGCCGCCTGACACTCTCTCAAGTTCAGTTCCTAGAGACATTACCAATTCGGTTGTATCACTCGCAGGATATCTGTCTTCAATTCTCCAAGAACCTTGATTTGATTGTATTTCAACATGTAATTCTGGGGATCTCCCCTCGCCTTTTAGATACCAATCAAACCATTCTAACAAGTCTTGCATCCAATCGAATCGAATCATTTCGGGGAATGCTTCACCACCCCTACCCCCTAATTCTGAACGTTCGTCTAACTGTATGGCTCGATCTGGATAATCATGGTCCCATTGGCCGAAAAGACCCTTGGATTCGATACCATTGTCCTTCAGTAAATTGATTGTTGGCACAGCCATATGCGGGTCCACATTCCAGTCATGCATACCTTGGATGAGATAGACAGAACCGCCGTAGTTCTCCAATACCCTATCGAGGAAGTATCTCTCTGCCCAATAATCTCCTGCGACTTCAGAACCAAACATCCACGCAGAAACTCCAGTCCCTGGTCCGATTATATAATCGGGGCATAAGTTACCATAGTCTTCTTCGTCACCATCAATACCATATGAGCCGTAAACGCCATTGTGCATAATTGGGGCTCTTGCTTCAGAAGAGCCGTTTTTCCACATTAATTCCTTCACACCTATTAACCCGGATATTGGTACGATTGTTTTCAGATGTTCATTGCCGAACATTGCAGCTTGCCAAGGTGTTGAACCATCATACGATTTACCGATCATGGCCACATTGCCATTGGACCAATCTTGGCTACCAAGCCATGACACCGCTGCATCGTTTCCTAATTGCTCTGCTGTTCCCATCAAATCCATACAATGATTAGAACGCCCAGTTCCAGTCACGGATATTTGCGCAAATGCATAACCGTGAGGTAGGATTTGATCAATTATCATTTCCCCTAACCAACTACCCGGTACTTCTATTGTTGGAGTTTGAACACTTGGCTCTTGAAAGTATGGGCCGAATTCTGCGATCACCGGTACTTGTACTCCTTCTGGAACATTTGGTCTCCAATAAGCAAGAGAAATTTTCCCATTCGGAGCGGCTCCTCCTTCTTCTATTGGTATATCGTATTCAACAAAAACATGAGTGGAATTCCATTCGTTTTCGGTCTCCAATATCTCATAATTCCCAAATTCCATTACAAAACCATTTGACAAATTTGTAACATAATCTAGGCTGCCTCGCTCCCAAACCGGAACTCGGATTCCGTAATCCACACTATCTGCTGCCAATGATTTATCGGCAACTTCAGTAAAGACTACTGAAACCATAAGAAATGCGATTGCCACGGCTATAGTCGCACTGGCAATACCGGTGAGAAAACGATTTTCATTATTGTCGCGAAGTAATTCCGCTTCAACTACGTCATCCTCCATGATAAAGCCTAGAGGTGCTTACTGATAGAAATAACGCTCACTACAACAATCAATAAGTCTGTTACTACTCCGCAAAAATATGGCAACCGGTGTTGATGCAATGCGCAACCATATCGGGGCTGGAATTCCTGCGGATTTACCTGAGCATCCTGGAATTTCTGCAGAGGTCGACCACGCACCAGCAAGGCGACAAATACTTAATCAAGATGAAAAAAGATTAGCATTGCGTAATGCTTTGCGTTATTTCCCCGAAAACCTTCATAGTGATTTAGCATCTGAATTTGCTGCCGAATTGAATACTTATGGCCGCATTTGGATGATGCGATATAGACCTACAGAGTATGAAATCAAGTCTTACCCAATAGAAGATTATCCATCAAAATCTAAGGAAGCAGCAGCTATAATGTTGATGATACACAATAATCTCGATGTTGATGTTGCACAATTTCCTCATGAATTGATCACCTATGGAGGAAATGGTTCTGTATTTCAGAATTGGGCACAATATAGAATGGTAATGAAATATCTTTGTGAAATGAATGATGAACAAACTCTGGTAATGTATTCTGGGCATCCATTAGGTCTATTCCCATCATCGAAAGATGCTCCAAGAGTCGTGGTCACCAATGGTATGGTAATCCCAAACTATTCTAGTCAAGATGATTATGATCGCATGAATACATTGGGGGTTAGTCAATACGGGCAAATGACTGCTGGCTCATATATGTATATTGGACCCCAGGGTATTGTCCATGGAACTACTATTACTGTCTTGAATGCTGGGCGCATGTTTTTTGGTGCAAATGAAAACCTATCAGGTATTACATTCGTTACTTCTGGTCTTGGAGGCATGAGTGGCGCACAAGCCAAAGCAGGTGTTATCGCTGGAGCAGCATGTATTGTAAGCGAAATAAATCCACATGCGGCTCACAAGCGTCATGAACAAGGATGGTTATCGGTAATCGCTGATTCGACTGACGATGCTATTGATCGAATGGTTGAAGCAAAACAAAATGGTGAAGCGATTTCAATTGGGCACATTGGAAATATTGTGGAACTTCTAGAAAGAATGGTTGAACGAGGAGTTAGTGTCGATTTGTTATCAGATCAAACTAGCCTACACAACCCTTGGCAAGGCGGATATTACCCCGTGACACTGTCATTTGAGGATGGTAAAAAGATGATGTCGGCAAATCCTGAACAATTCAGAGTTGAAGTTCAGAATACTCTGCGTAGGCATGCGGCTGCGGTTAACAACCTAGTGTCGGCTGGAACATATTTCTGGGATTACGGCAATGCATTTTTGTTGGAAGCGTCTAGAGCTGGCGCTGATGTCATGAATAAAGACGGTAGTGGATTTAGGTATCCAAGTTATGTTGAAGACATAATGGGGCCGATGTGTTTCGATTATGGATTCGGCCCATTTAGGTGGGTTTGTGCATCAGGAAACCCTGATGATTTACAGGTAACTGATAAAATCGCTTCAGAGGTCTTATCAGCAATGGCTAAAGATTCACCAAATGAAATCAAACAACAAATGTTGGATAACGTAAGATGGATTGAACAGGCTTCGGAAAATAAGATGGTTGTTGGTAGCCAAGCTCGAATCCTATATGCTGACGCTGACGGCAGGAAGATGATCGCTAAAGCCTTCAACGATGCTATATCATCTGGAATGATTAGTGGGCCTGTGATACTTGGAAGAGATCATCATGATGTTTCGGGAACAGATTCACCATACCGGGAAACTGCTAATATCAGAGACGGTTCAATGTTTACTGCAGATATGGCCGTACAGAACTTTGTAGGAGATTCGTTCAGAGGAGCCACTTGGATTAGTTTACACAACGGCGGCGGAGTAGGCTGGGGTGAAGTGATTAATGGAGGATTTGGGATGCTAATCGATGGCAGTGCTGAAAGCGAGAAAAAACTTCTATCAATGCTTGATTGGGATGTTAACAATGGTGTTTCGAGGCGAGCATGGGCGCGCAATGATGGCGCCATTTATGCCATTAAGCGCGCTATGGAACGTAACCCCAACCTAAGAGTTACATTGCCTAACATTGCCGCAGACAAACTCATTGACTCGATGTTTACTGGTGATGAATAATGGGGAGTATAAAATTAGACGGTAATACTCTGAGCCCAACAGAGATTGTATTGGTTTCACGAGGTGAAAAGGTCGAAGTTGCATCAGATGCTTGGCCTAAAGTAAAGGCGGCGAGGGATGTTGTAGAGGGAATTCTTAAGCGTGGAGAAACGGTTTATGGCATCAATACTGGATTCGGCGCTCTAGTTAGCGAAAATATTTCGCCTGCAGATTTAGCTGCACTTCAAGTGAACCTCATTCGATCTCATGCTTGCGCAGTAGGCGAACCTATGTCTATACAAGATACTAGAGCAATGATGTGTGTTAGAGCGAATTCTTTGGTCAAAGGGTGCTCAGGCATTCAACGAACAGTAATAGAACAAATTATTTCTTACCTCAACAATGACATTATTCCAGTAGTTCCCAGAATTGGTTCATTAGGAGCATCGGGTGACTTGGCGCCTTTGTCGCATATGGCATTGGCATTGATTGGTGAGGGTGAAGTGTGGAGTGACGGCGCTGCGATTCCAACAACTGATTTGCTAAAGCAAAATGGACTAATACCAGTTGATTTGGCAGCAAAGGATGGATTGTCATTGATTAACGGTACTAGTCAAATGTGTTCATTCCTAGTTAATGTCGAAAATCAATTATCGAGTCTTATACCACTAGCAGATCTAATTGCTTGTGTATCGATGGAAGCACGAAAATGTTCAATCAAACCCATGGATTCTAGAGTGCATCAAGCAAGGCCTCACCATGGACAATCACTGGTTGCCGAAAGAATCACCAAAGTAATGTCGGAATCTCCGATTTTGAAGTCGCATGCTGATTGCGATAGAGTTCAAGATGCGTATTCATTCAGATGTATACCTCAAGTACATGGTGCGGTTCTTGAAAGATTCAGAAACCTGTCATCAACTCTAGCTATTGAAGTAAACAGCGCTACTGATAACCCTTTAATTTTCCCAAACCTTTCAAACCCGGGTCATGATGAAGTAATTAGCCAAGGTAATTTCCATGGAGAGGTTCTGGCACTTGCTGCTGACGGGATGTCGCACGCACTGTTTGAACTTGGACACATAAGTGAAAGAAGAATTGATCAAATGGTAGACCCATCTCGTAATGATTTACCACCGTTTTTAGCCGTCAACTCAGGGTTAGAATCTGGTATGATGATTGTACATTATGTTGCAGCAGCTGCTTTGGCCGAGATGCATGGTAGAACTATGCCTCGTTCAGCGTTTTCAACACCTACCTCTGGGGGACAGGAAGATCATGTTTCCATGGGCGCAACTGCTTGTTGGAACTTGTTGCAAACATGCAAACATCTGTCACAAGTTCTATCTTGTGAATTAATTATTGCATGTGAAGCATTAGAATACAGGGATTACGAACCTGCTGAACATGTCAAATCACTCTACAGGCTGGTGAGAAGTGTTTGCGGTCCATTGACAGAAGATAGATCGACTTCGAAAGAGATTGAGATTGTTGCTGAAAAACTAACCGAGGGCGGCTGGTTGGCAAGAATTGAGGCAGAATGCGGACGCCTACCTAGATGAGTTCATCTATACGGGACTCTATTGCACCCAGGCCAGTTAATTGACGTACCCTAAATCGCATTTTTGTTACTTCGGAAACGTAACCTCTTTCCATTAAAATATCGAGTCTGTTATCAAGTTCAACAGCCCACCGGACTTTATCTTCAACAGATTTGTAAATCTCATATCCTCTGTCATCGGATTGTTGGAATAATGCTGGTTCTGCTGAAGATACATCCAAACCCATACGCCTCCACTGAAGAATTCTTCTTCTTACAACGTCCACAGAATATCCTTCTCGCGGTATTCTTACTAAGAAGGAGAGAGAACTAGTGTGTTCTGATTCATCTAGTGTTTCTTCTTTGATATTTTCAGTAGTAGTTTCATTGCCTTCTAATTCGATAATATTGGATTCGACCTTTTTTGGGATTACCCAGAAAGGGGCTTCTCTTTGCCATTGTGAATACTGAACTGGGTTCAAAACATCACCTGCTACAACTAGTAGTAGCGCCCATGGTTTACGATGCAATGAATCTTTAAGCCGCATTACAAGGTTGAGTACATCTGAAAATCCATGAATTGAAATTAGCCATTCAATACCTTCGATTACCGCGAGTCCTGTGTGATTTTCAAGCCGCTTTGAAACCAAGTCGTAAATTTGGTCCAATGATGGCTGAATCGCGCCACTTACATCTTGTGATGTCACCCAATATGCTTCAACTTTATCCAAATCCACATGCTCTAGTAGGCGCCGCTGCGGCAGCCTAGAAAGTAGCAACACATGTCCCTCGTCCCTCATTGAAGAGGCGTCAACAAATGCTAGCATTTCGTCTTGGGATACAAGATCCAATGTGTGTGCGTATCCCATCTCTAAATCGCTCATCCGTAGACCTCATAGCACCTGGCTATGTAGCCCGTAGCGCTTCAAGTCCATGAACCATTATATCGTTTGTTGAACTGGCAATAGTTGGTGGCGGCAATGTCTGATGAACAAATACAAGAGATTCCAATGGCGGAATGTGGCGCTTGCCAATCAATAATTCCTCTTGATAGTGAATCATGTCCGAATTGTGATATTAAATTCGGTGGTGTATCTGAAGAGCACCTTGGAGAGTGCGGTGCGTGCGGTGAATTACAACCTGTTGATTCCACTTCCTGTTCAAATTGCGGTGTTTCATTCGTTAGTGAAGATGTGCCCGTCGAACAACCAATAACGGAACCTGAAATAGTTCATGAGGTTGCTGAATCAGAAGAAATTATTGAAGAGGAAACAGTAGTTGAAGAGGAGCCTTTTTCAGAATCCGAAGCCTTTGATGATCAAGAAGAAGTTATCGAAGACGAAGTAACTGAAGATTTAGTGGAAGAAGTAGTCGAAGATGTTTCAGATGCTGAACTCGAAGACGAAGTAACTGAAGATTTAGTGGAAGAAGTAGTCGAATCAGAAAATGATGATGCTAACGATGATGTGGAAGTCGAACAAGAAGACGACGCTGCTCATGTTATTGAAGAAGAAGTTCACGAAAGCTCTGAAGAAACCGAGGAAGAATTAGAAGATGATGCCGGAACTGAAGATGTTTTCGCTGAAGCTGGCGAAGAAGATTCAGAACCTCAAGAGGATGATGAAATTGAAACCGATGAAATCAACTCTGAAGAAGAGGATAAGAAGAATTTAGAATACTGGCGCACCACTGTTGTTATGGCCTTTGAAAATCTAGCATTGGCCATAGCTGAATCAGGTATGACTGCCAGTGAGGCTTTCGTTGCAGTTGACGGCAACGATGACAACCTGATAGATGCACCTGAACTTCAGAAAGGAATCGAAAGAATTTCCGGCGAATGGCTAACTGCAACTCAAGTTAAGGCCATCTTGGAATATCTAGACACAAATGAGAACAACCGAGTAGACCCCGTTGAATTAGTCCAAGCTCTAGAGGATTTGAAAATTGGAATTAAACCTGGTAAGTTCCCTAAACAAAAGAAAGTCAAAGAGTTCCCATCTAAGTTACAGAAATTCCTGATGGGCAAATCGGCTAACGACATATTCTATCCAGTTGCATATTTCCTAATGGTTACTATGGTTGGATTATTCATTGCAAATGGACTTGCAATTCCTGGAGCATCAGGAGAAGGTGGAACCATCGTCTATGAAGGCGATGGAGATAATTGGAATCATTGTGGAACAGAAGTCGGAGATAGTTTGGGAGATACTTGTTCTGGCTTTGTGAATGATGGAGAAACATACCCCTGTGAAGCATCTATTGATCCAAATGAGTGTAGGAATTCAATAACTATTTTCTCAGGTGAAACTAGTGATGGCACTCTTAATTCAATGCCTAAAGGGTTCTATCTAGATGGCATAATGTTCATCATTCTTGGAGTAATTGGACTTGGGGCAACCGCATACTTGCATATGGTATACGCACCTAGTCTTCGACAAAGAGTGAAGGGAGAAGATAATTCAGTTGAAGAATCATCAGAATCTGAAGAAGATAGTGAGGATGCTGAAGAAGAAGAGGAAGAAGGTGTTTTACAAGCTCCAAAAGATCTAGAGGTGGAAAGTCTATATGACAATGAAACTGATGAAGATGATGAATCGGAAGAAGATGATGAATCGGAAGAAGATGATGAATCGGAAGAAGATGACGATGAAGATTCAGAAGATGACGATATAGACGTCGGTGACTGGGTTGGAATTGAAATTGATGGAGAAGAATTCTTTGGAGAAATAATCGAATTCGACGACGATGAAGGTACAGTAACCATTGAAACTGAAGACGGTGAAGAAGTAACAGCCGACCAAGATGATATGTTCTTGGAAGATGAAGACGACGAGTGATTCTATGTCTGACAGGCTAGACGCCCTAGTTGGAAAAGAATCCTGCCCAGTTTGTGGCACTATATCACAAAAGGGTACTGCAAGGTGTCCTGAATGTGGAACGTTTCATTCTGGAGTTCACCTCGAAGAAAGAGCAGCCCCTACGCCAGAAGAACGCGCTAGTTCAAGAGACGTAGATCCAACCGACTATTCTATTAATCCGGGAGCTGCAATTGCAGACGAAGACTTTGAGGGCGATGATAGTAATGTCAAGAACTGGGTAGGTGGTTCAACTGACTTTTCATTCATAGATGAACAGCCAGTGGCTAAAGAGAAACCTAAGGTTCCAGACTCTGAAGAAATCGAATCCGATGATTAAACGCTAATTGTCTATTCATAAGCAAATAGAGTAAACTCACTATATTGTTATGCAAGGTGGGCTCGGCCAGAATTGAACTGGCGATCTTTGCCATGTCAAGGCAACGTCATAACCCCTAGACCACGAGCCCTTGCAACTTGGCCACTGTGATTCGGTATATATCCGAATCGGTGCCTTACTCAAGAAACAATCTTAGAAATCTTCCCAGTACAGCCATTCTGTGAGCAGAAACCAGCGCACCGTGTGCGGCCATTACTCATCACGATCATCTTACCATCTTTGATAGGACCGTATGTTTTGCATTTCAGACAGAATCCGCTAACTTCAGCCATAAGAACAAACACCCCTGTATAATCATAGTAATGAATCCTATGATTGAAAAAATCGATATTTCACCTTTTTTCCCATAAAACCCCCCCATTCAAGGGTATAATTTCCAAAAGTTTGCAAAAAATAGCCCATAAACGACACACTGCTCGACATACAGCCTAGCTAGTTAATCATCAGCGTCGCATAATGTACGTTATGCGACAATCAGGGGGTCTCCAAATCAAGGTCTTTCGGATCTAAAGCAAATATTCCAACTAATGGTGGCCCTCCAAGTAGAGAATCGATACCTCCATCTCTGGAATCTAACTCATCTGCAATTCTTTTTGCACAATTATGCCAAGCTTCCTCATCTTCGTAAATTGCTTGTAACAAAAACATTGGTTGATTATCCATTGAACGAGAAACCCAAGCCCTAATGCAACCATCTGTTCTTCGACGCATTTCCTGCCTAGCTTCAAGCATTCGTTCTAACCTAGCATCTACGCCGCGTCGCGCTGAACAAACAACCGTCTCCATCCAATAACTATTTTTTGATTTCATAACAAGTGCTTCCTAATAGAACTTTAATGGTAAATCATATCGCCTGCAAGCATGGTTGCATAAAATGGAGAATGACCTGGTTGCAGACACCATGCTTCCCACCACGGACTATTGACAATGTTAAGATTTGCAATAGCTCCCTCACAGATCATCCCATGTTTAAGTCCAGATGGGTGCGGAGTAGTTTCTGCTGAATTACGACTACAGGCCGCTAGAGAAGCGATTGGCGAGATATCATTACGCTGAACCAAAACAGAACCTAGGAATGGAAGACTAAGTGTTCGACAATTCGGATTGAAATCAGAGGCGAAGGACCAAGCCCAATTATTATCAAGACAATCTTGGAATGGAGGATAATCATCTCCCATTGCATATGGTGTGCCTGGCAAGAACCCTGTATTGACTCCAGCCTTACTCATTGAATCACGAGAATTGGGATTGGTATAGTGAGCGTGATCAGCAGTAGTGACCGAAAGTTCTGCAGCCAAGTCTCCTCCACCGCCATCCACAAATTCATCGATGTGAATGCGAAGGTCCAATCCTCCCGAACGACTAGCCTTGAGAATATCTTCACTTTGTTCAACATTAAACCAACCAGGTTCGCAGAAAACATCAGCACTGCGCGCTATACCTTGGTCGAGAACAGCTGGAAGTTGGTCAGACAAAATCTCCTCACAATAATCTGGAATGTTAGAACTAGGTGGGGCTGAATGGGCCCCTAGCCATGTTAAATCGAGAGTTGGTAATTTCCTAATTCCATTTAACTGATTACCGATTGAAAGGAGACGGAGTTCAGTTTTTGTATCTAGCCCATAGCCAGATTTCGCCTCCATGTGCGTTGTACCATTACGCAAGGCTTCCTGCATTCTATCAATGCCAATTAGTCTCAAATCCTCATCAGTGGAGTCCCTAGTTGGTTTGACAGTGGCATTTATACCACCGCCCTTCAATGCAATTTCACGGTAACTGAAGCCCTGCTGTTTCCATGAAACTTCACGGCTTCTGTCACCCGCCCAAAGTAGATGAGTATGAGAGTCAACAAGACCGGGGACTATCGCCTTCCCTCCTAGGTCGATGATTTCGACCCCAGTATACTCAGAAGACAATTCGTTAGATGGAGCGATTCTTTTTATTACTCCATTTTCAACTAAAATCCCCAAACCAGCACTCCAAATATGCTTGTCCAAATCTTCAATTTCACCAGTTAATGGACCCACACCCGATAGGTGCGCAATGGGTCCAGAGTTGGTTAGGAGGCGCTGCATGTAACACGGGGAGAGTATAACCGTTAGATAGTATATCCTACTCGCACAATTATGCGAGAAGGATGGATACTTGGTATCGAATCTACTGCGCACACATTCTCATTTGGACTTGTTGATCCAGACGGTAAGCCACGCCCGTCTTCTTCTGACACCTTGCGGCCAACTGAAGGAGGGATACATCCTCGCGAAGCGGCAGATCATCATGTTGATTTGTCAACTCAACTATTTTCTAAATTACTTAGTGACAACAATATTACTACTAGAGAAATTGGGGCTGTTGCCTTCTCACAAGGGCCTGGAATGGGTGCTTGTCTGAGGACTGGTGCTGCTGCTGCAAGAACGATTTCGGAACATCTTGGAGTCCCTTTAATTGGAGTAAATCATTGTGTAGCTCATATTGAGATAGGTCGTGAACAATGTGGATGTGATGACCCAATACTACTCTACGTAAGTGGAGGTAATACACAAGTAATTGCAAGACTTGATGGAAGATACAGAGTTCTCGGTGAAACTTTAGACATCGGTATCGGAAATATGCTTGATAAATTTGCAAGAAAGCACGGCATACCGTTCCCTGGCGGACCGGTAATCGAACAAAAATCACTAGAATGGATTTCAAAGAACCCAAATCCCTCATTAGTTGGATTAGAATTGCCATATGCTGTTCATGGAATGGATTTAGCATTCTCTGGACTAATGAGTGCTGCCAACAAATTAGTCAGTGAAGGTGTACCATTTGAAGCAGTATGTTGGAGTATTCAAGAACATGCATTTGCAGCATGCATAGAAGTTGCTGAAAGAGCACTGGCTCACACTGGCAAGAGTGAGATATTATTGGGTGGCGGGGTTGCTTGCAATCAAAGACTTCGTGAAATGTCATCTATCATGTGCTCTGAAAGAGATGCCAGTAGCCACTGTCCTCCGAAGATGTACTGCATCGATAATGGGACCATGATTGCTAGACTGGGTTGGCTTGAAATTCGAAGTGGAAGGACGACATCTTTGACACATTCGGGAATAGATCAGGAAATGCGTACTGATCAAACACCGATTTCGTGGCCTTGAGTGGATGCCAAGGGTTATGAGAGGCCGAATAGCCGCAACAATATGAACGGGCGAAGGCGCAAGGATGAGCCATTCAATCCATTTGCACCAAATGCTAGTCAGAAGGCACGCGACAGGAAGGACAAAGTCCAACGTCCAACAAGCCGACAACGTACTCCTGAGCCAGTTAAACCTACCAATGATTTAGCTGCAAAACAAAAGGCTGCTATGGAAGCGATGCGCAAGCGTAAGGAAATCGAAAACGAGAAGCAATCTTCTGCAAAGGTGGTCGCTCCGACATCCACTCCTGTTCACAAACCTTCCCCTCAACCCAAACCGGCTCCAAAAACTTCGATTAAGAAACCAGAAAATCGGGAAGACCGATTGGCTGCATTACGTGCAAAATCTGCGGCTACTGCCCAATTTGCTAAAGATGCTAAGGATGCAAAGAAATCGGAAGAAACGCCAGTAGCAGAAGTTGAGATACTAAAAGAAAATGTTACTGAAGTGGTTACTGAAGTCGCGGTGGAAGAAGTCATTGCAGCACCGGTTAAAACTGCAGAGAAAAAGAATCCTGCAAACGTATTCAAGACCATCAAAACTGAGAAGAAAAAGGCAGATAGAAGGCCTAAGCGCAGACGTCCCGGAGATAAGAAGGGCGGTGGAAGGCAGCCTCAGTCTCGTAAACTAGACCGTAGGAAATACTTGGAGTACAAGTATGTTGCAAGAGATTTGCTAGATGTTGAAGAAGTCAGTGAAGAGCACCGTTCAAATGTATTAGGCCAGATCTGGGCTAAGGGTGAAAGAATCGGTGTTTCCGAAGCTATCGAATTCATTAATCAAAAAGAGGCCGAATTAATTATTCCTGAAAGAATCGCTGATGAATTCAGAAAGATGGTTAAGAAATATACTACAAAGAGATGATACTATGTCAGAAATCGAAAATAACAAAGTCGCAACAGTACACTATACAGGAACACTACCAGATTCTGGTGAAGTTTTTGATTCCAGTATAGGGAGAGAACCTCTAACTTTCCTAGTAGGTCACAAGCAAATGATTCCTGGTTTCGAAAGAGAACTTATGGGCTCAAAGTCTGGAGACAAAGTTGAATTCACACTTTCATCAGATGAGGCATATGGCGAGCACAACCCAGATGCAGTGCAGCAAGTTCCAACTGACATGTTCGGTGAAATTACTCCTGAAGTTGGAATGACTCTGATGAGCGACATGGGTCCATTCCGGGTCACTGAAGTTGCTGAAGGTTCAGTAACTGTTGATTTCAATCACGCACTTGCAGGCCAATCCCTTACATTCAATGTCGAAATCATGGATATTAGAGATGCAACTGATGAAGAAGTTTCACACGGACATGTTCACGGTGAAGGCGGAGTAAATCATGAAGAAGAGACTGCTGGAGAACCGGCCAAAGATTGCAATGACGATGGTTGCTGTTGAAAATAATCAGTAGTTATTCTAAAATTTGGTATGAGGATTTATACGCACGCATGAAAGTATAATCATTGGAGAGATAATCAATGAGTAGCCAGCGTAGAGAAGACTGGCGGACACTTGGTGGAATCGAGGTCCCAAAAATAGCTGGTCCAGAAGTTGCAGGAAAACCACCCTACACTCGTGGTATACACGACACAATGTACCGTTCTCGATTATGGACAATGCGTCAGTATGCTGGTTTCAGTAGTGCTGAAGAAACAAACGAGCGTTTCAAATTACTATTGGACAGAGGACAAAAAGGACTCTCTGTGGCTTTCGATTTGCCAACTCAGTTAGGTCTTGATGCTGATGATGAAATGAGCGAGGGTGAAGTTGGTAAGGTTGGTGTATCAATATCATGCCTTGATGACATGAGGTTGTTATTGGATGGAATCCCTCTGGACAAAGTGTCTACTTCAATGACAATCAATGCTCCTGCAATGGTCCTACTTGCAATGTATGTGGCTGTAGCAGAAGAAAATGGAGTTAGTCAATCCCAAGTTCGCGGTACAATTCAAAATGATATATTGAAGGAATATATTGCACGAGGAACACATATTTTCCCACCGGGCCCATCTATGAGGTTGATTACCGATATTTTCGAGCATTGTGCAGAAGAAATTCCTTCATGGAATACGATATCAATTTCAGGTTATCACATAAGAGAAGCCGGCTCGACAGCTGTTCAAGAAGTCGCATTCACAATTTCAAATGCTCTTGCATACGTCGAAGCGGCAATTGAAACTGGATTGGACATAGATACATTCGGTCCAAGACTTTCATTCTTTTTCAATTGCCATAACGATTTCTTTGAGGAAGCGAGTAAATTTAGAGCAGCCAGGAAGTTGTGGCATGATCTGATCACTGAGAGATATTCTCCAAAAAACCCGAAGAGTGCTATGCTGAGATTCCACACACAAGTTGCTGGAGTTTCTTTGACCGCTCAACAACCGCTGAACAATATCGCAAGAGTCACAATTCAAGCATTAGCAGCCGTATGCGGAGGTACACAGAGCTTACACACTAATTCCTATGATGAAGCATTAGGTCTACCTACGGAGGAGAGCGCAACTGTAGCACTACGAACGCAGCAAATCATAGCAGAAGAGAGTGGGGCTGCAAGTGTGGCCGACCCCCTAGGCGGATCATATCTTGTGGAGATGTTAACCGATGAAATATACAATCAATCCAAGTCAAAAATTCTTGAAATCGAAGAGATGGGTGGGGCTTTGAAAGCAATAGAGGCAGGATTCCAACAAAGAGAAATTCATGAATCTGCATGGCAACACCTTACACAAGTGGAATCGGGTGACCGAAATATTGTCGGTGTAAATCACGGCGTATTAGAAGAGGGAGAAATGCCACCTGTTCTAAAACCAGATCCGAATCTAGGTCTGATGCAACAAGAAAAACTGGCTATTCTCAGAGAATCAAGGAACCAAGAAGCAGTTGATATTTCGCTACAATCGATTCGTGAAGGTGCTGCTGGTGATACTAATTTGTTCCCGCTTGTTATTGAAGCCCTCAAGCATGATTGCACATTAGGTGAGATTATTGGCGCAATGAAAGATGAATTTGGAACATGGATGGCTCCAAGTGGTTTCTAGGTGATTGGATGAAAATATATCTAGACCATATTGGAATTGCGTGCGCCGACTTGGATGAAAGTTCTGGATTCTGGAAATTATTGGGATTAATCCAAGGTGAGGATGAAGTCGTTGAAGATCAAGGCGTTACAACTAGATTTTTTTCAACCAGTGAAGAAGATCCTTCTTCTCCAAAAATCGAGTTATTGGAGCCTACTTCAGAGGATACACCAATTGGTAAATTCCTTTCAAAAAGAGGACCTGGTGTGCAACAAGTTTGTTTCAGAGTCGAAAACCTTGAGCGAATGATCGCAATACTACTGGAAAACAACATCAAAATGATTGATTCGACTGCTCGTAAAGGAGCGCATGGAGCCATGATTGCTTTTGTTCACCCGAAAAGTACGGGCGGTGTCTTGGTAGAACTGGCTCAGAAATGAGCAAATTACAAAATATGAAAAGCAGACTTGAGGACAGGTAATTATGCGCACATGTCTGGACAGGTTAATTGCTCAACCTCATATCGATGGTCCAAGAGTTCGTAATGAATCTGAGTATGTTACCAACAGATTGGAACAATGTCGACACGACAAGATAATCACTAATGATGCTTTTTTGGATGCAGGAGCAATACAAGGTGCTCTAGACATGATTGCTAATCATATAGAAATGGGAATCTCTCAGAAAGAGATTCATGAATTGATTTTGCAACAAATTAAGCGAGCGCAGCGTATCGAAGAAAAACATCCAGGACTAGATGCTGCTTTAGAATCCGGAAGGTGAGTTATTTACATGAACAAGCCACTTCTTACACTTACTGGAGTTGCAAAGAGGTTTGATGAAGTGGAAGCTCTAACTCACGTAGACTTGGATATAAATTCAGGTCAAGTCATAGGATTAGTGGGTGGTAATGGTGCAGGTAAAACAACACTACTCCGACTCATGGCAGGTGTTATGGAACCGACGATGGGTACAATTCTTTTCGAAGGTAAAAAAGTGTCAACCATGCGCTCAAAATTGGGAGTTGTGCCTGAATCAACAGGACTCTATTCTAGATTAACAGCTTGGGAGAACATCCGATACCATTCTCGAATGTATGGAGTTCCAGATGACATTGCTTGGAACAGAGTATCTCACTTCTCTAATAGGCTGGATTTAACAGATGCATTATCAAGACATACCAAGGGTTTCAGTAGAGGTATGAGGCAAAAGACCGCCCTACTGAGAGCATTAGCACATGGCCCAGACATACTGCTACTAGATGAACCAACAGCAGGACTTGATGTGACTAGTGCAAGAACTGTACGTTCATTGGTTGGAAAATTAAGAGATGAAGGTGGTACAGTAATTTACAGCACTCATCATTTAGCTGAAGCACAACAGGTTTGTGATAGAATAGTAATAGTTCATAATGGAACAATACGAGCCGATGGTTCACCCACACAATTACTTGAACAAACAGGTAAAGATAATCTTGAAGACGCATATGTTGCACTTACATCTGATAAAGCAAGAGCAAGAAAGGAAGATAACAAGAAAGAAGGTAAAATGTCAAAATGGTGGAGGAGACTCTTAACAGGAAGAACCCCAAATAATGAGGAGGTTGGCGAAGATGAGTAATTCATGGCGATTTATTTCTACCATTGCAAAAAAAGAAATCATTGAGTTCGTAAGAGATTGGCGTACTCTATTGGCATTGATTGTAATACCTCTTTTGATATTCCCTGCATTATTCATCGCACTACCACTTCTTCTTCAATCTGAAGCTGCTGAACTAGATGCATTAGATCTAGAGGTAGTTTGGCAAGGTCAAATTAATGATGAATTGCAATTAGCTTTCAATGAATCAAACTTATTATTCACTTATGAAGAAATGCCAACTGGTATTGAAAATCTATCAGACATTGGTGATGATGATGAAAGATTACGTTTACAAGAAGTGAGTGCAATATTCAGATTAACTGAGGATGGAAATGCTTCGTCTTGGAAATTTTCAATTCTATTTTTGTCAACTAGTGAAGCCTCTAATGAAGCACGTAATCGCATACTGAATGCGATTACAATATGGGAAAGTGGAGTGGTTAACGGAACAATTGTCGAAGCAGGCTTAGATCCTGAGACGACATTAGACCCTGTGACATGGGATGGCGACATCAATGAAACAGATGCTGCCACGAAAGGAGAGCAGGCTGGTTTGGTACTTTCATTATTCATACCGATGGTAATTGCGATTTGGACTGCTTCAAGCGCAATTCAACCGTCGATTGATATGACTGCTGGTGAGAGAGAAAGAGGGACCCTGGAAGCTCTGTTATGCTTACCTTGTACCAGAATGCAATTACTGGCAGGCAAATGGTTAGCTGTAGCCACTATTACCAGCACTGGCGTGGCTCTTCAAATCGGAGGTTTACTATTTGCGATTTCGTATTTGGCATCATCATCAGTAATTGGTGTCCCAGCAATATCGATAGCAAGTGCAATTTTGTTATTGGGAGCAGTTGTGATATTCGCAATAATGGTAGTTGCATTTGAGTTAGCATTAGCGATGAAAGCACATAGTGTAAAAGAGGCTGGTTCATTACTTGGACCTGCTGTTTTATTCATCATATTCCCTGCTCTGTTTACCCAAGTTCTCAACTTAGACAGTATCGAAGAATGGTGGTTTGCTATTCCATTGGTCAACATATTATTGGCAATGCGTGAATTATTACTAGACAGAGTGATTACTGAACACGTAGTTATTTGGGTAGCTACAAGTATATTTTATGCAGGACTGGCAGCATGGTTTGCCGCTCGACAATTCAACCGTGAAGACCTTGTAGCTTCAATTTCTTAGGACCCATGGGACAACCTTCAACAATAATAAATACAATGCGGTGTAAAATTAACACCATGAGTATAATGCACATCATAGCGGTTGCAATGAGATCTTGGGATGGCGGAATGAGGTCAAGAATTGCTAAATCCAAAAAACAAGGATAATACTGGAGTAATAGCATACGAATATCTATAACTGATTATTCATAGCCCGAACTATGCCTAAGGTCAGTTTGGACATGCCATCACAAATTCTTGATGATATCAAGAAACATGTTGGAGACAATGGTAAATTCGTATCGGTAGCAGATGCTATCAGAACTGCCTGCCGCAAAATGCTAGATCAATTAGATGCAATTGATGCTAGACATGGAAGATTGGAGGAATAATAATGAGAACAAGAGAAGAGGCAATGAATGCTGTAAAAACACTGCTAGAATATATCGAAGGAGATTCGAGTCGTGAGGGTTTGGTAAACACTCCCAAGAGAGTTATCGACTCGTTTGAAGAAATATATGCTGGGTATTCCATGGATTCTGAAGAAGTTCTCTCTTCTACTTTCAATGGAGAAGGATATGACGGCATAGTATTGTTAAGAGACATCGAATTCCATTCAACTTGTGAACACCATCTTCAGCCATTCAAAGGAAGGGCGCATGTTGCCTACATACCAACTGAAAGAATTGTTGGCATTAGTAAACTAGCTAGAATTGTAGAGTTACACGCCAGAAGGCTTCAGAACCAGGAACGCATTACAAAAGGTGTTGCTGATGATTTAGAGACTGAATTGAACCCACTTGGTGCTGCAGTTATCATTGAAGCAGCCCATGGATGTATGCAATGCAGAGGGGTGTCAAAACAGAACGCAGTAATGACAACAAGCGCAATGCGCGGTGTATTCTTTGACAAAACTGAAGCAAGAACTGAATTAATGCAATTAATACGAAGCACTCCTCTGTCTAACTGAAGTGATAATTTGCAAACATATCCAATCGTTGAGATATTCCATTCGGTACAGGGTGAGGCCTTCCATGCAGGAGTCCCCCATGTATTTGTTAGGTTTGGAAACTGTAATCTTAGATGTGAATGGTGCGACACTGATTTCCTTACTTATGAAGAAATGAATCTAGAGGATATTGTTGAAACGATTCTTTCATTCAATTGTGAAAGGGTGATATTTACCGGAGGAGAACCATGTTTGCAGGACTTACAAACCATTGGTTCTGAATTGAAGAAACATGGCCTAAATCTCTCTGTTGAAACAAACGGCACAATAGAAGTTCCTGACATTATAGATTGGATCTGTGTGTCGCCTAAAGATCAACTTTACCCCAATGTATCGATTAAACAGCGTGTTGGACATGAGTTGAAAGTTGTATTTTGTGGACAGGATTTGTCGATGTATGATGATTTAAAACAAGGTTTTGAACATCACTTCATTCAGCCTTGCTACATGGACACGAATTCTGTAGAACAAAATGGCAAAGATTTCGCTGTGGTTGAAAGACTAGTAAAGTCTAGTCCTGGCTGGAGATTATCTTTGCAAACACACAAATGGATGGGGGTCGACTAATGCGAGCAGTAATGGCATTGAGTGGTGGAATGGATTCTACCGGTCTACTAATTCGGCTATTAGTTGATGGATACAAAGTTAGTTGCATCTCATACGAATATGGACAAAAGCATAATGTTGAGTTAGAAAGAGCACAACAGAATATACAATATCTATCAAAAATGGGTCACGATGTTGAGCATAAAATTGCAGATTTATCATCTGCAATGGGTTTATTCCATTCAGCCTTGACTAGTGATGACATCGAAATACCAGAAGGTCATTATGAGGAAGAACAGATGAAAGCAACTGTAGTTCCTAATAGAAATGCAATATTCTCGTCCATTGTTTACGGATATGCCCTTTCTGTTGCTGTGAAAGAGGATACTGATGTCAAGATTGCATTGGGGGTGCATTCGGGAGATCATGCAATTTATCCAGATTGTAGGCCGGAGTTCTACGAATCACTTCAAGAATCATTTGCACTAGGCAACTGGGGTAGTGAAAGAGTATCCTTCCATCTTCCATATATCGATGGCGACAAAGAAACAATTCTGCGGGATGCATTGATTGCCTGCCAAAAGTTGAATCTTGATTTTGACACAGTATTTGCAAACACCAATACTTCATACAATCCCGATTCTAAAGGCCGATCTAGTGGGACAAGTGGAGCTGATGTTGAGAGAATACTAGCGTTCCACGCAATCGGAAGGAAAGACCCTGTAGAATATGTAACTTCATGGGAAGAGGTTTTGGAAAACGCCTTGAAGGCTCAATTACGCCATTATGTAATGAAAGAAAATGGAACGGAAAGGCCATTCACTGGAGAATACGATAAACACTACGAGGACGGAGTATACCACTGTGCAGATTGTAATTTGAAACTGTTTACATCAAGTTCTAAATTTGATTCTGGATGTGGATGGCCGGCATTTAATGAAGAGTTACCGAATGCTAACATCACTCAAATCAAGGACACAAGTCATGGAATGACCCGAATTGAGGTAAGATGCTCGAATTGTGATTCGCATTTAGGGCATCTATTCCATGAATTCAAAGGACCCAGATACTGCATTAATTCCATTTGTTTAGATTTCAAGGGTGAGTAAATGACAACAATAATTCGTAGATTCGTAGAGACCGACACTGGGCATCGCGTGCCTAATCATAAGTCGAAATGCCAGCACATGCATGGCCACAGATACCGTTTCGAAGCCGAAATCGAAGGTGATGTTGTTGAGGTAGATGGTGCATCCGAACAAGGTATGCTGATTGATTTTTCAGATGTCTCTGCTATACTGAATGAATACGTCCACGATATAATCGATCATGCATTCGTAGTTTATGACGGAGATGAACTCCTACTTGAGATGTTTAAACTACTTCCTCCGGAGCACAGAATCGTAAAAGTTCCATTTATTCCAACTGCAGAAAACCTTGCTAAGTGGGCATATGAACAAGTTGCGCCGCACATAAAAACTGCATATGGTAACAAGTTACGACTAGTTGCAATGCATGTTAGGGAGACTCCGAAGTCTTGGGCTTGCTGGAGGGAGTGACTCTCTTTCTTCTTTCTCTTTGCCAATCTTCGTCTCCAGAAACCTTCTGAAGAGCAGTCGTTGCTTGCACAAGAGAACCAATCATTCTTTCAGCTTCGGAATCGATTGGTATTCCACGCATTATTACTCGGTCGTAAACATCAGCAATTAACTCGTTAATGTCACTATCAAGAGATCCTGCAAATTCGCTTATTGATTGCTTAAGAATCTGCCTTAGTTTTGGCTTAAGGCCTCGGTTCTTTTGAACGCCAAGAACAGATAAGCCATTCTTGACCCGGTCTCTGTGTAACTCATAGACACAATGACCTACTGATTGTGATAGATTAGCAATTGGATACCCTTCCCAAGTTGGAAGTGTAAGTAGAATGTCGCACATATCTAGTTCCTCCGTGGAGAGGCCTTTGCCCTCCTCTCCGAAAACTAATGCTACTCTCCCCTCAAGAGTACGTACCCTCTCTGCGAATTCCCATGGTAAAACGAAATGTCTCTTGAGGACTTTAGAGCCAACTTCTCTTTTACCACTAGTTCCAACAACCAATGAGGCTTTTGAAATAGCATCTTTTAGAGAACTGTAAATCATTGCATCATCTAAGATTCTACCTGAATGTTTAGCACGATTTCGTGCCTCTTCATCGTCTATCGAGCATTTCGGATTAACTAGCGATAACTTGGCAAAACCATGATTCAGCATAGCTCGGCACACTGCACCCAAATTACCAGGATGATTTATTCCAACTAATACGATGTCCAATTCGTAAATTGAATCAGGTAGTGGAACATCTAAGCGATCTCCCATTAGATGGCCTCCGAAATCCATCTTGGATCACAAGGAGCGTAGAGGAAAAAGACCGCTTCTTCGTCATTCTCTCTATCCGGCATCACAATTGAATGCTTACGGAAACTATGATTGTCTCTCAAATGTTGAATTAGCATTTGTAATTCACTCTTACTGCCATGGACACTGACGGGAGTTCTATCCCAGGCGACTCTAATCGCCATTGAAATCACTCAGTCAGTACGGCGCTGGCGGTAACGAGTTACGTAGCCTGCAATCCAATTACGTAATTTCTTTGAACTTCCGACATCGGTTAATTCTTGAACCATTTTCTTGTTATGATCGAAGTCATTAGTGAACTTTTCACCGTGTTCTTCACAAAGAATAATTGCACGAATTTTGATAAAACTTGGACGTATATTACCCATTTTCACTCCTCCATTAATTTGACTTCAATTGGTATGTCTGGCTCGTCGTGACGAGTGACTTGTAGGCGTATCTTACGAGGCGGGTTCTCTATACCACGAGACCAAATTGCTTCGTTAACTGCCGGGTCGATCCAAACTTCTTCGTCTTCACGAACTTTCAGGTGCTTTACTACCTCATTCTTGATGATTTGAATTGCTCTAGGTGCCCTCTTGTATCGGGTAATGTTCCATGCGTTCCTCAAAGGAACTACTAGTTCGCTAACTGCTCCACGTGCCATTCATAATCACCTCTGTAATTTACTGCGCCTCCAGTGGTGGCGCTTTGGATGAGATACTGTGTTACGAGCTGTCTTGAGCATGACCCAAACTGGGACACGGCGGTTCTGCTTACCCACTTTGAGTAAACGAATTTTCTTTGCGGCTGGCTTGTTACGTGACATTTTTTCACCTCAGATTCTACGGATGCTTGTCTCTCTTCGGCCTTCGGAAAGACCAGCGAGGATTCGCTTGAGTTGTTGATCATTTACAGGAATTGCAATCCTGTTCTCGCCAGCTAACTTTGCCAGGTGTGTCTTGACTCTAACTGTCATTTCAGGATTTACTAGATTTAGACTAGCCAATCTTGAGCGAGCATCAGGAGTAAGGATAGTCTTCATGGAATTGTCCAACTCGGCAACCGCTGCCGCTTGAGTCTGTTGCTCAAGTTCCGCATCAGCCTGGGCTGCTGCTTGTTCTTCCAACTGAGTCTGAATTTGCGCCATACGTTGAGCACGTATGTTGGCTAATTCATCATCAGCGGCGGTTGTCATTGTTGCCACGTCCTTTCACTTCCAATCAGTATTTAGCAAGTCCAGGATATGCTTCCTCGACCTGTGCACGTATAGAGTGTGCAACTTCATCTAACATCTTCTGTCCAGCAGATGTAAGAGTTCTTCCAGAGTATAACTTTTGGTCCCCATCAACAGATTGAACTGTCTTAGTTTCCTTCATTTCAACAAGACCTGCATCAGATAATTGTTGTAAAGCCGTGCGTATGATGTGACGGCTGCCCATAGCAGGAGTGTGAGGATTCGATCCGTTGTCCTTCTTCCCACCGTACGCTTGAGCAAGTGAATTGACACCGATTGGTCCTTCGCGGGCGACCTTGCGCAGTAGTGCAGCGCAGCGTAGTTCCCACCAATTTTCTTGGGTAGGAGGCCTCTCTCGATGAATTCCTGTCTTGACGAAATCGGCCCACTGAGGACGTGAAATCTTATCAACAGAGGATAACTTATCAGCAAGAGCTGGATTCAGTAGGTCAGCAGGGACATCGTAAAACGTCGTCATCGTAGCACCAAGCAACCTGCCGACCTAACTCCCCTATATCAAAGGCACTGTTCTGGCACCAAAATAACGAGGTCCTGAAGGGGCTACTGCGGGCCTAGTCTCGTAGGGTTCATGAAGTACTCCCTTTTGGGATATAATATGCGCAAAGCATTGGCCCAAAATCCGAACCTATTGCGTACCTTAATCGGAATGGGTTTAACACTGATATTACTGCTAGCGTACGCCGTTTATGGAGCCACCATTGAGAGCGAAGTATATGTTTACAGTGCAGAATCTAACGAGTCTGTAGTGGCCTTGGAAGGTGTAGAAAGATTACATGATTCAGATACTAATACGACAACATGGACATGGGATGCTAACTTGGAAAGCAATAATCTCACTTGGATAAATCTAACAGGCACAGGTCTTTCCAGTGGTTCAACTATTTCAATATCCAATGCTGCCGGGATTTACAGTCACCCAGATTTGGGGAATTCGGATGCTGAAGATTTCTCTTGTTCTGATTCTTGTTCAAAGAGTGTTGAACATACAGTCAACTCTAGTGATGGATATGCATCGATCACATCATTGACTGACCCGGACCCTGCACTAAGAGGAAAAGGTTCAATCTATGCAGACTCACAGGAGGAAGCAGAAGATAAATCCAGTGAAATTATCTCTACTAGTTTTGAGCCATCTACTGTTAGAATAACTGTCATCGAGAATGGTAACAGAACTGTAAACCCAACAATATCTTTGACACAGGTTAACGAAGAATTATCTTCAGTCAAACAGTTTGAAGTTGATGCTGCTACTGAATTTATGTGGGCATTAGCTGCCGTAATAGGATGTTTCAGTATGGTCTTAGTCCCATCATTCACCGTATATTTTGCTGCCAGGGCTAAGCAAAAGAAACTAGAAGTCAAACTAGAATCTGCAAAGGAAGCATTAGAGGAAGAATAGCGAAGGTGTCATATTGCTTGCATTAATGTGGCAGTATGAGGCCCATGAGACGAATCGTCCCGATTATTCTAATCGCGCTGCTTTTACCATCTTTTATGCCGATGGCAAATGCGGCAACGACTCGTGCAGTCAATATTGACTTGGATATCACTGATATCTCCATCACTTATCCTGATTCTGTAAATCAGTCATTGTATCAAATGTTCTCATCCAACTACCCGATAGTCAGTTTCAATAAGCCAGAAAATCTCTATGTTACAGATGGAGTGATTGGAGTCGAGATGAATATTAACATAGTGATTGAGAATTTAGGTACTGTTCAATCTGGATTTGTCGACGTTGATGTCTTTGTCCTACACAACGAATATACCAGATTTGAGTTATTGAATACATCTAGTGGATTAAGTCCGATACCCGGTTCGTCTTCAGCATCACTGGATATACTTTGGACTCCTCATTACACTGGAAATCACACACTCCAAATTTCAGTATCAAATGCAAATGGAGATGATGATCAGTCAAATAACCAACAATCTAGACATCTTACTGTTGCCTACCTTTACGATAACTGTGTGGACATGAGTCAATGGACAATAAGCGGAGATTGGAAAGTCAATTCAGATGCATATATCTCACAGTCAAATTCATTCCATGTAGGAAATGGTCAATTTTCAACTTATTCAAGTTCATCAACATCGACTTTAACCAGTCCTGTGTTCAATGTGGCTGACGACACAAATGGTCATAATGCAGCAATAGGTTACTCATTCTTCTACACAGGAGGTGCTGGCGCAGGGGACCAAATGAAAGGTTACATCAAAGATGATACTGGTGTCTGGGATGAGACATTTACCATGCAGAGTACAGTAGACAATAATTTCCAAGATGGAATTAATTGGCAAACATTCTCAGCAGCATATAATGGTAAAAACTCCCCACTGATACCTGTTGAAAACTCGCATTTCCATTCATCAACTCAATTAAGATTCACATTCACTACAGATGCGGTTGGAAGTAACCAATAGCGGGAATATTTCTGCAAGATACACACCAACTGCAAATGGAGTGCCAACTGGCTGGAGCCATTTCTTCTCTAATCCAAATGGAGTCAGCCTGGGGACATCAGGCATCGAGTTACTACCAGGGGAATCTAGAATAATTGATCTCCGAGTCATGGTAGATGAAAACGCGAGTCAAGGCAATATTCCTGTAACTGTAAATGTCACATCAAACCGACATTCCACAGTTGAAGATGGTGTCACTACAGTGATCAAAGTCCTACCAGACAGGATGCCTGAAATTATCATTCCAGAAATAACGCCAAGATGTACACCAGGTAGTACATGTTCATTCCCAGTCGAGATACAAAACATAGGCGAAGCTACAGATGTATTCTCGCTGTCGATTGAGGACAAGAATGTTCCAAATGGTTGGAGCTTTGTATTTGCATGGAATCAAACTGCAGATGTTCTCGTTAGAGTAGATACTCCTGTCAATATCTGGTTAACTGCAACTATCCCGGAAGGAGTCGAGCCGGATGTAACTGCCGAAGTATGGCTCACAGCAACCAGTTCCAATGATTCGAGAAGAACAGATGTTA
>JAOMTZ010000013.1 GCA_028356125.1 Candidatus Poseidoniaceae archaeon
ACCTCTTCTGCACTTAGTTAGTGCTCCAAAGGGTGCTAAGAGTTCTCAAGCAAAATCACGGCGTCGCCGCTCTGAACAAAGAAGAAGTGGACCTAGAAAGAAAGTCGAAGTAGCAACTGATGATGAAGACACAGAAGTCTCTAGAACTGGCAGCAAAAACGCTTGCCCGCAGTGTGGCGGTACTATGATTGAGAGAGACGGACCTAACACTAATGTCTGCAAAATCTGCCGTCATGAGTGGCGGTGAGTGAATGGTTCGAATCACTATTTCTGGCCACCCAGGTAGTGGAACTAGTACTCTAGTTGCAGCAATTTGTGAAGCAAGAGGATGGTCTTCACTCAATGGTGGAGACATTTTTCGCCAAGAGGCAAAAAACCGAAATCTTTCACTCGGTAAATTTGGTAAAATATGTGCTGATGACCAATCAGTAGATCGTTCCTTAGACGATATTTTGAAAACAAGAATGTCAGATTCTGCAGGTCCTGAAGTAATGGAAAGCCGCTTGTGCGGCTGGTGGGCGCATATCTTAGAGTTAGATTGCATTCGTCTTTGGCTAGATGTTAGCGAGTCTGTCAGGGCTAGTAGAGTAGTTTCTAGGGAAGGTGTGTCTCTTGACTTAGCATTGTCTAACAACCGCAAACGTAGCCAAGTAGACCTTGCCCGATTTCAGGAGATGTACGGTCTTAACCCAGAAGATACGACCCCATACACTCATGTCATCGATGCTTCTGGCCTCACTAGAGAAGAAGTCCTAGAGGCCGCTTTGAAAATACTGGAGGAACTTGAATGATTATCCTTGACAATGAAGCACAAACCTCACCTAGTCATGGTTGCAAACCTGAAGAACGAACAGTTGAGCAACTATTTGAATCTGGATTTATCCTTCTCGATAAAGCCCCTGGGCCATCATCACACCAAGTCAGTGCTTGGGCTAGAGATATGATGGGCCTTGAAAAATTAGGTCATGGTGGAACCTTGGATCCATTTGCAACAGGTGTCCTACCTTTGTTAGCTGGAAAAGCAATGCGTCTTACAGGTAGAATACTAACTCATGACAAATCATATTTGGCGATTCTTAAAATCGGTCGAGAAATCGAACTTTCTGAATTGGAAGAAAATATGGCTAAGTTAACTGGCAAAGTCTACAATGTACCTCCTGAGATATCTGCGGTTAAAGTACAGGTTAGAACTAGGAGAATCTCAAGGTTTGAAATTCTAGATTTTGATGGCAAAAATGCCCTAACTCATATCGAATGTGAAGCCGGAACATATGTTCGAACTATGGCTCGTGATTTGGGACTACTTCTAGACACTCCTGTTGAGTTGAAAGAGCTAAGACGTCCATCATCAGGTGAATTCTCTCTCAAGCAGTCCGTAACTATGCAACAACTTGCGGATGCGCATTGGTTGTGGAAAGAGAAAGGAGATGCTGATGCAATAAATCGCATTCTCCATCCTCTCGAAGATATGTTGTCTGATGTTCCCCGTATTGTAATCAAGGATGGAGCCGCAGCAGCATTATCGCATGGTGCTCCTTTACTTAGGCCAGGAGTTGTTAGTATTCCTGAAGATCTCGGAGTTGGAAGCGAAGTATTACTCGTTACACTCAAGGGTGAAGCGGTAGCACTAGCAAACCTAGTACAACCTAGTAAGGTGATCCCTGAGATGACTCAGGGCGAAGTTGCAAAGCCTAATTGCGTGTTGATGCCAGAGGATACTTATCCTCGTAGCTGGAAGAAATAATCTTCAAGCTTCAACGTACTCTTCATAGACCCATTCTTCTGTTTCAATTCTAATTTTCAATTCACTCATGTGTTCCACACTCGACTTCGTCACCTAATGGCGAAGAGCCCCCACAGCCCATCCGAAGTAACCAATTCTGAATACTTCCGCATATGAAGATTAACCCACTTTTTGCGGTTATCCGTCAAACAGTGTGCTTTTGCAGGTGTCATTCGAGTTTACGAATTTTGGCAGGAGCAAGCATCCCAAATACGGTTAGAATTAGAAGAAGTATACCGCCTGAGATTATGTAAACAGTCATTTCTCCAATTTCAAAATTACTGTCTTCTCCAGAACTAGTGTCGTCATCTAGCGCCGCCCCTATTACTACAACAGTAGTTTCAACATTATTGGTTTCATCCACCTCATCAATACTCGTGCCTCTATCGACTTCCGCTTCGATTAGCAAACTGTCATCATCTTCAGGTGCTTGCATGTCACAGGAAACTGAACCAAGTTGTCCAGGAGTAAGCATTTGAATAACACCAGTGCCAAATGATTGCCCATCGGCTGTACATCTAACAGAAACTAGTGTTGCTGTTACTTGACCTGCGTTTCTAACGAATACTCTCACTTCGAATATTTCTCCAGCAGGTATTAGATCATCAACTCTAATTTCTTCGATAAATAGTTCAGCCAAAGCTCTGACTTCCAAGTCAAGTACCCTTTCTGAGCAACTAGTTTCATCGCATGCTGTGATTAGTATAGAAGTAAATCCAGGAGTTGGTGCATCAACAACAACCATTCTTTCATCCATGTCAATTGTAGCCCATGAGCGATTGGTAGTTACTGTCAAGTCCTGAATGAAGGAATCCGAATCGGATAATGAGAATGGCACTTCATGTGCATAACCATGTTCCACAGGAACAACAGATGGGAATTCATCCAATACTGGCTTATCATCGACATTTGCTACATTTATTGTGGAAACTTCTCTCCAATAGTTACCTGCTGAATCACTTACTGTAGTGGTGATTTGTGCAACACCGGATGCCTCTTGAACTAGTTTTAAACGAACCTGGCCTTCTGTTAAGTCAACTTCGACAACATCAGGGTTTGTGTTTTCAAATTGAACGACTAGGTCGCCTACATCAGTTCGGTCATCACTACATCTCGAAAGAAGAGGAAGTATTACTCCTCCTCCATCTTCTTGGAGATTATGTGACCCAAGTAATCCGCAAACAGGGTCTTCATCATATTCGATAGAATATGCTCCTGTGATCTCTACTTCGTGAATCAGTAGATTAAGTGACGCTGGTGCGCCATCATTATCCCAATTGTACCATGCTTTGATGATTATATCCAAATCCGTATCAGATTGTGTCATTGTATGTCCTATTGGAATTTGCATGTCGAAGGTTCCCAAGTCAGTGCCTCCATTATTGGCGATAGTTTCTCCATTCACGACAATAGTCCATCTGGTAAAGTTCTCAGACATCGCATCACTATCTCCTACAATGCTTCCTGTTACTCTTACTTGTGGGTCGTTAATATCTACCCATGCTCTACTCAAGCATGTGTCAGTGATGGTAAATCTTAGTTGTAAGTCAGAGGATACTGCTGGAATAAGTCCGGACTCAATAGTAACCCAAGCGCCTTGATTGTTGACATACTCTATGCCAACTGTACCATTTGAATCATCATGGTCAAAGTGTATTCTTCCCCAAGTTTGTCCGGAGGGTTTTGCAATAGAATCCGTTGTCCATGTTCCACCATCTGAGCTTAGCCCACATGGTGCTGTTGAAACAGACGACATTTGTCCAGATGTGATGTCAAAATCGATAATAGGCCAATCTGTGAATTGGTTTGTTGAAGATGCAGTGACTCTTTCAGCACCGTACCAAGGAGTTCGCATTGTTACCTTCAGGCCGACAGCATCCACCTGCAACTGTGAATCATCAGTTCCGCCATTTGACACATAGTCTAGATTAATTTCAATATTTGATAACTCGTCCCATGTCCAATTGTTATCATCAAATATTTCCACAGACCATCCGTTGGTCATGTAGTATAGGCCGCCTTGTGTGTTGCTCCAGGTTTTGACCAAATCATGTATCCCATCGTTTACTACTGAGAATCTAGCCTTATCCTGAGTTAAAGGGTCTGGGACATTGAAGTGGATAATCAACTCTACACTCTCGATACTATTTTCACCAAATGATGAAACATCGAAACCAGAAAGTGTGATGTCAGGTCCTGTAGACCAGCTGTACGCTCCATCTGGCATACCTATCGATGCGTTAGAGTTCGTAGGCGTTGTACTGGACCAAATCATTTGATCATCGAGATGTTCAGGTAAATTGATTCCAAGGGTCATATGGTTGTCTGCTACCATCCCAGAAACATAATCTGCATCATCCGGCCTATCTTCGGCAGTAAATGCTAGGTGTCGATTAAATTCCCAATCATCGGAAACTTCCATTGTCCCTTGAGGGAACATTTCGACTTCCGATGTCGAATGAACACTTCTGGCTTCAGCCATGGTCACAGGCATGATTATCATAATCAGAACTAGTACTGCATAGCGGCGCATAGTTAGTCCTCATACGCAATGGAACTTGAATCGAACGGTGATAAGAGTCACTAGTATGAACGGAATGAGATATATACGGCTTTCCGGTGGACGAAAATAACCGATGGCTGTGATGGTGTAGCGGTTAGCACGGTAGGTTGTGGTCCTGCCAGCCCGGGTTCAAGTCCCGGTCACGGCCCCTTAGTTCATTTTTGGATGGTTTTCACTGTTTGTAAAAACGCCATGTAGCGGTTCATTTATCGCCGAAAGTTCATAACTGCGTCAGAGTCCCTGTTAACTGGATGGGATGCATATGGTAGAGCGTGAGCAAGTTGACTTAACAAGGAATTTCCTTGTTTCATTAATGGAGGAACAATTAGATATTCAGCAGCATGTTATGGTCGATGTAACAAATCAGCCAATCGTTAACAATAGTGATACATTGAGGCACATGGCTTCCAGAATAGTTGAGGAAGTTACCGTTGTTTCAGCCAAAGGTATGGCCGAAGATGTTCTTTTACGGGCAGGGATTGATACCAGTTTGCCAGCTGAACCGCAAGTGAAGTCTGGTCATCTCAAGCATGTTGGAAAGAGAGCCCGTAAGGTCGCAAGGACTGAAAGGAAAGTCAAGAGGCGAAAAGCAGTGCGAAGAGCAAGTTCCAGACCTGCTATTGGGAGCGAAAATCAACCCCGTAGAAGAGCAAGAAAGATTGCTCGATGAAACCGAACACAAAAAAGCAAATCCATCCCCCGACAGGCTGGGGTCAAGTTATGGACATTGCAAATCCTAGCGAAGAGCATCAAATGCTACGTGACATGGTTCGTGATTTCGTTAACGAAAACGTGGAACCGCAAGCCTTAGAATTCGATCGGGATGAAAAATTCAATTTGGATTTACTTAGATCACTTGGAGAATTAGGTCTTCTTGGTATAACTGCCAGTGAAGAATACGGTGGTTCCGGTCTCGATGCCGTAGCAACAGTGATCGTTCACGAGGAATTATCTGCAAGCGATCCCGGTTTTGCTCTTGCCTACCTAGCACATTCAATGCTATTTGTAAATAATCTTGAATTCAATGGTTCAGATGAACAACGTTCTCGCATACTTCCCAAGGTATGTTCTGGAGAATGGATTGGCGCTATGGCGATGAGTGAACCTGATGCTGGAACAGATGTCCTTGGACTATCCACAACTGCTGACCAGCGTGAAGACGGTTCATGGGTAATCAATGGAAGAAAAATGTGGATTACCAACGGTTGTATCGATGATGAAGGAACTGCTGCAGATGTCGTTTGGGTATATGCTCGGACTGGAACCAATTCTAAAGGTAGGGCAGAATTATCCACATTCTTAGTGGAGAATGGAATGCCAGGATATAGTGTTGGTCAGAAGATTATCGACAAGACTGGAATGCGTGCGTCTAACACAGCAGAATTAGTGTTCGAAGATTGCGTAGTTCCTGCAGCAAATTTAGTTGGCCAAGTCGGCGATTCGATGATCCATATGATGCGCAATCTTGAGATTGAGCGCCTAACTCTCGCAGCAATGTCATTGGGAATTGCTCGACGTTCACTTCATGAGATGAATAAATACGCAACTGAACGTGAAGCGTTTGGTAGTAGAATTCGGGATTTCGGACAAATGCAAAGGTACATCGGAGAATCATGGGCTAAGTACAGAGCTATGCGCTCTTACATTTATGATACAGCGAATAATATGGGACTTGGAAATGCAGGTCAGAGATTGGATTCAGATGGTGTCAAATTATTCGCAACAACTGCGGCCAAAGAGATAGCAGATGCTGCAATGCAAGTAATGGGCGGCTATGGATACGTAGCCGAATATGTAGTGGAGCGTTTGTGGAGAGATTCCAAACTTCTAGAAATTGGTGGAGGCACAATTGAGTCCCATCAGAAGAATATAACCAGAGACCTTTCCAAGTCCCCGGAAGTAATCAACGATTAATTGGGATTTGTTCTCCGCTAATTGATTGACTAGTTACTTTGAACACTTCAACTGCATTTCCTCACTCGACTATTTAGGTGAAGAGAATCGGGGTGGATTTATTCAGGTCTGAATATCAGTTTTCAGAATGATAGAAGATGGCAACATGACAACCTTTCAATCACTTGGTCTAGTCGACACACTGCTAAGAGCAGTCGAAGCAGAGGGGTATGAATCTCCCACTCCAGTTCAGGAACAATCTATACCACCTTTGTTGGCAGGTAGGGATGTTCTTGGTGTTGCACAAACAGGAACTGGGAAAACAGCTGCATTTACCTTGCCGGTTTTACAAATTATGGACCGTAATAAACCGGGTGGGAAGCGCCACATCCGAGCGTTGATACTTTCTCCTACCAGGGAGTTAGCAGCACAGATAGACGAACGTTTAGGGGCTTACAGTGAACATATGGATGTTCGTCACCGCGTGATTTTCGGTGGAGTTAATCAGAACCCACAAGTTCGTGCTCTGCAGAGAGGTTTGGATGTATTAGTGGCGACACCTGGAAGATTGTTGGATTTGGTAGGGCAAGGTCATATTGATCTTTCAAGAATAGAATTCTTCGTACTAGATGAAGCCGATAGAATGTTGGATATGGGATTCATTAATGATATCAAAAAAGTACTGAAACTCTTACCGAACCGCCGTCAAAATCTACTTTTCAGTGCGACTATGCCAAAGTCAATAGCCACACTTGCAGGCTCATTCTTGAATGATGCTGTCATGGTAGACGTAAGTCCCAAAGAGATGACAGTGGACCGAATTCAGCAGAAGATAATGTTCGTCAGAAAGGCAGATAAACGCCGATTAATTGTCAAACTCATAAAGGAACAGAAGGTCAAATGTGGAATTGTGTTTACACGTACTAAGCATGGTGCTAACCGTTTGGTCAAGCAATTAGATCAAAGTCACATTTCTGCAGCAGCGATTCATGGAAACAAGAGCCAAGGTGCCAGAACTAAGGCGCTTGAAGGATTTAAAAAAGGTTCAATCCCAATACTTGTAGCAACCGATATTGCTAGTCGTGGAATCGATGTTGAAGGTATTACACATGTTTTCAATTATGACCTTCCGAATATTCCAGAAAGTTATGTCCATCGTATTGGAAGGACAGCAAGAGCTGGCCGTAGTGGAGTTGCATATGCTTTCTGTGATGATAGTGAAAGTGGATATCTAGTTGGAATTCAAAATTTGATCGGTATGGAAATACCTGTCGAGACACAAAACCCATTTCACTTCGAAGGCGCAATACCTAAGCCAGGGCAAAAAGCAGGTGAAATGAAAAAGAAGTCTTCACAAAGCAAGAACTCTAACGAAGGCAGGCCTAGGCAACACGGCTACAAAGGAAAGCGGGGAAGTAATTCCAACAATAACAATCGTGGACAAAGTAGGAAGCCAAGAGATAGCAAACCTAACAATCACAATAGGGGGCAAACTCGGAGGAAACCTAGTGAAGGTTCAGGTTCCAATGGGTCACGCAATGATCGCAATAATGGAGGACGAAGTAACAATAACTCGGGTAACAATCGTCGTCAAGGCGGTCCTCGTCGTTGACGAGTATGTGATATTCACGCCTGTTGCCAATCAGTTCCGTTCCACCACAGTGTAGTACCATTGTCCATGGTTCTCCAAGTGTTACCGGATTCATCAGTCCACTGTTGGACTACTGCAGGTTCTGCAACTACTGGAATTGCGGCAGGTTGTGCAATAGTCTGCTGTGGTGTTGCAACTTGAGATTCGAGATGTGTCGGCTGGAAGGACTTGAATTGACCAGGCATTAGTTGTTCAGAGAAATCCTTAGAAACTTCAGCAGCAATTCCTCCGTCTCCTTTTCTCATAAACATAATTCCACCTACTGCAATTGCTATTACAACTGCAATAATTCCAATGATCAACATCATGTTGCTGTCGTCATCTTCATCTTCAGCTGCTGCTAATTCAGCAGCAAGTTGAGCATTATCTCCTACCCCGTCTCCATCGGTGTCTAATGTCTCACTATCATCGTTAGGGAATGCATCAGCATTGTCTCCAACACCATCTGAATCGGAGTCTTTGGATTCATTTGAATCTTCAGGGAATACATCAGAGTTGTCTCCTACGCCATCCATGTCGGTATCCATAGTTTCGCTTGCATCGTTTGGCAAAGCATCGGAGTTATCTCCTACACCATCCATGTCTGAATCCATGGTTTCGCTAGCATCTGTCGGGAATGCATCAGAATTGTCGCCAACTCCATCCATGTCAGAATCCATTGTTTCGCTAGCATCTGTTGGGAATGCATCAGCATTGTCGCCCACGCCGTCCATGTCTGAATCAGTATCTTCGTTAGCATCGTTAGGGAATGCATCAGCATTATCTCCAACTCCATCCATATCAGAATCCATTGTTTCGCTAGAATCGTTAGGGAACGCATCAGCATTGTCGCCAACACTGTCCATGTCTGAATCAGTATCTTCACTAGGATCGTTAGGGAATGCATCAGCATTGTCGCCTACACTATCCATGTCGGTGTCAGTGTCCTCGCTTGCATCGTTAGGGAATGCATCAGCATTATCTCCAACTCCATCCATATCTGAATCTAAAGTCTCACTTGCATCATTAGGGAATGCATCTCCATTGTCTCCTACTCCATCCATGTCCGAATCTAAGGTTTCGCTAGCATCGCTAGGGAATGCATCAGCATTGTCTCCTACTCCATCCATGTCAGAATCTAGGGTTTCACTTGCATCGTTAGGGAATGCATCTGCGTTGTCACCAACTCCATCCATATCAGTGTCTAGAGTTTCGCTAGCATCATTAGGAAATGCATCCGCATTATCTCCTACGCCATCAGAATCAGAATCGGTGTCTTCGTTTGCATCGTTAGGGAAAGCATCATTGCCATCTAGAGTACCATCTCCATCACTATCGATATCAACGATGTCTGCAGAATCAACTCCGTCGACCGTGTTACCAAACTCATTTCCATCGTGTGGAGTTACTTTTACTGTCCATGTCTCACCAACAGATGTTGATGATGCAGGTACAGTTGTAGCGTCATTAAATGATGATCGTACAACATTGTTTACGAACCATCGAATTTGTGTTGTTCCTTCAGAATCTCCATCATCATCAGAATAAGTGTATGAAACGGTTAGTGATCGGTTAACTTCAACATCTCCGTCAGGACTTATCATTACATTTGTGGCCACAGGTGGTGTATTAGATGGTGGTGCTGCTCCTTCAGTTGATGTCCAAGAATTGGTTCCCCAATTGTCGTTAGTGTTCTGATTATTTCCGTTCGCGTACAGAACTGCTAGGTCAAATGTAACATCTCCAGTTCCAACTGCTGGTGCAGTCCAGTCAGCAGTCCATGATCGCTGACCGTCGGAACTGTGTGTCAACTCACCACTAACTTGTTTTACTAATCCACCAAGGTTAGACCAAGAACCTGCGGAAGCGACTAGGTTGAAACCACCTTGTCCACTAGCAGGCAATCCACTTCCTGACCAAGAGATAGAGTATGTCGCTCCAGGCGTGTAAGATGATGGATTCCCGTTCATTGTCGGCATTATCATTGCATCAGTGTTGTGACAAAAACAACCTGAGCCAGTTGCAGCCCCTGTTTTGCCAGATGAGTTTGCATCTGCAAGGTTCAAACCAGAAACTGCGAGTAAAATCAAACTGATAGCAAGTGCTCGAGAAATGTTAGACATACCACTTGTGGTCATCAGTTCCTCTTTTGACTATTTTGGTGTAGGGTTCTGACAAAATACAGTGATAGGGGATAGTCCTGGTCGGAATCGAACCGACGTCCCCGGGACCAAAACCCGAGATGATGGACCACTACACTACAGGACTGTGGTAGTCGGGCCGTAGCCAATTCACTTCAAGTGCGTTTCGCCTATAACCTCTCGAGCCGAGGTGATAAATTCAGACAAATCTAGTCCCTGTGAATCTTCGTATATTCGTGCCATTAAGGCCATATCCAACTTGTCAAGATGCTTCACAAACTTCGCTTCTGGAGTATCTTGTGCTTCATACTCTTCAAACAGCGCCAACCATTGCGGAGCCAACTTTTTCATGGCTTCATTTTCATCCCGACTTTTGTTGCTAGTATCGTCGTGTGGAGTAAGATCTCCAACCTCTACTTCAGGTAAATCGTGAACCAAGCACATTTCCAATACACGCATACGGTCTAATTCTTCAGGGCACAAGTGCATTGCTAGAATTGACATGCCCCATGAATGGGCTGCTACGCTCTCAGGCGATTCGACACCTGCTCTTACCCATCCAGTACGTAGCACATGCTTGAGGTGCAGCCATTCACGCATGTATCGGGTAGGTGGACTTCACATTAGAAACATCTGATTACATTTTGCGAATTGAAGCCAATTATGATGAATGGGGAACGATTCGGCTTGTCATGGGCATCTCAAAGATGGCAGTTCTTGGCGCAGGTCAAATGGGAAATGGAATCACTCAAGTTGCAGCTTGTGCTGGAATTGAAGTTGTTATGATCGACATTAAGCAAGACTTTGTTGACAATGGTATTGCAACAATCGAGAAGTCACTGGCTAAACTTGTATCTAAAGAAAGAATGACACAGGAAGATGCAGATTCAGCTCGTGCAAGAATTTCTACCTCAATTGATAGGTCATCATGCAGTGATGTTGACCTAGTTGTTGAGGCTGTTCCAGAGATACTAGATCTTAAGATTTCAATCTTCTCAGAACTCGACGAGATTTGCAAGCCAGAATGCATCCTTGCTTCTAACACATCTTCGATTTCAATAAGCACTATTGCGGATTCAACCAGCAGACCTGACAAGGTAATAGGAATGCATTTCATGAATCCAGTTCCTATCATGAAGTTGGTTGAAGTTATCAACGGAAAGGATACCTCTGAAGATGTGACTGCTAATGTACTAGAGGCTGCTGAAAGGATGGGGAAAACCCCACTAATGTGTAATGACTCACCAGGTTTCGTCTCAAATCGTATTCTATGTCCTATGATTAACGAAGCGATTCTAACACTCCAAGAAGGCGTTGCTGAACCAGAAGCAATTGACGGGATAATGAAGTTGGGAATGAACCACCCAATCGGTCCATTAGCACTGTCTGACTTGATTGGTAATGACACAGTTCTACACATCATGAATGTTCTACATGAAGGGTTAGCGGACGACAAGTATGCTCCTGCGCCTCTTCTTGTTGAGATGGTGGAATCTGGAAAACTTGGTAGAAAATCCGGTAAAGGATTCTACGACTATTCTTAATGTCATTTTGTGCAATCCTGCCCAAGGGTTTAGTTGAGAAGCGCATTGGCACAAACATGCGGAAGGCACTTTTTCTTTCGGGATTGATGTTGTGCGTCATTTTTTTACCTGCAGTTTCGGCTGTTGATGGTGATGGAGATGGTATCGATGATTCAATCGATATTTGTCCTTATGCAGCAGGTACTGCAAATTCTACTGCAGGACTAGGTTGTCCTGATTCCAATGGCGATGGACTGGCTGACTTTGAACAGGCTGTTATGCACGAGTGGGGAGATTCGATCAAAGAAAATATCGATTATGGTACGGTCGGTAGCGAAGTGTACGGTCTAGCTTGGGCGAAGAATAATTCCATGTTTTATGCTGGTGGGAAAGACAACAACGTCCATATTTTCGATTCTATGGGTAACCACCAATCATTCCTCTATTCTATGCCAGGTGACATCTATGGCATTGCAGCATCTCCAGACGGAGCACATCTTGTAGTATCTAGTGATAATGGAGGTTGCCGAGTCATAAATGCAACAACCGGAGCATTAGTTGCTGACTTGTGGAATGGGACCTCAAACAATGGTGTCTTTGAAGTTGCATGGTCCAATGATGGAAGTCGAATTATTGCAGGAGGTGGAGATTCCATCGTCAAGTGGTTCTACACTAGCAATTGGTCAATAGAGCGTAATATCACGGATATACCAGGATGGATTAGCGCTATTGACACTACTCCAGATGACAGAATGGTAATATTTTCTTCCAACAGTCAAGTCAAGGGTTATTGGTCCAATAATGGCACAATGGCTCTTAATATGACAAATCATACTGATTATGTCCGCAGTTTATCGGTAAGTCCTGATGGAAGATTTATAGCAAGTGGCTCGAATGATCATAAGATTATAATTACAGATATCGCCAGCCAGACAATTGTTCAAACAATCGATACTCTTCGTGATGTGTATTCTCTTGATTTTTCTCCAGATGGCGGGACTTTAGTCGCAGCCCACAACCGAGAGGAAGGTCTTCTTGCTTACCGCACAGATACATGGAGCAGTTTAGGAGTAATGGATGGCTTTGGTTCTAGCAACAATAACCGCGGAGTCTATACTGTGGAATTCGATGCAGATGGTGATAAATTAGCAGTTGGTTGGAGGAGAGGATATGTCTCAATCCAAATGCCTCCAGATTCTTACATCCGTGTTCATGGAGAACACTACACTGCTTTGATGGAGAGCTCTTGGCGTTCATCTTACCCAACAAATGACGAATCAGTTCGAGTTTGGGACAGAAATCGTGTGACTACTACTATTGATTTGTGTGATTCAAAACACTATATCGGTTCAAGCACTAATGGTGTTTCACCACAGTATGCTACTAAAGATTCGAATTATTCAACAAATGGCGTGTGGGATTGTAAATATACCAATGAACAAATCCTTGAGATCCCATATGGCAGAACCGCAGGTGCTCTAATTGTCAAATCAGGTGGAGCTACTGAATCCTGTTTACAGTCAATCGGTGGTCTATCAATGGCTCAAGTCAGATGGATAACTTCTGGTCAAACAAAGTCAGATTTGACTACAAACGCTGAAATGCCGGGGCTAGTCTGGTCATCTGTTGTTCCAAATGATGATGGCAATGGTATTCCTGAATGGGTCGACTTAGATTCGTCGTGCCCGGATAGTGAAATCGTTCTTTCCCATCGTTGGGAAAACCAAACGGATACTACAATCCTCGAGGAAACAGTCCTTTGTGGAAACTGTGTTAACACTGATTCCTTGTACACTTCGACCTCTTCACGTTACAGAGCAGTTGCAGGGGAGTTCAGATCTGATGTTACTCAAGGTGTAGCAGCTTCAGGTGGTGAAGGTTCTATTGGATTTACTGAATTGGTATTCATTCTAGATAATTCAAATTCCTACATTGTCCCCTTGGTTGACAATTATACTCATGGTGTTGCTGATGCAATAGCAGATGGTGGTGTTGTAGTAAATGCATCTGTAAATTCATCCAAGTCGGGCGATTGGCCTTTACAAACTGACATGCGGGCATTCATTGCAACCAGTCAAATTGCTAAAAATCTAAACTTCTTGAAATTCTTGCTAGGAGATTTGGGCCAACTCAAATGGGAGCAAATGCAATTCGTTGGCCTAAGTCCTTGGGCACTGTACAATTCTTGGGCCAAACTAGGGTTTGACATGTCATACTTACTTCCAGATGCTGATGAAGATGGTGTCTGGGATGGGGCTGATAATTGTCCTGATACAGAACTTGGATTAATTGCAGACCTCGATGGTTGTGCTGAGAACCAGTTGGATGATGATTCAGATGGTTTAACTAATGATTTAGATGATTGTGATGATGATGCAGGTACTTCTACTATCATTCTAACAGGCTGTCCCGATGCTGATGGAGATGGATGGCCAGATGTTGAAGATTCACATCCCGGTGATTCAAGTGAATGGAATGATACTGACATGGATGGATTTGGTGATAATTCTGATGATTGTGTCGATGATTTTGGAAACTCTAGTCAAGACCTAATCGGTTGTGAGGACTTGGATGGCGATGGTTGGTCGAATACAGGTGATTCATTCCCTGATGATCCTACCGAGTGGGCAGATTCAGATGGTGATGGATTTGGTGATAATACTGATATTTTCCCTTACGAAAATACTCAGTGGTTAGATACTGATGGTGATGGATTTGGCGACAATAATAGTGGGCTGGAAGGCGATGACTGCCTTGAAGTAAGCGGTACTTCACATGAAGAGGGATTGTTCGGATGTCTAGACAGTGACTCTGATGGTTGGGCGGACACAATTGATGACTTGCCTTCAAACCCAGAACAACACCGTGATGAAGATGGAGATGGTGTTGGTGACTCTGCATCCATTGAAGATTACGACTGGTGTATTGATACTCCTCTAGATGAAATTTCAATGGTCGATTCAACTGGATGCGGACCTTCAGAAAGAGATACGGATTACGATTCGTTCACCGATGACGTCGATCAATGTCTAAACACGCCCATTTCTCAAACTACTCTTGTAAACACAACACTATTCCTGGATTCTGGAAATACGATTCCAAATCCAATCGTAGGCTGTGCCCCATCTGAAGTTGATGCAGATGGCGACTTGGTTTCATCAGACTTAGATTGGGATGACAATGACCCAGACCAGTGGGTCGATACGGACGGCGATGGGTTTGGCGACAATTCTGCTGTTGAAGGTGGAGATGATTGTCCTATTCAAAAGGGATATTCATATTACGATCAACTCGGATGTCTTGATTTAGATAATGATGGTTGGTCGTATGAGGCAGATTTCAATGATGGAGATGCCACTCAATGGAATGATTCAGACGGTGATGGTTTCGGTGATAACTGGGATAATCCTGCTTGGAATGACTCCAGGTCTTATGGAGAATTCGTTCCTGGTGCGACTCAACCTGACCGTTGTCCAGATGTTTACTCTGAATTCCTATATTCAGAAACTGAAGGATGCTTGACATCAGTTATCGAAGACGATGACATTAGTGACGAAGCTAGTTCTGATGAAGAAGAAGGCTCGGACTTAATTCTAATTCTTGGACTCGCAGCAGCAGGAATCGTACTGATATTGTTCGGTTCGATTGCAGTACTTCTCAAAAAGAAACCTGCCCCTAGTCGGAAGTCTAGTGAGAAAAAATCTTCAACAGGAAAAGAAGTTCTGAATGAGATTACAGATTCAGATTCAGTAACTGAAGAATTAGTCGATTTTGTCGCAAGTTGGGAGGAATTACCTCCTGGTGATTGGTTACCTGCAGACGAAAATGGAGTTAATTGGTACAAAGACGAGGACGGCAGGCATTGGTATTCAGATTCTGACGGGTATCGTATTTGGGACCAGTAAGAAGCATCAAAGGCCAAATCCTTCCTTTGAGTTTCATGGAAGGAGCTTATCTGGTAACTGGTGCATCGAAAGGAATTGGAAAATCGATAGCATTGTCTATTGCCAGAAATGGTAGTCCTGTGATTGCTTTAGCAAGGCAAAGTGATGAACTTGAATCCGTGAAATTAGAATTATTAGAGTTACAACCGGATTCAATTATTATTGAGTGCGATCTTGGCGTTGGTCCCCAAATAACCGATGCTGTGGCAAAAGTATCTAGCAAATTTGGCCACCTTTCTGGAATTGTCCATAATGCCGGTACTATTCATCCAATTGAGAACATGATGGATGCAGATATTCAAAATTGGTCTCATTCATTACAAGTTAATCTAATCGGAGTGCAAGACCTAACAAACCAACTGAAGGCCTCAATAGGCGGTCATAGCCATACTAGAATAACAACAATCTCTAGTGGTGCTGCTAAGAGATCAATACATGGTTGGAGCGCATATTGTGTTTCCAAAGCAGGACTTGACATGTGGTCTATGTGTATGGCTGAAGAAGGTATTGAGCGCAATATTTCTTCGTTATCTATTGCTCCAGGTATTGTTGATACGGGTATGCAGGAAGATATCCGTGGTGCTAATCCAGGTTCCTTTCCTTCACTGGAAAGTTTCATCGGCTACTATGAAAATGGAGACCTAACAAATCCTGATGACGTTGCTGAAAAACTGCTACCGTTTTGTTTGGGAATCAAAGGTGAAAATGGGAATCGATTAGACGTTCGTAACTTGTGAGTAGTGACTTGAATCAATGGCAACGGTCATAAGCCCGAACTACAGCCACGAAATGAGGGAGCCACATGCCAGGAACAACTCGTGTAGAAATCAGAACACTCAAGGTCGGCCGATATTGCTGCGTCGATGACAGAGCATACAAAATAAATTCAATTTCAACATCTAAACCTGGTAAGCACGGTTCTGCTAAGGCTAGAATAGAACTTGTAGACATCTTCACTGGTGCTAAAATCTCTCACGTAGGCAGCGTATCATCTTCCATAAACGTACCACTTATCGAGAAAGGAACCGCATTGGTTACCCACGTCGATGGTTCTGAAGTCCATGCAATGAACATGCGTGACCACTCAATGATGATTCTACCTCTAGAAGAAGAGATGGACATCGAAGGTGGAAAAGAAATCATGTGGATGGAAGCACTTGGTCTGTACAAGATCATGCGTGACCATTGAGCTTCTCCTAATCTGGTGATAAAATGGGTGTGAAGAAGTCTGCCTACCGCCAACCGGTGACTCCGGAAGGCCTCAAGGCTATCGAAAACGGCACCTTGACATGGCTAGATGATGAGATGTATAACAATCTCAACACTGGTGTTCTAGAACAATACCTCGAGGAAAAGAATCTCGAGGAAGCATTCGAAGTTTCCCACTGGGATACTCGCAAAGTTTTGCTCGGTATTGCAATCGGAGCAGTATTCTCTGGAGTAACTGCATACATCGGACTAAAGTTGGGTCTCGCAATTTCAGCAGCATGGTATATTGCATATGTACTAGGTATGGCACTCAAGTGGTCTCCTTCAGAAGTAAACATCGCAACTTCAGCAACTACTGGTGCCACCCATGCATCTACGGGATTTATTTTCACATTCCCTGCAATTTTCCTGTTAGCCGCAGATAAACAATACTGGTTATCAGACGGCCCCCTAATTGTATTGGGTGCTGGTGAAACTATCAGATTAGCATTCGTAGGAATAGTTGCTTCGATGTTTGCTGGGTTCTTGGGAGTGATGTACTTCATAATATTCAGAAGAGTTTGGTTGGTTGAAGATCCTCTCCCACTCCCTGGTTTCGAAGCAACCCTCAAGATGTTAGATATCGCAAGCGATGTCAGCACTGGCGCCGTAGAGCACGCTAGGGAATCGCTGAAAACTATTGGAGTTTGGACTAGTATCACAATGCTTGCATTGTTTATCATTGAATATCCTCTGATTTACATGAAGGGTAAGACAATAGCTGTAACTGATTATTTGGCAGGTCTAGCATCTGCGGATGGTTTTGGTGTAGCATCATTCTATTCAAAGGCCAAAATCCACCAACCTGGAGAAGTTGTCGATGGAGTCGCTAAAGGTCCTGCTCACTATGACCCCGAACAATGGTACAATCCGTTCATGTACACATATGTTGGAGTTGCTTTGACTCCTTCTATGTTCGCAATAGGTTGGTTCATGAAGACAAGAGTTGCTTTCTTGGTTAACCTTGGAACTATTGTCGGTTGGTTCTTCCTAGTGCCTCTTGCAGTCGCTTTCAATGTACCAGTTTACGAAGGTCAACTTGGTGCAAGCGTTCCTCTGCAAGATTTACCTGGTGCTTTGTATGCATCATGTATGGCTTCAGCAGTTAGCCAATCTGAAATTAGTGCATGTGGTGTTGAAACAGGAGCAGTTCAAATGTATGCCTTCTCTAAGGCAGTGCGTTTCATCGCAATCGGTGCGATTGTCGGTGGAGGAATATTTGGTCTTCTTAAGATGTGGAAAACATTTGCTAACATCTTCGTTGACATCGGCAAGGCATTCAAAGGAGATAGTGGGAAGGAGTACATGGAAGGTAAGGGATGGTATGAATGGCCTCTTGCGCACATTCCAATCTTCATGTTGCTAACATTTGGTTCGATGATCATAATCTTCATGCTTGGTGATTTCCCAATTATGGCAAGTATTGTATTCTCTCTAATTCTACTGATGACAACATTCCTTCTAGGAGCGATTGCTGTCAGAGTGATGGGTGAGACTGGAATTGAACCAGTATCTGGAACTTCTTTCATCGTTCTATTGATGTTATTCGGTGTATTCTTGAACTTCAACGAAGCACTTGGTCTAACTACACAAGAAGCAGTTCTTTTGGGACTTGTAGGAACTACTGTATTCGGTTCAGCGATTTCAATGTCTGGAACAGTAATTGGAGACTACAAGAACAGTCTATACATTGGTAACCGTCCTTATCACATCTCAAAGGGTAACATCATGGGAGTTGTTCCTGGAGCAGTAATTGGTGCAGGAGTTGCAATCTTCTTGGCTAATGAATTGGCTCAAGGAAGAATCGATCTAATTGCTCCACAAGCAAACGCATTCGCAACATTCTCTGTTATATTTGCAGAAGGTCAAGGAGATTTGATGTTACTATTGCTTGGATTCATGCTTGGAGTATTCGTCGAGTGGGCTACTGGAATGGGAACTTCATTCGGGCTAGGTATGTATTTGGATGTACCTCACACACTCCCAATGCTAATTGGTGGCGTGGCCCGTGACAGATGGGAAGACAAGCAACTCAAGCCTCGTATTGAAGCGATTAAAGAGAAGGAAGGAACGGTCGTTGCAGAGAAGCAAAGAGCACTAATTCTTCTTGGAACTTTCATGGTTGCAGCAGGTCTGTTAACTGGTGAAGCATTCTTTGGAACCGAAAGCAGTATTCTATCGTTCGTCGATTCACTATGGGGCGAGGACTTTGGTTCAAGCATAACATGGCACTTTTTGCGACTTGGAAGCTTCGTAATGCTCAATGTAATGATCGGATATCTGATATATGCACTATTCAAGAGAGCAGGAGTCATCGGTGGCTCAGACTCTCAAGATGCTGAACTAGTAGAGGCGTGAACCGATGTCTCGCACACCTCCACTTGTGTGGGGTTTGTTAGTAGCCGGAGTTCTTGGCGTATCCTCAGCGGGTGCAATCTTGTCACATGTTGATGAGATTCCACCTTTGATGCGTGCATCTTGGAGGCTACAGATAACTGTCTTAATGTTGCTACCATTTGCAATATGGCAGTATAGTGAGATGGATGTATCTGACAAGCAAAGACTTACTGAGAAGAGAACAATACTGATTATTCTAGGCTCAGGACTTGCTTTGGCCGCCCATTTTGGCGCCTGGGTGTCCTCTTTGGACCACACCTCTCTTGCCCATTCGTTGCTATTTGTGACAAGCCATCCTATCATTATCGTAATTGGTACAGCCATTTTGGTTAGAAGACCACACAGGTTGGAAACTACTGGGGCCTTAATTGGTCTATTAGGTGCAGGTATCACTCTACTAGATGCCGGCAATGACGGAGAAGTCACTCTTTGGGGTGATATGCTTGCATTCGCAGGTGCTATCACTGTTGTAGGCTACATAGTGGCAGGAAGAATACTTCGTGAATGGATGCCAGTATTCGTGTATGCGGTACCAGTTACTCTAATCGGTGGAATTCTTCTAATTCCTTTTTCTATTCCCATGGGTGAGAAAACTGCAGCATTAGGATGGATTGAATCGGATTTACTTTCATGGTTCATATTGTTGGCTTTCTTGGCAGGTATAGTTGGACACACAGGACTAAACGCATGTCTACGTTGGCTACCACCGCTAACGATATCATTTGCAGTAACACTAGAGCCAATTATTGGGGCCTTCATCGGGTGGTTCTTCTTCAGTGAAGCAATCCCTGGTAGATGGACTTGGATTGGCGGTTCAATCTTGATTGTGGGAATTCTGTTTGTGATTAAGGGCGGTGCTGAAAATGTCTTGGATACTTCTGACTAATGATGATGGGATTGATGCAACTAGTTTACAGATACTTGTAGACAGGTTACATGAGAAAGGACACAAGTTGATAGTATTCGCTCCTAGCGAAAACAATTCAGCAGTGAGTATGAAAATTTCGCTAGGAATACCTCTTACAGTGGTAAATAGAAACGACCCAAGAGAAAACGTGCACCAATATGCGATTGGCGGAACTCCTTGTGATTGTGTAATCGCAGCATTAGATGGAGGATTGAAGAAATTACTACCAGGTATTATTCCAAAGTTAGTAGTCAGTGGAATCAATCTTGGGCCAAACATGAGTCAAGATGCATATCATAGTGGAACCATGGCTGCAGCAAGGGAAGCCGGAATGTATGGAGTACCTGCAATAGCATCCTCTTGGTCCTCTTTCGATCCAGAAGGGATGGAAGTTTCTGTTGATGCAACAGTGGGCTTAGTAGAGGCTGCATTAGCAGTATTACCTGAAACTCCTGCAAACCTAAACCGTCCTCATATCGACATCAACGAACCCCACCTTACCAGTTGGCCAAAAGCGTCTGCTCGATTATGGAGTAATGATTCAATTGCTGCTTTGCGTAATGCATTTGCTGCTGGTGAAATGTTCCTAAATCTGAATGTTCCACGTGGATGGAGTGGAAAATACAGTTCTACAAGGTTAGGAATGAGATGGTACAGGAATGCTATCACATTCTCAGATGATACTTCGACATTCAAGCTAGGAGGGTCTAGTATTGATGTTGACGAGGTTGAGCGAGGAGATGTTGATTCTGATCTGGAAGGCATGGCTAGCGTTTCTTGCTTGCCTTCATGGCCTCAAACCCATCCTTTGGAGATGGATGTCGACTTGTTAGCATGGTCATTAGAGAACAGTCCTGAGGGAATGCCTATCTGGTTGCAGTAATTTGTTTAGGCTTTTGATAACAATAATTACAATTGGCAATCCCCATTAAATCACTCACGCAGAGAACTGTCGTCTGGGTACCCTCGTTATACCCATCAATACAGTGGGGGCCCCTTTGAATTATGCAATTAGAAACATCTAAATTATAACACTTTTACAACGTGGTATGAGGCCATTATCCATCGTTTCATTTCTGGTGTTGCTGATGCTTACTATGTCACTGTCAGGTTGTATTGATGAACAATCCAGAGATGATGACGGTGACGATGCTTCTGTAAGCCCATCCATATCACAAGTAGACACTAGTGCTGAAGACCATGAAGACTATCTATCGTCAGCAACAAATGACAATCTGATAAACTTTAACACAACTATAATTCAGAATGAACAACTAATTTGGTCTGACTTAATTATAACTATCGCAGAAGATGACGATGGAACTAATGAAATCATTTGTACAAATCCAGGACAAACCCAGAGTAATGATTGTATAATTACAGAAGTATTCGGAAATGGTGACAACTACTTCGACCTTGAAGAAGTAGTTACGATATCAGAAAATGGCGTAGATTTGTGTTCACCTAGTTCATGTAGCATTAGCCATGTAATTTTGTATCGCGATTCAATTCGTATGAGTGATGACCAACCAAGTTCGATTAGCAACGTCTACGTCGAATAACTTACCATTAACGCCTTTCAAAGAACTCATGTGCCTTTTGTATATGAATTATCAAAAATCAAACAAATGAAACAGTCAACAGACATATCATTCCCATGAAATCGCAAGGGGTTATCCGAAACCCCTTTGCATTTTATTTTCCAATACAAAGAGTATTCAGTGGGTCGATACAGACGCCACCTATTCTTACAGGGTTAAGCAGAATTATTAACAATATGAGGATACTAGAATCGGCGATAGCAATGGAATCTACTCGTCAAGATTTGCGATTAACAACTTTCGTAGTAGCTTCCGTGTTTATGATTGTCTTTTTGGTGGTTAGTGCTGTTGAAAACAATTCAGTCATTCTGAATGAATACTCTGCTGTACTATATTGTGCAGTGATTTGTATCGGTATACAATGGCTAGCATGGATACCTGCATCTCTCGGCCAAACTGAACGCTACTATGATTTGACAGGCGGCTTAACCTATCTCACAGTAGTGGGATTCAGCCTTTGGGCAGGATCACAGTCCGAACCTCCAAGTTCGAGAGAATTAATCGTCAGTTTACTTGTTATCATCTGGTCATTGCGTCTGTCAGTTTTTCTTTATCTTCGTATTCATCGAACTGGAAAAGATGGACGCTTCGATAAACTCAAAACATCGCCTATCCGATTTCTTGTACCCTGGACTATTCAAGGACTGTGGGTTTTTCTAACAATGATAGTAGTTATTGTAATCAATAGTCAAGCAGGTTCAGCATCTGCATTAGGTATATGGGACGGTATTGGGTTGTCAATATGGATACTAGGATTTGGCATTGAAGCCATAGCAGATAACCAAAAAACTGCATTCAATAAAGAATCGAGTAATCAGGGCAAGTGGATAGAAAGTGGCTTGTGGTCTTACTCTAGGCATCCTAACTACTTAGGCGAAATCCTTCTATGGACTGGAATCGCCTTCTTTGGAATATCTTGCTTTACAGGCCTAGAAAGAGTTGCTTGGATTTCACCAATATTCATTTATCTTCTGTTGACGAAAATCAGTGGAATTCCAATACTAGATAAACGAGCTTTAGAAAAGTGGGGAGATGATCCTGAATATCAAGAATATAGAGCTAATACTCCAGCACTTATCCCTCGATTAAAGAAAAAGTGATAATACTCTAGAACTATTGGAATTATGTCACAATTGAAGTTGAATGCCTTCATCCAACAAGAAGTGAACAATTGAGATACATGTGTGGCCTTGTAACCAAGATTTACCTAAACTTCTAGGAATGCCTCTATCGCACTCAAGCGGCTTGTCATCTCCTAGGATAAACCCGATGTCTTCAATTGAGAAGTTACTTTGCTGTACTGCTGAATATAGATTTTTAGAATCCGCTTCTAATCTGATTGTTGGACAATCCCATTCATCTAAAGTCATGTCTAAATCGCCGCCTCCATCATAGATTCCAGGACTTCTCTCAATCCAATGCCCTCTTGGTGGAATCGGCTCCTTAATCACTGCAGCAATCTTCCCTCCAACCGCTCTTTCTTCTGCATGAATTCCTTTCAATTCGTTTGAAACAAATTTGATTCTTCGAGCTGGACCCGGTCCTCCAAGCAAAACCATGGTGAATTCAACATCCTCTCTTATTCCGTGACTTGTGAGTAATGATGACATCAAGGCTCGCACCAAGACATCCATTCTACCTGCTCCGCCCGCCATGTCATTCAATGGCAATTTTCCTTTTGCCATTGCACGTGTTCCAACTATGACAAATCGGCGCACAAAATCACCTATTGTTCTCAATCACAGACCGTATTGCATTACACATGTCGGACTCTGTATTCAGTATGAAATGGGCTCCATGGGAATCAACAAGCCATCCTCTGGGCTTGTCTTCCTTACCATAATCTTCGATTCTGTTCGCAATAGTAGCATTCATTCCTGAAGTTTCAATTTGTGCTACTGCACGGTGAACCAAATCTTTCTGTTTGATTCCACTTTCCAACTTGAAACCGATTCTTGTAGATCCTTTACACAATTCTTTCAGTTCCATTATGTGCTTTGCTCCCTCTTGTAATTGGATGTCGAGTTGTCCTTGTAGTGATGCGATTTTGCCTTCAACCGGCTCAGGGATGACGTAATCCAGTACTGCAGCAGCGTGAATCCATACATCGATATCATCTTTGACAAGTGCTTTCAATTCTGCCAGCATTTCATCTGGCTCAGGACATTGGATTTCCAAAGGTAACCAACTGGGACATTCTACAGTAGTAACTCCGCTAACACAAGTTACATCCATTCCATGTCGATACAAATCATCTGCGATTCGGAATCCTGTGCGCCCACTAGAGGTGTTTTGTACATAGCGTACATCATCAATTGCACTTCGAGTCGCACCAAGTGTTACAACAACTGATGTTGAGTTTTGATTTACAAAGTGGGCGAGCCTAGCAACAGTTTCCTCATGGTTAGGAGTTTTCCTCTTACCTTCTTCTTCAGCACCCCATAGGATTCTAACACCGGACTTTACACATTGCATTACTAAATCTTCAGTAACGGGGTCATTAGCCAGATCGTTATGCATTGAAGGAACCATCATGATTGGTGAGTTTCTTCCTCTTGCTGCGGAGAGTGCCATCAGGAGTGGACCGTTCATTAAACCATGAATGAATGAAGCCATGATGTTTCGAGTTGCAGGAGTTACCAATACTGCATCAAAGTTAGATAGGCCAGATAGGTCTCCATCCCAATCAGTAATTACTTCTCCTTGAGATGCCCATCCTACAGCGAGTGGTGTTATGATTTCCTGGGCTGAAGGGGTCATGATGACGGTTACTTCAGCACCATGCCGCCTTAGTTCACGAGCCAGCCTTACAGTGTCGACGGCAGCAATGCCCCCTGTGACACCAAGCAGTATGTGGCGCCCCTTCAAGGACATGCCACGAAGCTCGACATCGGTGTCTCGCATGATTGGGCCACAAGTCCCTGCTTCAATACGGCTTCGCCGGTTGATTCAACAACAAATGGCCCATCGGAGGGGGCATGTCGGATGCTGATGAGATGATTCTTGCAGGCTCAAGGCCGACAGCAAGGAACCCAATTGATGATCTTCATTCCAAAACATCTACAGTTATTTTGGTTGATGCTATTGTACTGTCGTGGTTACTTTTTGCTCTAACTGGAGTTCTAGGATTATCATTGGCGCCTGGAATTTTTGCAATTTTTGTATGGTTGGGATACCGAAAGAGAGCGGCATGGGCATATTGGTTTGGACCAATGATCATGGGTGGCGTCACCCTTGTTTTCTCAATTCTGTTATTCTTGCAATTGATGTACCTGTTCACTGATGGTTCAGCATCAATTTTCATGATGCTAATTTTGGCATGGGCGATTTATTCCTCAGTTAGATTTGTCAGAATCCACTTTCATCCTGTTTACAAAATGGGATATAGTGGCCATTCAATATATGATGAAAATATCAATCTGCAAACCAATGAGATGTTAGCAGCATGTCCTACATGCTTAGCTGTATTAGCAGTAAATCCACTTTTGCTATCACGTGAAGACACTTGTCCTCACTGCGATTCGCCACTAGTGCTTGGAACTGAAGAGGAATGAATTCCGATCAGCGACTTGCTAGAGTCAAGTTCTTCCACATTTCTTCTGGAACTTCCATAGCCAGTCTTAGACCGCCCATTGCTCCCAATCTAACCGGGTCATCGACTACGTGAACATTGACGTCACCCATGTCGGACAGACGGCGTTCGATAAGAGCTCCAAGTCCCTTGATTCCGGAACCGCCACCTGCAAGAACCATGTTACGGCGGAATTGATCGTGGAATTCAGGATTAGATTCTGCGATTAGTGCTTTTACGTTCTCGACGATTGGGTCAACAATTGATTCGCATGCGTTTTGGATACAATCAGTGATGTCTAGAGTCATTGCCTTTCCTTCAATAGAGAAGTCGACCATAACTGGTGCATCTGGTGTTGATGTTGAAACGAAAGAGTACTGTTCCTTCCATCGGCGAGCCATATCTTTGGTGACTTGAGCGCCGTTGAACTTCTTTTGAACTTCAGCGATAATCTGGTTATCGACAAAGTCTCCTGCATGTCCAGTGTGCATCTGGTCTTTAGGACCAGGTATTGTTCCATAAACACGGCACAGGTCAGTTGTACCTGCTCCAATATCGATTACTAGAGTGTGCTCAATCATGTCTAGGGCGTAAGCAACAGCGAACGGCTCAGAAATAATCATAGCAGCGTTAACAGATCCTGCTGCAGCATCGAAGATTGAAGTCTTGTCAACGTGGCTAGCTTCTGCAGGTGCACCGATTACTGCAACCACACGGTCGTATTCCTCAGGGTCGGACAATCCGATTAAGTGAGTAATGAAGTGTGCAATGAAAGCGCGGTCCTCTGGAGTGTCCTTGATTACACCCAATTCAAGAGGGCGGAATAGGTTAAGAGCAAGTCTGTTTTTCAAAGCTTCTTCACCAAACAAGACATCTCTCTTGAGGAAATTTCGTGCGATTGGGTCCTTAGGTGTGCCAATTACAGTTAGCTCTTCTTCTTCGTGGCTATCGCTGGACACCATAACAGAGCGAAAGGTTCCAAGGTCTATTCCAATGTAAAGTACTTCTTCGGCCATAATACTCGCCATTCCTTCCGATTGGCTCTCACCTTATGAATAATCCCTAAACAGAGAATTGTTTATCTAGGGTAAAATGAATCTATAAAACGCTGTACTAGCACCAACTTTCACATGATTGACAATACCATGCAGAATAGTCCGCATATAACTCTGCCATTTCGCCACATCCTGTGCATTCTTTGAGAGCATGATCTCCAAATATCTGTTGAACTATCTGGACGTGGAGTTGGTCGTCAATACCCAATTGTTGGCGCATTGCCCAAAGCATCTGGTCTTCAGATGGAGATATTATTCCATCTGCAAGACAGATACCTACGACTACTCTGTAATCTTCAACCATCTTAATGTCCCTAGGGTCCATCGAAACTCCCGACTTTTCTGCAACAATATCTGTGCCACCTGGATCATCAACGAAAATAACCAATGAGTCAGGATTAAGTTTTTCACCTCTTAGTTCAAGTAGTATTGTTGCTCCATCTTGGTTAGCATAAACCAGTTTTGAAAACCTGTTGATTACATTGGTAATCGACCTAGCAGTATCCTCCGGGCTTCTGCCTCGGCGCCACCCTGTTTCACTAATTTCATCATATGCATAAAATTCAGTTCCAATGCCTGGATATTCAAGGCGGATTTCTTCTCCTCCGTCGAATCCATTTGCTACAATTGCTATACTACCAACAGTAGTGTCTACCAAGTTGTCATCATCATCGAATGAGATCATTAGTGGTTTACGTTCTTCAGAAGCAGCATTAAAGTGACCGCTCATACCGCTCATCCACTTATCTTCTAATCTCTGGAGAGATTCCTCTTGTGCTCCAGATAGGCTCTTATCTATTCCAAGGACATTGGATAGATCTCCTGACTGCATTTCACGCTTGAATTCTTCTATAAGCTCTGAATCTCTACGATAGTTTTCGGGAGGTCCACTCTTTTTGGCCACATGATTAGGATCTTTCCATTCATACTGGCACTTAGAACAACTTAGGTATCCTGTGAGAGATGAAGGCTGTTTTTCCCCTCCACATCGTGGGCAATCCCCCTCATCTTCGACGGTCAAATTTTCAGCGGCTTCTCGTCGTCCTTTACGGAACCCCCACTCGGCCATAGCGTGGGGACAGTGATGAGGGCTTTTGAAGACTCCCTTAATTAATCAAGAAATTAAGGCCTTCAATCCGTATCTAATCAACCCGTCTTGAGCGTAGATTCTACGGAGTCCAAAACTGACTACCTTTCCGATTTCAGGTTCCGAGGTTTCATCGTCAGCAATTAAAAATACGCCCCTCGGGCCGTCATTCATTTTCACAAAGACTGTACCGATTCCACCAAGAATCGGCGCTCGCAGACTGAATTCAGATGGTGCACCACCTGCGGAAAGTTTGGTCCAGGATTCAATAATTCCACTTTGGCCTAAGGGAGGCGCATCTACAGGTCTTTGATCGCCAATCATTTCCCTTGGGGGCCATATTCTGATATCACCTAATTGCTGACTTGAAAAGTTCATTCTAGAAGCAGCTCCACTTCTGTAGGCCTGTTCAGACACAAAAGCACCTTGGCTTACTGCATTCATTTCTTGTAGCCATGCATTTTTTATTAGGTCATATCTTTCCCTATCGGTTTCTTCGCCAGGTACTTCCCAATCCATTTCAACACCCTTAGAAATTGAAATAGAAGCCGAATCGTTGGCACAATTTATTTTCCATTCTCCGTCTTCATCTACTAAGTAACCACATGCTTGTAAAACAAGTTTGTCGATATTATCGCTTACTGTAACAGTATTGATTTCACTCTCTTCTGAAAGTAATGAAAGACCACTAACAGCAAGAGTTGTGTAATCACTGTCTGGTCCAAAAACATGATTCCCATCAATTGTATGTCGGCTCTTTATGACTAGTCCATCCTGCTGAATACATGCTAAGTTACCTTGCCAATTTATGCATTGATTGGAACTCATTTCAAATCCCTCCCAAATACATGAACTGCACACGTTGCTCCGGAACCACCCACATTGTGAGTTAATGCAGTATTAGCATCTCTAACTTGTCGGCTTGATTCCACTTCACCTCTCAGTTGTTTGAAAACTTCAACAACTTGACCAGTACCTGTGGCTCCTAATGGATGCCCCTTAGATTTCAGACCTCCACTTGCATTGATAGTTACACTACCTTCATTCCTTCTTCCTCTACCTTCTCTAGCAAATAATCCGCCTTCGCCTCTAGATGCGAAACCTAGGTCCTCTGTAGCCATTAGTTCGGCAATTGTGAAGCAATCATGAACTTCAGCCATATCTATGTCGCTTGCATCGATGCCTGCTTGGTCATAAGCACTCCTTGCAGCTCTTTGAGAAGCAATGAGTTGAGTTATTGAAGGTCTATCGTGCAATGCTAGATGATCGCTTCCTGCCCCAGAACCCAATACCCAAATTGGGTCCTCACTGAGTTTTTTTGCCACATGATCAGCCGCTAGTATCACTGTAGATGCGCCATCGGAAGTAGGGCAGCAATCGTATAGAGTAAGCGGGTCTGCTACCATGAAACCATTTTGTGCCTTGTCGAATGAAACGTCTTTGCGTATGTGCGCATATTCATTGTCTAAACCATGCATATGATTCTTCACGGATATGTTGACTAAATCATCATGCACACTTCCGAATTCATGAAAATGCCTTCTTGCCATTAGTGCATAAGTTCCTGGGAATGTCAAGCCAGCAAGCCTTTCCCATTCAGTATCGCCACTAACCCCGAGCCAGAAGCGTTTCCTTTCAGGGGTAAGGTCATTCATCTTTTCAATTCCACCAGCGACCACAATATCTGCTTGGCCACTTTTGATAGCCATCCAAGCATCTCTGAATGCGAATCCCGATGAAGCACATGCATTCTCAACTCTTCTGACTGGTATGTTATCCATTCCGGTATGTTCGGTAAGTAGTGCAGCAGTGTTCCCGATTTGCCCCCCTCCGAAAGCAATTGATCCAATGAATGCTTCATCTACCATCGATGGCTCAAAATCACCGTCAATTGATGCGAACGCATTTTCTGCGGATTCGGCCCACATACCCTTCAATCCAAGGGCATGATTGCCAAATTTTGTTTGACCCGCGCCTATGACTGCGACATCGACCATGACACCTCCACTACTTCACGGTTCAACTAACTCTCGGTGCACAAGGTTCAACAACGACCCACTTGTCGGCGGCATGATACTAATGCTACGACAATGCAGAGCCCACGGTCATTTTAGCGGAACAAACTGCCCTACATGCAACGCTGAAGGCAAGTTCATTATGTCTGACAGAGAATCTAACAGCCTAGGTCGCATACTTGCGCTAGTGCTAAGACACGCCCCGGAGAAATTCGGCGTTGAGATGGATCTAAACGGTTGGGTAAATGCTACAGAATTGTCTGAATCCATACAGAAGCAACGCAAGCATTTCCATTGGATTCGTGGATGGCATTTTGAAGCAATTGCAAATGCTGATGAAAAAGGTAGATACCAAGTCGAAGGCGAAATGATTAGAGCAACATACGGTCACTCTATTGAATTAGAATTAGACCTACCAACTGATGATATTCCCGAATCATTGTATTGGCCATGTGATCTAGAATCTGTTCCAACTCACATGGAACTTGGAATCACAGCAGGTGACAGAAAGCACGTTCACCTATCTCGTACCATCTCCAACGCTATGGAAGCTGGACACGTTCGAATTAGTCGACCTGCAATTCTGGAAGTTGATACTACCAGAGCTATTGCTGATGGATTTACAATTTGGCGTGCAGGAAAGACTGTTTTCCTGTGTGAAGAGATGCCAGCAGAGTACCTTTACCACGTGGAAGCCGAAGACCCTTCAATCCAAGATATGATTGCAATTTGGGAAGAGGAATGATTACTCTACGTAATTTCCACAACTCGAACAGAAATTAAGTTCCGAATCAAGTTGAATATTGCAAGTGGGGCAAATGCCTCCAGCGATCGCCATAATCAATTTAGCAGCGTTAGCGTTTTCACCATCTGGAACTTGAAGAGCTTCAATAATCTTCATTGGGTTCTGTCCTAAGCTTGATAATTCTTTGAATTTCTTAGAAAAGTCAATCGCTAAAAGTAACGCAGATTCGATTTGCCATTGCAATTTCTGTCGCTCTACTTTGTCCACAATTTCTTCACAGGCATCCAGTTCTGCTTGCATGTGGCGGATGAACTCATCGACACCTGGCGACTCTGACATGATGTGGTCCTGTCTCAACTCCCATGTAAATCCAATGCACACATTAGTACGTAATGTGTGGCATAAACATGGGCGGGACTGTTGTCATCAAGTGGGGCGGCGGTCTAATCACCTTCAAAGACCAACTCTGCACCGTTAATCAAGAAGTGATTGATGAATTGGCAGAAGCTTGTTCAAAAACCGATAAGCGGCTTGTTATCGTTCATGGTGCCGGTTCATTTGGACATATGAAAGCAAAGAAATTCAGACTTGCAGAAGGCCGAATTGATGGATTAAGTCAAGATGAGGCAGTAGAAGATGTTCGTACTGATATGCTGAAATTGAATAAGTATGTTATGGATTCCTTAGCGAAATTTGGGGTTTCTGCAAAATCATATCCACCTCATGAATGGGCTAGAGGTACGGGCCCTAAATTCAAAGGAGATTTACCCGTTTTTGATGGTGTCACTGTTGTATTTGGTGATGTTGTTGAAGATGATGAACAGGAATTTGGGATTCTATCTGGTGACGATATAATTTTGAGATATGCGACTGAGTTGCCTGATGTTGAGAGAGCAGTATTTGCAATTGGCGGAGTTGATGGAATTTTACGTGTTCCTCCTGCGAGAGCAACACCAGATGATCTGATTGAGGTCTGGCATCCAGAACTTGAGTTTGAGGGCGAACATGCGAGTGACATTGATGTCACAGGTGGAATCGGTTTGAAGGCAGCTAGAGGTGCTGAAATTTCATCTGCAGGAATAGATGTCATTCTGATTAATGGAGAGCGTCCGGGAAGAGTTATCGATGCTATTGAGGGTAAATCCGTAATTGGAACCCGCATAATCTCAGGGAACTGTTGATGTAGTGGACGCGAAACCGGTAATTCGGTGAGTCAATGTCCGGTTATGCCATAGGTGATGTTCCGACAATTGAATTAGAGGCTGATGCTTCTGAGGTGCTTGCTGGCAGTGACTCTGTTCAAGAGTCTCTAATGGCTGAGGCAGTAATACAAGTTACTGAACACGATGAAGTGATTGGTGCAATCTCAAAATTAGATAGTCACCATCAGATTGGTAAATACCACCGTGCATTCAGTGTGCTTCTTTTCGATTCTTCCGGACGGTTGTTACTGCAGAGGAGGGCATCTCACAAAATCACTTTCCCAGATGTGTGGGCTAATTCATGCTGCTCACATCCATTGTACAGTGAAGAAGAAATGGAGTTGAAAAATGATTTAGGAGTCAAAAGGGCTGCTATTCGTAAACTTGAGCAAGAACTTGGCATATCACCTTCGCAGGTCAGCATCGACAAATTTGAATTTGTGACAAAAATGCGTTATCAAGCACGCCAAGATGAAAATTGGATTGAGCGTGAAGTAGACCATTGTATGGTTATTCATGCTGATGTAGATGTTAATCCAAATCCAAATGAAGTAAGTGAAATCAAATGGGTAAGTCAAACTGAACTAGAGGAATTGCTTATCGCAGATGATCCAAGCAATGTAATCGCACCATGGTTCAGGTGTATTGCTGCTAGAGTAATGGATGATGATTGGTGGCGCCCGGGATGTGCTAAACCCGATGGACTGATTCACGACATGGGGGATGTCTCACACATGCTTCCTGGTTCAACTGGAGCCGATTTGAATACCAGTATTGCTGAGGTAAAGGATTTAGTCGAAACTAGAATTGAAAGAGCACTTACCCACACATCTCTTGACCGCCTATCAGGTGCTATGATGCATCTTGTCGAAGGAGGAGGTAAGAGGCTGCGTGCAACTCTTCCTTGGCTAGTTGCTAAGGCTGTAGGTGATACTCATTCTGGATTGCTTGACGTAGGTGCTGCAATTGAGATTATTCATAATTTCACTTTAGTTCATGATGACATAATGGATGATGATGACATTAGAAGAGGTCGGCCTGCTGTTCACATTGCTTATGATTTACCTACTGCAATAAATGCCGGAGATGCGATGTTAGCAATTGCTTTCGAAGCAATGGCTGTGGCAGAGGGAATAGAAGCAGAATTGTTACCATTCCTAGTCAAACGCATTGGTCGAATGGTCCGTAAATGTAGTGAAGGGCAGCAACTCGATATTGAATTTGAAGACCGTGAAACTGTATCTGAAGAAGAATATATTACAATGATTCACGGGAAAACAGCCGCTATGTTCCTTACATGTGCAGAAGTTGGATCTCATTTGGCAGGTGCCGATTTAGATACAATAGAATGTATGCACGATTGGGGATTGGCAGTTGGACTTTGTTTCCAATTGATGGATGATCTAATTGATGTTCTTTCAGATTCAGATACACTAGGCAAGCCTAGCGGTAGTGATGTTGCTCAAGGAAAGAGGACTTTGATGGTAATTCATGCTCTAAAGCAACCACCTTCGGAATCTAAAGATGACCTGCTAGCAGTTCTAGGTAAGGGAGATGACGTCACTTCAGACCAAGTGATAAGGGCTCACAAAGCATTGCACGATTTAGGTTCAATCGAATATGCTCAAAATAAAGCTGAGGCATACCACCGTAAAGCGCATGATTGCCTAGATAGAATACCTCAAGGACCTGCTACGAGGGCTCTCAGAGAATTGACCGATTACCAACTCAAGCGGATCTATTGATCTGCCCTTCTTTGAGAACCTTGCAATACCATCTAGTATCTCCTGGATACTTTTTGTGCGAGATTCGATTGAAATAACCGTCTGTGAATGATGCTGAGATTGTTTTGCATGGTGTCGCAGCAGAAACAACTTCTAATTCGACTTCGCCTATTTTGAAAACAGAACCGATTTCTAAATTAAAACCCTCTACCAACAAATTCTCACCAGTAGTCCCACCTTGAATCGGGTGACCTTCTGATTTGAGTTTAACAAGTAATTCATTTTCCAAAACACATACAGCCCTTTGTGGTCCGCCATGGTGTTTTTTATCGAATTGGTTATCCCCTACTATTCCTTCGAAATGAACCTTAACTGTGGCCACATTTTCTTTTGGAACGCCACCATTGGAAATGTATATCCCCAATAGTTGGCCCATTCAATCACCTTAGTGATAGATTGATTTCCCAATCACTCTGCGTAGTAGGATTCAGGGTTTGGATCTGGCTTCAATCCCTTACGAGTACGGATTTCGCCAACTACCTTATTGAATAATTGTGGTGGTAGAATCTCGAAACCTGTGTTTTCAGAGTTCCAAACAGCACGACCTTGAGATGCAGCACGGATATCGTTGGAGAATCCGAAGGTTTCTGCTACAGGAAGTGTTCCGATAACAGTGGTTGCTTCTCCTTCAGAAGGCATGTCTTCGATGATTCCACGGCGGTTTGTGATTTCACGAGTAACTGGTCCAAGCCAGTCGTTAGGAACGCTGACGTGGGACCTTTGCATAGGCTCCATCAATACAGTGCGAGCACGAATCATTGCGCCCTTGATTGCATTACGAACTGCAGGAATAGTCTGTGCAGGTCCACGGTGAATTGCATCTTCGTGCAGTTTTGCATCGACTAGTCTGACCATCATGCCCATTACTGGCTCATCTGCCACTGGACCTTTCTTACATACTTCATTGAATGATTCGATAATCAGTTCTCGTGTCTCGTGTAATCCCTGAATACCCTTTGTGTCATTAACTAGAACGTTGGTACCACTGATGGCGTAAATCTTACGCATCTTGTCTTTGTCCATTCCAAGCTCGCCGAATTTGTTTCCAACTTCCTTAGCGTCACTAGAGCGTACTGCACCATTTCCAAAGTGGCCGTCACGTAGTGCTGCAACAACTTCAGGGGAAAGTGGCTCACATTCAATCATGAATCTGTTATGTCGGTTAGGTGATTTACCTTCGAAAGAACGTCCTCTGTTGTTACCTTCTACAGATTCTCTGTATACAACGATAGGCGGGCTAACTTTTACCTTGATGTTTTGTTCTTCTTCAAGACGGAAAACGGTGATCTCCAAGTGCAGTTCTCCCATACCTGCTAGAAGAGCCTCTCCAGTTTCTTGGTTAGTAGTAACCTGAAGTGAAGCATCAGACTTTGCAAGAGAACGTAGAGCATCGACGAATTTTGGAAGGTCCTTCATGCTCTTTGGTTCAACAGCCACGGTAACTACCGGGTCTGAATAGTGTCTAATCGCTTCGAACGGAGTGAAATCTTTGTCGCGAGATAGTGTTACACCTGCTGCTGCTGAGCGGATACCTGTAATTGCTGCAATATTACCTGCTACAACCTTAGGGACTGGGATTCTGTCGCCTCCAACCATCATGCTAACTTGCTGAACACGTTCAGGCTTTGCAGCACCGATAGCGAATACAGACTCACCTTGGTTAATAGAACCGGAATATAGGCGGCCTACTGCAACTTCACCTGCATGTGGGTCCATCCAAATCTTGGTGATCATCATTGAAAGTTCAGCCTCTGGGTCACAACTAACCATAGCCTTACCAATTGGTGACTCAAGGTCTCCGTTCCAGATGTTAGGGATACGGTATGGTTGAGCTTCAACAGGACCCGGTAACTTAGTAACAGCCATGTCCAAAAGAACTTCATGCACTGGGGCTTTCTTAGCCAGAGTCTTCTGGTCTTCATTGTTACAGTACTCGAAGATTTCAGTCATGGATACTCCAGACTTCTTCATGTAAGGGATTGTAATCCCCCAATTGTGGTATGCTGAACCAAATGCTACAGTTCCATCCATAACACTGACTTGCCATTTCTTTTCCATACCTTCTGGAGCGAATGAGTGAATTAATTTGTTGACTTTCTTGATAGTTTCTTCAAATCTCTTCAACATGTCTTCAGGTGTTACCTTCAATTCGTTGATTAGTCTGTCTACTTTGTTAATGAAAAGAACAGGCTTAACCTTCTCTTTCAAAGCCTGCCTAACCACTGTCTCAGTCTGAGGCATTGGGCCTTCTACAGCACATGCTAGAATGAAACATCCGTCGACCGCACGCATAGCACGGGTAACGTCTCCACCGAAGTCTACGTGACCTGGTGTGTCAATTAGATTGATGAGGTAGTCAGTTCCTTCGATCCCGTGAACCATGGATGCAGAAGCAGCGTTGATAGTAATTCCACGAGCACTCTCTTGTTGGTCGAAATCGAGAACACGGCTCTTACCTGCAAGGTCTTCGCTCATCATTCCAGCACCAGCAATTAGGTTATCTGAAAGTGTAGTTTTTCCGTGGTCGATGTGAGCAGCAATACACAGATTTCGAATTTGTGGTAAAATGTGCATTACTTCTGTCGCCTTCTTGATGTTGTCTTCTTTACGGCCCATGGTGAATCACCTGACTCTCGTCGGTCTTCGCCACCTTGAAGGGGTTTATCAAATCGACTACCATTCGGGGTGGTCAAATGTTGTGCTGTGGGCTGATTAAACAGCTCGAGATATGGACTTGTATTGTAATTCCATTTCTTTGAATAATAGCCTTAATTCGACTTTGATAGAATTGTATGACTCTCTCATTTCAGAAATCTTAGAATTGATGGCATCTTTAGATGCACTAAGTGAACTCTTCAACTCTTTTTTCGACTTATGCATTTCGTAAAGGCACGATCTCATCTTGTCCCTGCATCTTGAGATTCTGCTTTCATAATCTTGAACATCGATATTCTTTGAAGCTAGTTTGTTAACGGACTTTTTGAATTTCATATCAAGTTTAGCAACCTCGATAGAATGCTTAGGTGTCGACTTGAGATTAGAATTTAATCCTACTAAATTGAACCCTCGAATCCACCATTTGCTTGGATCTACGTGAAACCATTTGTGTCCGTTTCTGTAATCTGCTTGGAATGTATGGTGGAAGTTGTGATATCCTTCTCCAAAAGTCAAGAAAGCTAGGAAGAATGAATCTCTGCTTGAGTTTTCTTCGGAGTAGGGTTGAGTTCCCCAAATGTGTGCAGCGCTGTTGATTAGGAATGTTCCATGGTGTACAAATACGGTGCGAACCAGTCCTGCCCATACTAAGCATCCAACTGCTACCGCTAATCCACCGAGCATATACCCAACTGCTGCCGGTAAAATAATTCCAGACATTGCTCCAATGAGGAATATGTTTCTGTGCTGCCACCTGATGATTTTGCTTGCCTGTAAATCTTTTACATTCGCAAAGTCATTTGTGAAAGCCTCTTCTTCGATCATTACCCAGCCCATATGTGAGTACCAAAATCCTCTTGTTACAGAATATGGGTCCAGTTCAGTGTCTGTAGCCTTGTGGTGGTTCCTATGATCTGAACACCATTCGATTATTGAATTTTGAAATGAACCGGCTCCAAATACTGCATAGAACAGAACCAATGGCCACGAAGCATCGTGTGAGCGGTGCGAAAATAAACGATGGTAACCTACTGTGATTGATAAGCCACAAGCGAAGTAAAAGAAAAAGAATACTATTGCTTCTGTCCAACCTGGTGCTCCGAAATACATCCAATGAAATACAGCTCCTCCAATCGCTAGAATTGGAGTTGCCAATAGGAATAATGTGTTGAGCCAATTAATCCGGGTAGAGGGCGCATAGTCTTCCATTACCGGCTCCCATTGACCAACCCTATTGACCGTTGGGGTCCGGTGTTAGTGGTAACACCTAGTTTCAACACTGGATTTCAGCGAGCACTGGAAGCAATACGCTGAACTTCTTCTTTCTTTGATACTGCGAAAGAAGTAACGTCGCCATTGCTAGCCTTTGTTAACTCGTTGATGATACACTGAGTTAGTGTACGCTTGGATTTTGAAGTTCCTTGTTGTGCTCCTTTTGCCAGGTTTGCCAAAGCAACATCCAAGCGGCGAGAAGGAGAACTGTCTACTGCCTTGGGCTGAGATACTGCTCCGAACTTGATACGTGTGATCTCTTCCATAGGTGCAGCGTGACAAATAGCGTCAACAAATGCTTGAAGTGGGTTATTGCCGCTTCTTTCAGCTATTGAATCTAGTGCGTTCTCAAACGCCTTTAGTGCACCTTGTTTCTTTCCTGTGTACTTACCTGTACGCATTAATTTGTTAGTGAATCTCTCAACAACAGAAAGGCGTGCTTTACCGAACCAAGCGTTAGCATGGCGGCCACCGGTGTGTGGGACACCGACTGTTGATAGGTTGATGTATGGTGCTAATCCCGGGTCTCTGCATACAACTTCTGTAGCATCGTACTTTCCGAAAACTAGGGTGCCAATACCTGCAATAGGTCTGACTTCCTCTTCTGGAGTTGATTCTTCTTCTTGTGTTTCGATTTCTTCACTCATCTAAATCACTCCGAATTATCGTACTGGCTTCTCCTTTCGTCCACGTACCATCTCATCTAGTGAGACTCCGTTGACTTGGATGACCTTGTAGCGGACACCAGGAATATCTCCGTATGAACGACCCATGCGTCCACCGATACCTTCTACCATGACTTCATCGTGTTCGTCAATGAAGTTGATAGCACCATCTCCTGGTGCGAAGGCTGTGAGTTTGTTACCGTTCTTAATCAAAGAAATCTTGACTGCTTTACGAATTCCGGAGTTAGGCTGCTTGGCTTCGATACCGACTTTTTCGATAACGATACCCTTTGCCTGAGTGGAACCTGCAAGAGGGTCATGCTTAGCTCTTGACTTTAGCATACGCTTCTTGTATCTACGATCGGACCATCTGAACTTTTGGCGGTCCTTTGCCATCTTGGTTCCTGCGAACAATCCACGACCCATGTCAATACTCTCCAGTGAAGCAAGTTGCCGACCTACCCCCCCCTATTTCATGATGCCGATTAAAACAGGTCTGGTGAATGGTGCACGGATAGACATTCAACAGGGCCAATGTTCATGGTTATTCCGCTCTAGCAATGGTACATGGCATTCCGTGATTTGTTAGGTGCGGCTAGTATTATTTCCGAGCCAACCAGTGTACTGCATGGGGTTTTTGATAAATCTAAATCAGTTGGGCATGAGTTGCTGGTGTTCGAAAACTTGGTCGAGGCTCCAGGGCACAGAGTAGCAGTAAATTTGCTCACCCGGCCAAGACTTTGTGCAGCATTATCGATAGAGCCGGAAGACTTCATCGACCTCTTGGGTTGGGCCATGACGAACCCTGGCGAGCCAAAGATTGTTGAAAATGGACCAGTACTAGAATGCCCCCAAGATTCCCCTGATTTGACAAAACTACCTATTCCACATCACTGGCGTGAAGACCGTGGAAGGTATATGTCCTCTAGTGTAATCATTGCAGAATATGATGGCATCCGAAATATGTCGTTCCATCGTCAATTGCTACGTGATAAGAATCACTTGGTAGTTAGATTGGTCCCTAGGCATCTCCATTCTATGACCTCAGAGGCAAGAAGCCGCGGGGAGGAAGTGAACATAGCCATCATAAACGCACCCGATCCTGTTGTTTTATTGGCTGGAGCAATGTCATTTGATTCTAATATAGACGAATTAACTATTGCATCAGCACTTCATGAAAAAATACATGGTTCACCATTAGAATTAGTTGAACTGCCTAACGGCATACAAGTTCCAGCCCATGCTGAGTACGCAATGTGGGGTAGGATAACTACCGATAATGACGATGAGGGGCCTTATGTTGACATTACTGGCACAGTAGATGATGTTAGGCAAGAGCCTGTAATCGAGGTTGACGGAATTACCCACCGCAAAAACCCAGTATTCCACGCACTTATTCCTGCAGAAGCTGAGCACAAGACACTGATGGGTCTTCCAAGAGCGCCAACAATCAAGTCCGCTGTGAGTGAAGTTTGCGAATGTCTTGATGTTCACATGACAGAAGGAGGAGGCGGTTGGTTGGCTGCAGTGGTAAAAATCAAGGTCGTGAATGAAGGAGACGGTGTAAGGGCGATTAACGCAGCATTGGCCGGGCACCGTTCTATGAAAATGGTCACTGTTGTTGACGAAGATATCGATATTACCGACCCTGTTAGAGTTGAATGGGCGATGATGACTCGTTGGCAACCAGATTCGGATTCAATTATTCTATCCGATCAAAAGGGCTCTAGTTTGGACCCATCAAGGCTTGAAGATGGAAAAACCGCAAAAATTGGAATTGATGCAACAATCCCTTGGGGTTATGACCGTTCAGGATTCATGTCGGTTCAGTGAGTTGTTTACATGGATAGTGCTTCAATCCTTCAACACCCTCGGCGCAATTTAGGGAGTAGGCACCGTTCACAAGCAGATCGTTTCGTCAAACTTGCCATCAAAGATTCTGATAGGATGGATGAGAATCTTGCATGGGCTGAGCAAAATGCTCAACAGGCTGTTCTTTACGACTTTACAGATGAGAGGAATTGGAGATGTTTAGCCAACATCAAGCGACTTAGAGGGGACGGAGAAGGGCTTGCTCTAGTTCTCGAGGACTTGTTTGTCGTTCTCGGCAGAGATCCAAATCAACTTTCTCAACTCAAAGGAGTTAACCATCTTGAAGTTGGAATTGAATTACTCGAAGCTGCTTTCCTAACCGATTCTTTGGAACCAGAGAACTGGTTCAAATCTCTTGAAGGAGATGCCCTTTCAAGATTCGCAATTCGTTGTCGGGGCTTGGATTTTACAGATCAGAGATCTAATATTGTCTACGGCCGAAGGCTAGAGCGAATTCGAAGTGCAGGGCATGAAGAACTGTTCATCGAATTAGTACACCACCTACTTGCCCATCGTCCAGCCAACCATGAAATATGGATGGAGTTGGGCAGATTGCACGAACGTAGAAGCGAAGTAGACCAGGCTTGGTTATGCTATGACCACGTTCAACAAATACGACCTAGTGAAAAAGTAAGAGACTTATTTTTACAGCGTTTGAAAGGTGCTATGGATGGTAAAGATGCAATTCCTTGGAGCGGGCCATCATTGGACACCCGTGCGGATTTCCTTACCAGGATGCAATCACTTTCACAAAATATTTCTGAAATACAGCCTGAAGAAACTAGTGAGGTTGAGGGGGAAATAGTTGAGCCAAACCTAAGGAAACTGCAGAACTTAATCTCTGCAGGTGATGCAGCAGAAGCCTTTTTCCTAGCCCGTTCGTTGTTCACTTCAGGTGAAGAATGGGCCGAAGAGTGGATGCTTAAAGCACAAGAAATGCTTTGACTAAGCACCCTTGAGTGTCAGAAGTTCTGTCACTCTCTTAGTCCAGGTTTCTGCCATCTCGCCTTCACTAGCAGATGCACATAATGCTGCAAGCATTGCATCTTCGACTTTATTTGGACTATTGAGTAATTCTGCGAACAAGTTTTGTCGGTTCAGCCTCTTGGCTAGCATTAGCAATGCTCGCAAGTCAGGTCTGTCATTACCTGAGTACCCTTCAAGGGTATTTTCAACACACCATTCAAAGACACCATTCACATCATCAGGATGTACTTGGAGTATTGGAGAATTCTCACCTATTGACAATGGCTTTGCATCCATTATTTGGTCTGCAAATTTATCAGCGTTTTCATTTGTATATTCGCTAGCAATTTCAACAAATATAGCCCCCGATTCAACAGCAAGTTCAGTCTGCTTTGCAATCATCGAATGAGCGTGAGAGTTGAATGCACACCTTGCAGCATCAAATATATGCCCGAAGCTCAAGTGAATTCGTGCTGCTTGAATACGTGATATGGCTATCGTTTCGTTTGCATGACCTGCACTGCGAGATATTTCGCCGTGTACATGTAGTGCCATCATCGGTTCATCAATTGAAAGGTGGAATGCGGCTTTGTTCAGTAGCGATATATCATGGTCACGACTAGCCTTTGAGACAGATTTCAGACGGGTCTCAGCCCATGTCAAATCATCTCTTGCCTCTTCAATACTACCATTCTCGAAGTGAACTAGTCCCCTTTCCATTCTTAGTCTCCCTTCCAATGCTAGATCTCTAGTATCGGGGTCTCTTGCAACTATCAGCGCATCTTCAATCGATTCGAGATTTATTTCTCCAATCAATCTCTTCTTTACTAAATTTAGAACTTCAGTTTCAGCAGGAGACAATTTGTCTTGTAAGAATTCAACAATGTCGCTATTCATTACTAAACCAAGTTCAGCAACTCCAAGCCAACTTGTCCATCGCATTTTCTCGAGAAGGTGCTCTAAATCCCTCTCACCATTTTCATAGGCCGTAATTATTTCTTCAGGATTCAATTTTCATCCCTCTTCGTATTTGCAAGTATATTGATGAATGCAGTTTCAGCTGCAATACGGTCAATTTTACCGCTCCATCCAGCAGCACCGTCGTGGCCACCGCCTTCTCCTCCCATTTTCTCTGCAAGTAATTGCATCATTTTGCCGAGGTGAACTCCAGATTTGGTTGAAGACCTTGGAGCTCTAGCAGTAAGTCTTGTTTCCCCGTCTCTACTTCTTGAAACTAGTGCTACCTCTGCTCCTGCTTGGATTATTAATGCTGCAACTTTGCCTTCATGTATTCCAGCATGAGTATGAACTAGGTTCCATTTCCCTGATTCAATCGATTGGCATCTTGACATTCCCTTCAAAATGGCACCACGATCACTCGCTGAGATTGTTTCATTCTGGATATACTCGACAAATTCTTGATACTCAAAATTAGCACCTTCCATTATTTCCGATGCACATCTTAATGCAGATTGATCCGCATGTCGAAACCTACCTGTGTCTGTAATCAATCCAGCCAGTAGTAGTTTCCTCACTTCATCAGAAAGAGTATCAGGCGCTGATAGATTCAGGTATTCAAATACCATTTGAGTCGTAGCTCTAGCATCCCCTCTTAATTCTAAATCCCCTGGTTTGAAATCCCATTCGCAAGTATCATGATGGTCGATTACGCATTTCGGAATGCCTTCGGGAATCGTAAGCCCTGTTTGTGATTCTGAAGCAGCATCAACAATAATTACTCCACCTATCTTGGATGGCCAACTAGGGTTCTTCCCCAATTTTCTAAATGGTGCATTCAATTCTAAACATAGTCTGTTAGCTAGTCGGCCTAAGTGGAGCCCACATGCAAGCAAATTCGGATTCGATGCTGCAAGGGCTATTGCGGAACCAACAGTGTCCATGTCTCCATTTCTTCCGGTAATAACTGGGACAGCGCCGTTTATTGTGGCGTTCTCAATCCAGTCTGCCAATTCGTCCAAAATCATCCCTCAAGAGATTGCTTCAATTTTTCATAAGTTGAAATTAATTCTGCTTCCCTTTCTGCCATTGTTGAAACAGCGGCTTTCATCTGAACTAAGGTAGACTCAAGGTCTTCAAGTAATTGTGGTCGGTCTTCAACCTCAACAAGAATAGTCCCCATTTGCCTGTGAAGTGCCATGTCTTCTGGTTGTGCTTTAACGGCCTGAACAGTTCCTTCTAACTCTCTTAGCTGTGCATTAAGCGAAGCAACTTGTTGCCTTGCTGCTTGTACTTCTGCTACTACCATCTGTAATTGCTGGGCTGCTTCCATTATTTCCACCTCATTCATTATTACTTGATGAATTTATCACTTGAATTACGTTGTTTGCAATAACTAGTGACCTCATTCGAGTATTCCACATCGCTCTAGCATCCTTAGCACGTAATTCATTCAGCATGAAACTGAAGTTATTTTCTCGAGAAGTCACTTCTTCTTCGCTTGCAAGACTAGATGCTAGTGATTTAGCCCATGGCGAATCCACCGATAGGCGGATAGACCACAAAATGAATCACTCCTCTTCGTCGATCTCACCAGCGGCTAGTGCACGTTCGTACTCGATTGCAGCTTGCTGTGCGATGTAAGCCATGTCTGCAGTGGTTGCACCATCTGCATTTCGGCGTATGATTCTGTTATTTGCATCAGATGCACGGGTGTAAGGTTCCCATGCGCCCCCAGCGAATGTGTGGCCACACTTTCCACATGCCCAAATTCCTACAGCCTTGCGACTGACCTTGCGGTATTGGCATACTGGACACGTATACTTGGCGGATTTCTTCTTCATGGCCATGCCTGCGTTACGTCGAACGCTGACTCCATATCGTGCACCGAACTTGCCGGTTGCTCCTGCTTTCTGGGTTCGCTTTGCCATGTTCAAGCCTCCTTGGAGTTGACCAGATTAGCGAGTTCTGCGCAGCGCTGCTGTGCGACTCCTAGTATCTCGTCGAATTCGGCCGGCGTGAAAGTTCCCTTTAATCCCTTCTGAAGTGAATGTAGGTGACCTTCATCACCTAGAGTGATGTGAATTCTTTCATCTCCACCTAATTCTTCTTCTTCATTTGCATCTAGAACATAGCGTCCTCCGACACGGGTAAACGAACACATAGTTGGAGTCATAGAGACTGCCAATGGATAGTCTTCTCCTATGTCAAAGCGTTCTGCCGGAACAGTTGCTGTTCGTAGTGCTGCGATTGCTCCAAGAGCGCAAGCATCGAAAATATTACCCTTGTCTGAAAGGACGTGTATGTCTATCATGACACCCAGAACTTTCTCACCAGGTATGATACACAATGAATCCATATCAATACATCCTGACTCACGAATTCCACGGTCTACAACTCGTCCCAATTCAATGGATTGAGGAGATGGTGGTCCAGGTTCATACTTGCGGCCAGCGACTGGTCGAAGTTCTGCGCCACACATCAAAGATCCCTGTGATGGACGGTCTGGCCAAGGAGTTCTCATTTCGAATTTGACACCAGCATAGATGATTGTGTCACCCCAGGTAACCTTTGCACTTCCTTCTGCATTGTATAGGCAGTCTGTTTCAAGTTTGATGTCACGAGAATCCCAACGGCCACGGCCATCGATACGCTCATCGTTAGCAGCAAGTGCTGCCAATTCTTGACGTAGTAGACTTGGTACTAGTTCAACCATCAAGCCTCACCTCCGTTCTTTTCAGCATATCTTCGCTTCAGAGCATCCACCATTAGTACGTGAATTTCTCTGGCAGCTTTCAAGTTGTAATCCATACAGGTGTTGTATTCTTCGACTGATAAGTCGCCGTCCATCTGTAGGAAAGCGATTTCTCCAGTAGTTGGAAGAATTCCCATTGGTAAATCGGCTTGACCATAGTTATCTTCTGCCTTGTCCAAATCTAGAACGACAGTGTCCTCGATTTTTCCACTAGCAACTCCAACAATTAGGTCACGCATAGGAATACCTGCATCTGCAAGCGCTACTGCTGCTGCAGTAATACCTACACAACGAGTTCCTGCCTCTGCAGCAAGAATTTCAATTTCAACACGAATCTTTGAGCGAGGATATCTTTCGACTAGGACAACACTCTCTAGAGCTTCAGCAGTAACTTTGCTGATTTCTCTAGATCTTCGGTTGAAACCTGGTCGGATTCTGTCGCTTGTTGAGAATGGTGCCATGTTGTATCTGACATCGATAACCGCACGATCTTGTCGCTGAATTTTCCTAGGATGTGCTTCCATTGGGCCGTAAACAGCGCAAACTGCAACGTTAAGTCCATGCTTAACCCAAGCAGAGCCATCGGCAGCAGGCAATATACCAGCTTCAATTTCAACTTCTCTCATTTCATCGACCTTGCGACCATCTAGTCGCAATCCATCTTCGCGTAGTAACTTAACATCTCCATATCCACCCATTAGGCATTCCTCCTGTTATCGATTAATGCTTCAAGAGAAGCATTGAATGTGGCCTTGTGGCCTTCGTTGCGTACTAAATCGAGTACAGCACGCATGAATGTGATTCCATCTGCGTCTCCATCGACCCAGACTCTTCCATTTTCAGCAACTATAACTCTACAATCGCTTACTTCCTTTAGAGTACGTAGAGTTGAATCACCTTCTCCGCGTAGTCTTGAAATATGATTCATTGAAATTTCGGACATAATTCCTTCTTTCAATCTGCGAAGGCCTACGCCTTTCATTGTTAGAACAATATTGTGTGCTTCGTCAACTTCTTGAACACGGGCTAACATTACGTCTCCAATATCCATTTGTTGTCTAGCAGCACCAAATTCTACTTTCCAAGGTGCTAATGACATTGGAAGTAATCCATTGAATGGTCCATTTACATCTGCAAACCATAGATTGTTTCGAACACTTTCGACTACTCCAATTACTAGGTCTCCTGATCTCGGCATATATGCCGCATGAATCGGGTCAACTGATGTGACACCGTTGTTTTCTCTAATCCAACCAACTCTGGTTGCAATAATATTGTCACCCATGATTAGGGTTCCAGTTCCTGCTCGCACTCCTGTTGAGGCCCCGATGGCCTCCCCCGGAGTCACGAGGCGCAGCTCGGCGCCTTCTTTCGCTCCTGACATTTCTTTGTCTCCAAGTCGGGCGACCCGCCATCCCATGATAAAGCAGACGCTTGTAAGTAACAATTACAACTCTTTAGCTTCAGAATTGCCAGCGACTCCTTTTACCTTGCCAATTAAGTTACCAGCCATCCCTGGTGGGCACTCGATAATACAGGCCCAGTCCCCGTTTGAGAGCCATTCTTCTTTATCCAAATATGGTCTTAAGAATTTACCACATGCGCCATAACCAGCGCT
>JAOMTZ010000014.1 GCA_028356125.1 Candidatus Poseidoniaceae archaeon
CATGCGGCACGACCTTCTGCCCCCATTGAGAGACCTGTTGGATTATGGGCTGGATCATTTAGCCAAACCATGATTTTGTCTTGCTTTTGACATAAATCTTCCAAACTTTGTTCGAATTCATCTGCTGCAAAGTACGGATGTTCATCATGGCCATTTGGTGGAAGAAGGGGCCAGGTCACGAAATCAATCCCATTGTTATCTAGGAACCCTTTGTATGGGCCCCAGTGCCGATCTCTGAGCAGAGCGCTTTGGCCACGTTCAAGGAGATTATTGGCTGCAAGATACAATGCACCGCTACCCCCAGGACTTGCAGTAGCCACGAAGTTGAACCCTAATTCTTCAAGGCGAGTTCGGGACTCTCCAAAAGCGAGTGTCTTTGACAGGTCTAGGAAAGAAGGAAGTCCTGCTAAAGGAGCATACGCTGAGATTTCTACTTCGGGGGCTGCTCTAACTGCAGCATCAACAACTTTGTTGATAATAGTAGGGGACGACCCTGCGTCACATGTTTATGTTAGAAACAAAATACGCTCCTGTGAAAGGTTAGGAATAAAATCTACTCATGTTGAATTACCTGCTGATGCTACGCAGCAACAAGTTGCAGAATCTATAATTTCGATGAATGATGACTCAAGCCTCCACGGAATCCTAATTCAATCTCCTTTGCCAAAACATATGGATGAAGAAGCACTGACCGATTTGATTGATCCATCCAAGGATGTCGATGGTTTCCATCCTTCAAATTTAGGTAGAATTGTTCAAGGTCGTCTTGATGGAATGATTCCTTGTACTCCTGCAGGAGTAATGGAAATGTTACGCTGGGGCGGTGTTGAAATGTCTGGTAAAAAAGCAGTAGTGATTGGCCGCTCATTCAATGTAGGAATGCCTCAAGCGTTACTTTTGGCAGCAAAAGGAGCAGATGCGACCGTTACAATAGTCCATTCTCGTACTGCCGATTCTAAAGCCGAATGTCTGGCTGCAGACATTGTAATTGCAGCGGTAGGACGACCTGAAATGGTTACTGCTGATTGGATAAAGCCAGGTGCTGTAGTCGTAGATGTGGGAATAAATAGAGTTGAAGACTCTTCTAGAGATAGAGGCTGGAGATTGGCAGGTGATGTCCATCCAGATGTTGCAGAAATAGCATCTCTATTGTCTCCGGTTCCAGGTGGTGTGGGGCCAATGACTGTTGCTATGCTGATGGCTAATACAGTAACGTCCGCAGAAAGCCAACATTCTTGAGTTCAACACCCGAGTGAGTGTTATGGACCCGAAGCACCCTAACATTGCCTTTACTGCGAATACCGCGGCTTTGGTATTCGTAGTAGGGCTGTTATTCTCATTTTTCCTCCCTGTTGGTACAGCCAAAGGGTGGGCAATGCCGGAATCAATCTTAGCAGTACTAATTCCTCTATCATTCGCAATTTCTTGGTGGGCTAAAAGGGAACATGACATACCTATCGTTCATGCACACGGCGGTGCAAATTCTCAGTATGAGGATTTGGAGGATTTGCCTACAATGGTCAGTCTAGACAATGCTAGTGAAAATGTCAACCCCAATACTGCAGCAGTTATTGCATCGATCATTGGAGCAGAAGTGGCTCAGAAAGAATCCGCAGTCTCTATGGCTATCGATACCCTTTCTACTGGTACTATTGGCGAATCAGCAGCGGCTGCTGTTGCCCACAATGATGTTGATCATACTAAAGTGAACACAGATAATTTCGACCACCGAGGATTTCAAACACAGGGAATTGAATCTGTACCTTTACCTGTAGTGCCAGCATTAGAACTACCTGCCCTACAAGAGTCAGAACTACCAGAAATGCCTGACCTTGAGGATTTATTATCAGAGGATGCAAATACAGCAGCACCGCCTCCACTAGATTTACCTGAGTTGCCTGAATTCTGAGTGATAGTATGTGGACTGATTGTGTGGATTTACATTGTCATTCGTGGCACAGTGACGGACTATGGTCACCGAGTGAAATGGCTCAAAGAGCCTTTGATTCAGGTGTTAGAATTTGGTCGTTGACAGACCATGATACGAACCACGGATGGGGTGAAGCCAAAGAGGCATGTGACAAATTAGGTATGAAGTTCATCCCTGGTGTTGAGATTACTTGTGAGGTTGAATTGCAGAGTGAGACTCAGAGTCCAACATCTTGGCATTTACTAGCATATTTCCCCGAGGGTGCATCAGAGGAGTTCACTAAATGGTTATTAGACCTGAAAGAAGCTAGAGTCCCCAGAATGAAAAATATGCTTGCAGCTCTCGAAGAGTTAGGCCATATCATCCCAATTGAAGATGTCGAAAAGCACGCATCAGGTTCCTTAGGACGCCCACACTTAGCTAGAGCGATGATTGAGCACGGTATTGTTGAGACTGTTCAACAAGCCTTTGACGAGTGGATTGGAGATTCAGGTCCAGCATTCCGCGAACGCCCATTACCTACAATTTCTGATTCTGTTAAGATGGTACAACAATCCGGTGGTATCACTTCGCTGGCACACCCCAAATATTACGGAATTGAAACAGAGGTCTTGATTCCAACACTATTGAAATTAGGAGTGGATTGTGTAGAGGCAATGCATAATTCCCATCCTGACTCATACAGGTGGGAATTGATGCAACACGGTCTTCCAATTACAGTAGGAGGCGATTCACACGGAACAGAAAGGAGACCCTCTCCTGGAAGAATGGCTGTACCAATCAAGAATTTACATCCGTGCTTTCGCCCGTGATTTTATCCCATAACATAGCGGCTTCGAATAGAAGTATTATTGGAATTGCAACCAAAAATAAAGAAAGTGGATCTGGTGGTGAGAAAGCAGCACCAAGGACGAATGTAGTGAACCAAATGTGTCTTCGGAATTCTAGTAAAGTGGGTCTGTCAATTGCGCCGCTTTGAAGTGATAGTAGAGTGATCAAAGGTGCTTGGAATCCTATGGCACAAGCAAGACACAAACTGACTATGAATCCAATAAATGAGGACAACCTCCATTCAGTCGATAATCCAGCAGCCTGCGCATCTGTAGCCAGATACTCGAGGAGCATTGGAGTTAAAAGATACCAAGAATAGACTAATCCTGCTGTTGTCAAAAGTATTGCCAAAATCGTAGTTACTACCACTGTCCTTGCAGGGCGGGGAGTTTTCTTTGCAAGGCCACTTTGCCATGCTGCATCTATTATCAGTCCAAGTATTGCAAAACCTGCTCCTAGCCAAGCACCAACTTTTACCTGTAGCATTATGAACTCAACAGGTGTTAGAATGATTATATTGACATCGTCAGGCAATAACCCGACATTTAGTAGCCATTCTACAACTCTATGTGCTACTGGTATTCCAAGGACCAAACCTAGTAAGAAAAAGAATACTATCATCTTCATTCTGCTTCTAATGTGAAGAGAAACCTGGTTGAACAGTTTCTTGATTTCGGGATCAATAAGGGTCTCCGACATTCACTCTTCCTCCCAAAGATGGGATGGGGTGGAATCTATGATTGACTTTCCTGCAAACTTTAGACGTGCAACACGATAAACTACGAATCCAGTAATCCACATAGATGGAATAGACATAATCAATGATTTGGTAATTTGGTCATCAACCCAGTCGTTCAAGTTATCAGCTCTTGTTGGTGAGTAATCATTTAGAATTCTAACTTCAATAACATCATCTACATCATCTGCATCATTATGCAAAATTATCAAATGCCAGAATTTTTCATCCGAGGTTACTATTTCTAATTCCTCGCCAGGTTCTATTGAAATTGTAGTATGATTCTTAGACAACTCTTCCCAATCAATCACTCCATCGTCCATGTATCTTACTGATTCATCAACCCAGAGTAAAACGATCTCTAGTTCTAAATCTTCGTCCCAATTTTGTATTTTCGTTGAGACCTCTTCTCCATATTGTAATGGTGTAAGAATCTCATAAGTCGAGTCTCCACCACCAAGACGCATCGACACACGTTCATCGACATTGTCGCTTTGGTAAGACACAGCTCCTATCACTAAGAATAGCATCAAAATGGTTATTGCACCTTCCCAGATAAAGTGGTTCTTGACCTTCTTCTTATCAACGCCTTCAAACATTTTACCATGGTTATTTCGTAATCTCGGTTGAATGTGATGTATGAATAAAGCACCTATTGCTCCGACTAACATTCCTAGTGGGATGTCGACAAACCAGTGTATTCCTAGGTAAGCAATTGTGAAGATAAATAGAATCGTATTAATTACAATGAATAGATGATATGGCCAATGTGCCCAATCTCGCATTCGAATTTTCTTCTCTTTACAATGCAGCCAATTTAGGAGAATCATTCCAAATGGTATTGCAACATGCAGCGATGGAACAGCATTGTCCAATGGGTCATGGGATGCATAGAACACAGTATACCATCCATCGTGATACAATAGCGCCTTCATTCCTGGAATCCAAGATGAGGTGACCTCTACATTGAAGAACAGATAGTATGGAACAGCTATTGCATAGATTAACAAATAGTTCAATGTAACTTTGTCAGTCATGTCTCTTTCACCAACATAGGCAAAGTAGACCGTAGTGATGTAAATCAAGAATAAGTAGATGAATAAATAGTGGAAATTCAAAACCTCTGTTAGAATTGCATTTTCAAAAGTCTTCTGAACCCATAAGGTCGCATCCCCTTCAAGCGCATAGATGTAATCAGTCCAGTTTCCAGTACGGATTTTCATCGGTTCATTCAGGTCATCGGTAAGAGCCTTCCACCTGATAATAACCATGTATCCGAGAATATGTAGGTAATACCTGTTCTCGTGGATTTTTTGGAACACATTGTTGAGTGGCATTCGTGTATCCTTTCTGCCAAGAGTGAACACCCAGCAGGTGAATGGAGTCAAAATCAAGATGATTCCCATCATCACCCAGTATGGACTCATAGTTCACTCCCCTTTGCTAACGGATATGAGCGTTTTCACTCCACAGTGGCTGAACGGTTTCTTTCGTCCTCTGCTTTGGCAACTGCGATTCCATCCTCAACATCGACCTTACGCAGGATTAATACTCCCGCAATAATCAATATTGATAGTGCAAATATACCTACTCTTGAGTCAAACCACACGGTCATCAGAGCGTAAATCAGTGGGCCAAGTAAAGCAGCGACCTTACCAAAGAACCCGAAGAATCCGAAGAATTCTGCAGACCTTGTTTCTGGTACCATTTGTCCAAACATCGAGCGTGCTAGACCTTGAGATCCACCAAGTAGTGCTCCTGCAAATACTCCAAGGAGTAAGAATTGGAAGAATACAGTCATTCCTAGTGGCTCCCATACCACAGAGCGAACTGTTTCAGGAATGACGTCCAGTGTTCCATCGCCAAGACTGGATGGGTGGTTTATTCCCAATCCTGTCATACCGTCAAATTCGCCGCCCTCTATACTATATGAGAATCTTGATTCATCCATTGTAGACTTGATAGATTCGAGGTTGTCTGCAGTCAAAATAACTTCTATTGGGACAGCCTCGCCATCATCATCAAATGCCCATTTCACAGCATAGCCTTGCCTTTTTACATCTTCATTTTCTTCAACTGGAAGAATGTTTTCATATTCGAGCGCCCATTTTTGTTCGTCGTCATCAGGGAGTGCTGCAATGTTGTTCACCCCTTCTCTCGCTTCTGCAATGTATGTGCTTGCATCTTCATCCCAAGTGTATTGAACATCGTATTCGTCATGCTTCTCAAGTTCTAGTGGTGCGAATGATAGAGCACCTACAATTACGAAACACCAACATACGAGTGAAAATTGTAAAGCGCTCTTAGTGCCCCACTTCTCAGCTAACTTTGTGAACCCAATAGCAGCGGGTGCTGCCACGAATTGAATGATTAGAATTGTTAGGATTAGTCCGGTAGTCGTTAATCCCAATACTACAATTCCAAACACTCCCGCTAGTGCAGTGACTGAATTTATTCCATCGATGAAACAGAAATATGCTATCATGTAGATGAATAGAGTTTTGAAACTCTTGATATCTCCTAATGTGGATTTAACTTCACCAAGTGCCATCTTAGTTGAATCGACAACACCCATTGGTTCCATTTCATTTTCGATGTGAGGTTCTGGAATCATCTTGAAAGTCATTTGAGCAAATCCTAGCCACCAAATTCCGGAAGATGCCATTACGAATGGAATAACCCATGTCCCATCAAGCGACAATACCATCCCTAGATGTACCACAAGTAGTAGACCTCCTCCAAGGTAACCTGCTGCAAACGCTTTGTTTGAAATGGAATCCATTTCTGATTCATCACCCATGTGTGGAAGTAGTGCATTGTAGAATACACCTGCACCATTCAATCCCACATTGGCAATCATGAACATTATCATGGCCCAAACCCATCCCATCGAGACTCCTAAATATGGAGATAGAGCTAGCAATATACAAGATACTGAACCTACAATTGTCAGTATCCTTAGCCACCACAATTTGATCATGCGTCTATCAGCAATCACTCCTAAAGATGGGGCGCATATTGCGACGAAGAGTGCACCAGCCATTACTGCCGCCGAAAACATTGCATCTGCAGTCCATTCCGAACCTAGGAATTTAGTTGAGATACCGTTTGCTTCAGCGAATAAATAAGCGAACCATGCGGGAAATACAGCCGTTGTAACTGAGGTTTCAAAAGCACTCTTTCCCCAATCATATGCACAATATCCTCGTACGCGTTGGTCTTCTGCCATGTCTGTTGACCATCATGTTTGCTTATGATGGTTGGGCCGGATTAGTGAACCGGCACATGATTCAATAAGATAATCCTTACAAGCGGGGATAATGGGAAGAGAGCAGCCTGCGGAAAACACCCATGAGTCTTTGGTCAAGGCAATGAATATCATGGATGGTGTCGAATTCGATTTGCGCTTGACTGCTGACGACCAACTAGTAGTCCACCATGACCACATAGTCTCAGTATCAGATGATTTGTTAGATGGCCGTTCAGAATATGTTGAAGAATGGAATCTAAAAGAATTAGAAGAAGTTGGATTTTGTTCATTTGAGAAGTTGATGTCAGACAAAGAGTGGCTCGTTCCTTGGCAAGAACACTCGAAGGTGGCTTGCCTCGAAATTAAACGCAGCCTACCACACATTTCCAAAGACCCGACGAAAAGAATGGCTAGAGTGATGGAACTCGCCAGTGAAATGGTTGATGAGGCAGAAATCCACACTGAAGCAGCTGTATTCTATGCATTTCACCGACCAATGGCTAAGGTTGCTAAATTATCAGGTTCCAACCGGCCATGGTCTAGGTTGTTACCAATAGTGCCGAGAACTGGCTCACACAATAGTAAGAGGTTTCGTGCAGCGCCAGAATTCATCGCTTATTCATTCGCCCGATTATTACGTTCTCAGAAAAGATCTGGCGCACCAATGATGCCATGCGCAGTCGATTATTTTGAAGGGTTGAAGAAATACCTTCACATTGGAATGCCAGTGGGTCTCAAAGGACGTCAATTGAAACGTTTGACAAAGGTTCGTAACGATTTCCCAGTTTATGTGTGGCCAGGTCACCCTGAATTGGAAAGAGATTTACTAGATGCAGGACTTTCACTATTGACCGATTATCCAGATCCTCAGATGAAATTACCCTGTGGTAGCGCTCGTTGGTTGAGACCTGCTACGATGCCTCTTAGCGAAGAAGAAGAAGCGGATTTACGAAAAGGAATCATTCCTGAAAATGTAACTCCATGGCATGAAATTAGTGATGAGAAACTAGGTTGGAACGCTGTTAGAATGATTGGTCACAGAGGATGTGGAAAAACACCCAGGCCTGTTATTCAATCTAAGTGACGAAGAGTTTGTTCTTCAGCGATATACTTAGGTCGATAAATTGGGATGCCCTTTCCATTTCGCATTATTGTTCTTTCATCGACAATTTGAGCGCCGATACCTGCAACTCTAGCCCAACCAAAGAAAGTAGTGTAATATTCAGCATCTTTCAAGCCGACGAAATTAAGCAATGTACCACTTGCAATGTCGACATTCGCATTTGTGTTTCTGATTTTTGGATTTTCAGAAAGCACCATTGGAGCAACTTGTCTCAGAACTCTGATCGTTCTGAAGTATTCGTCATCAGGGCAGATTTCTTCACCGAGCGCGAATTGAGCAGTTGCTCGAGGGTCTTCACTTCTTAGGACAGCGTGTCCAAACCCGAATACAGGGCGCTTAGATTCCAGCTCCCCACGAACAAACCTCTCGACTTCAGCAGGGTCAGATGTTCCTATGCGTTGGACAAATTCGAAACATGATTGATTCGCTCTTCCATGAAGAGGACCAGATAGTGCATTCATTGCACCTGCCATAGATGAATATACAGTTGCATGACCACTAGCAACAGCCTTACCTGCAAATGTAGACAGGTTTCCTCCACCATGGTCCATGTGTAGTACGAGATATGTGGATAGAACGCGATTCATTACTGCTTTATCGACTCCATTAAGATCGATTGTGTTGGTAAACCTGCCAACTAACGGTAGTGATAAATCATCAGCAGGGATATTTTCACTACGGTCTTCTCTGTATCTGAATATTAGGCCCATCAATCTAGGCATTCTAGCGATGAGGTTCATGGCATCCTCTCGCCAATCATCTACACCACCCAACATTCCAAGTGTATGGATTCCAATAGACAACCAATCCATTGGGTGTCCATCCTTTGGGAGAGTTGCAAGCACCTGTTCTAATCCTTCAGGAATTGCTCCTCTTGATTGTAGTTCTTCACGGAACTCAACGGATTGTTCTATGGTCGGTAACTCCTTGTGAAACAGTAAGAATACGATGTCTTCTGGCGACATCATTGCTAATTCACTGATTGGATATCCGCAATAATGTACTCCTTCGCCTGGAGTGACATATGATGTTCTGCAAGTTCCCACCGGAACTCCTCGCAGTCCTGTATTCAGGTGGGCTGTGGTCAAGTCAAGTAGAGACTCTTCCTCACTCATTGATTCACCATCCGAACACAGGGACATGAGGCTTCTGTATAAGTGCGACGCTAGATTTTCTCTTCAGAAGGCCTTTAGGTGTGTTTTGCAACACCTAGTTCCTGTTACAATATTCGGGCTATAGTTGAAAGTTTCATCTAGATTTAGGAGGCCATTGTCGGAACCCTCTAGATGCATCTCGGTCTTCAATAATTTTAGTTCGAATAGTGTCCCCGCTTATGATGAATGCCTCTTCAGATTCTAGACCTGGGCATTCACTAACTGTCTTTCTCCAAGACCTATCAGAACGAACATTTTCTGCCCAAAAGGGATAGGATTTACATTGGGCAGGCCTTGCTTCATACGTGGTGCATTTCTTCTGCTCATCCAAGTAAATACATATGTCAGTTACAGGATCGGATTTCAAAACCCACCTGCCGTCTAAGGTTTGTCTACAATCTCTTTGCAACCAATCAGCAACTTCTAGGCCATGGTGTTGCGCCATAATTTCAGCATCTTCAGGGCGCAAATATACAATTCCACCAGGTTCATCACAACACTTTCCACAATCTGGTTGGCAAGCAAATGGAACGCCAGCCATCCACCACGACGGGTTCATTTCATTCACCCTGTGGTTCAAGGCGAACAATCGGAGTTAGCATTGTGTAGTTTGGTAACTGGGAAACATTCCCTAGTAGTAACTCGATTTCACCAACTCTGTCGGCGATTTGAATCAACTCTTCTACAGATGCTTCTCTGCTAGATTCGACTAATTGAATCATCTCGTTTTCGAGTTCCTTTAATTGATTGGATTCATTCAAATGCTGCTCACTCATTTCTTGGAACATAGTTTCGGTAATATTGTCTATACTCGCAGCTGTTTCGTTAACTCTAACTCTGTCTAGTCCTGAAATTCCAGATTCTCGATTTACTAGGAAATCTTCTCTTTCATCTACAGTCAAAGTAGTTGTGACATGTGGAATTAGATTTTCACCAACTAGCACTTGATGTAAATCGCTTCTCTCCTCAATTGTCATCTCAGGAACTTCCCATCCGTCTTCCAAATCAGGCAATGGTGAATTCAACTCAACTCCTCCAATATCAGAGCCGGTGTAAACATGGTCCAGAGTCTCTGTTACCACGCGTGATGCAATTTCTTCAAGGTCTTCTCTCTGCGTGAATATTTCTTGTTCTGTGATTTGTACAGGAGTATCATCTAGTATGTCCCCAACATCTTCGCTAGTAACAACACGTTCACCCGATTCAATTGCTAGAGCGACCTTCTCAAAAGCGCTATCCGTGCCTCGCCAATCTCCGCCACCGAAAGCCACTATCTTAGCTAACATTGAGTCATCAAGCAAAAGGGCTCTACCGCTAGCAGATCTTCGTAAATGAGTGATCAGAGATGAAGAACTCGGACTTCTAATCCATATGCTAGTGGCTGAACGCATAACTTCCCAAAGCCTTCTTGCTTGCCATTCGTTGGAATCAACTCGGGATGTTGCGATAACTTGGACTCCTAAATTAAGGGCATAATCAATTAGCATGCCTATTTCTGTAGCAATTCTTTCTTCAGCGAGATGAAGGTCGTCGATCGCAATCAAGTTTGCATGTGCTACGGCTTCTTCCCAGCCTTGGGGGAGAGAATCCCAACCTCTCATTGCTGAAGTTGATAGTAGGTGTACATTGCCATCTTGTCTTCGGATCATTGCCTGAACTGAGGCGCTAAGTATGTGTGATTTACCACAACCACTTTCGCCCAAAACAAGTAACGGGTTCATTGAAGTTCCAGGTTTGCTAATCACTTTTTCACAGGCACTAGATGCTCTTGAATTCTCTTCGACAACATGCCAGGATTTCCATGTGTTATGTTCTGATAAGTATTGTACTGGCGGCCACAGTGGCTTGAATGACAAATCTTTCATTCCAAAATCCGTTGAATTGGTTGAGTATCCTCTCTGTGAGTCCAATACTTCTGCCCAAATTGGCCTTCCGTCTTTGAGGACTCCCAAGTCTTCACTCAAATCATCTACTTCAATCTCTTCAGTAATCTGTTTCTCTCGCATTCCGCCTATTCTTTCAGCAGCTATTTGCGCAAGAGAACTACTTCCCTCATCCAAATCAATACTAACTTTCCAAGGTTTAGACTTTCCAAGGATGTTGTCTGCTACCATGTCGAAAACGGGGCGAGTCTTGACTCCAGTGCGTGTGATTATATCTCCACTTCTTGTGTCCTCTGCTGCTTCAATGCCTCGTAATTTATTCAGGTTTGAAAGTGCAGGTCTTCCAGTAGGTGTACTCTTTCCTAATGTCTGTCGAGCATTGGCCAAAGCAAGTTGGAGTTTTTCTTGGCGCGAAATATTCATTGAACTTCCTCCTTAAATTTCCAAGACATCAATTCCTTGTCTAAATCTAATTCCTTTTGGGGTACACTGGATGAACGCTTCCGGTTAGATTCATTCCGCTTAACTTCAACTCCTCTTGCAGCAGTTGGGCTAATCGGGTCTTTGGCCGATTTTTTCTTTCCATGAATAGATGATACGGATTTGGGTCCAAGTTGAGTACTTGGTAATGTACGAACTTTGTTGGTTGAGTCTTGCCTTACAACGTCACTTAGTGAGTTTGGTATCACCTCAGGTATCGATGGCATTTTGCCTTCTTTTCCATGACCTGTTACAGTTTTAGGGATTGATTTGGATGAAGGCATTTCTCCTAATATTGTGCCACTTTTAGCAGCATCGAGTCCTGCTTTACGCATTTCCCTCTCATTCATGATCTTCGCCTTTTTAGGTCTGCGGCGCTTCACAGTCTGAGCCTTCCTTGGGCCCTTAGATACATTTGGCACAGGAATGTCCTCAATTTGTTCTTCAATGATTTCAGTCAAGACGGTTTCTGTCTCTTCAGGCTCTAGGTGCTCAATTTCAGCTTCTTGTACTTCAGTGAGAGTTGTCTCTTCAACCAGTTCTTCTCTATCTTCAATAGTGAATGTCTCGGGAGTATTTTGCTCTAAATAATCGGCTAATCTCAGAAGTTCTTCTTCGGTAGGAGGTGCCATTAGTGGATGGCCAAGTAATGATTCGGAATCAAGATTCCAAGAATCAATAGTTTCGGATTCGAGGTACGGTGCGGCCCTCGTTAATTGAGCGGCTTCGGAAGTAGTCCATGCATTTCTGTCGAATGAAATCAGCAGACAATCGTCTTCGAAACGCATCCGATCTCCCAATTCTCTAACCATTTCGATAACAGCAGCCGAACCGCAAATATTTGCCAAGTATTCTAGTCCGTCTAGGAGCAATACTGCCCTTAAGTTTCCTTCCAAGAAACCGTAAACGGTTCCTTTAATCGCATCAATGTCTACGAATTGAACTCCTTCAGCCTCTCTTTGCGAGAGCCATAAACAATCTTCAGTAGGTAATCCATGATTGACGACTAAATCCTCTCTAGTCTTACGACTGATAACAAGAAGTGGCTTTCCGTGTGCTTTCAGATTAGCGGCGAGGGTGAAAAACGAGTCACTTTCATTTGAATACACACTTCCGGGTTTCAATAATTTACCGCTGGCAGTTAGTTTATTGACCATAGATGCTGCCTTAGTTTTGATGAATTCCGGCGCTTCAGTTGAAGCCTCGATGTTTGGTAGTTTACTAGATCTAGTCCAACTATTGGAGTGGCTTCCTACACTTTGCCACCATTTAGAGGATTTACTTCCCTCTGGTGATTCAATAATTAATTTCGCAGTAGGGTGTAAATCTAAGATTCGGTAGGTGTCAACACCTTCAACCAATTGAAGCATACAATCTAATTCCAAACAATCAGATTCAATTTCAATCAAGGCTTCTAGTCCTTCCAATATTGCCTCAGATTCGTGTATAGCAGCAGTTATTGTACCATTTGAAACAACAACTTGGCCGACTCTAGGCATCGACTCAACAGGTGTTCTTTCACATCTAATGTACCCATTAGAATCGAGCTTAATCATCTCATTTACGAGAGTGGCTAGAACGCTGGCGCCACCCCGTCTTTCTTCGATGATATTACCTCGTGGTAACTCGACCATGCGCACCCCTACGGGGTGGTTGGTAATTCCACCCTTCTTGAATGATGGGGGTCGAAACTGCAAAACAACGACGGTTTCATGTCCTTAATGCTCTTCGCCAAAGCATGGACGCACCACGTGGCTTGATACCATTTGGAAGAACTCCATTAGGTGTAGAACATTCCAAATCTGCTATGAAGAACTATTCAATTTACGCAATAATCGCTTCAGTGCTCATTTTTGGAGTATTATATTGGTTCGCCCATATAGGAGTAGTTATCTCAGTGATTGTCATGGCTGACTTGATAATAATATTCCGAGTGAAAAACAATTCAGTCATTCCATTAGCAGTAAACCTAAATCATCCATTCATGGAATCCGCCGCAGTAGCCGATTCAGAAATAATGGTCCGGTTTTCTAAAGATTGGATAAATCCAGGGATTAGCCGTCTGAAGTTGGTAAAAGATCCATTGACCGGATGGAATGTCCACAAACAAGATGAACAATTGTCAATACTCTCTGGATGGGATTCCAATCTTAGCGAGAAGGCGTTGAATCGACAATTATCGATAATCAATCAAGCAATATCACTTAACAATGCAATAAATGAATCTAACGATGAATTTGAGGACGCGAGAGATAGGGAAGCGCAAGACTCAACTTTACTTGAAAGAGAATGGTTGCCTGAAGATGAAATTGATGTTCAAGGTCCATTGTCTCGGATTTTTTCTTCAGAGTGATAATTGGGTCAAACCCCTTCTCAACTCACCGTACCTTCAAATGTGCAATTCTCTGCCCTCAAATTATGGGCACAAGTGCCGCCTGGGACGAACGAACGGGTTCATTAGATGAATCTCAACGTGAAATGATAACTGGCGGCGGTCTTTCAAAGCGTTTTTCACGACTTCCACTATGGCTTTCTCATCCTTCAAATATTGGGGCATTTTACGGTTTATTGGTATCTCTTGCCTTGGTTTTACCTTATTATATGACTGAGGAGTTTTGGCTTCCATTGTGGATACTTCATGCTAGTTTACTAGTATTTGCAACTGCGTTCTTGGGACTATCAAGCAGAATTGTCAATGCTCTAACTAAGCGAATGCCCATGGCAGTCAATCGTAAAATCATGTATCCTATGCCTTTCTTAGGCTTCACATTATTCACTTTAGTCCATACCGATTTGTTAGTATCTAATACATTCACAGAATATCTATCATGGACTCTTCTAATGCTGCCTGGTCCAATGTACGTCCATTTGGCATGGGCTCCTAGGTGGAGACTATTGTGCATGATTGAAGACGGGGCTAATCCATTCGAGGGAATGCCGCATGTAGAAGAAACTCGCAGTGAAGATGTCTCTGATGTGGCAGGAAACGACTCTGAACTTATCGAAGTTGTAGAATCATTCGAAGAAGAATGATACATATCTTAATCGATATTTGTCGCAGTAATATTGCCGATTCCTACACTTTCAATCATGAATGATAATTTCAATTCTGAGTCAGAATCAAATTCAGTTGTACCTCCATTCACGTTTGCTACAAATTCTGCTGTCCAAATACCGAGGCCCCCTCCTTCTACCGAGAATTGATCTAGATAATCTTCTTCAGTTTCTGCAAATTCACTCTTTGGAAAGTTAATGTCTGCATCCCAGGTGAATACTCTTTGCCAATCAAAAGCCTGTTGAGAACATTCTAATTCTCCTTGTCTCATTTCACCAAATAAATCAGTTTCTTCTGGTGGGTTAATTGTCCAACTTATTGTGTCTATTTGTTGATTAGTGAGGCTAGTTTCAGATTCATCGCAGGACAGCCAAACTTCAAAACTAGAGGGAATGCCATTTTCCTTATTATCAAGTTCGCTTTGAATAGTGTCTTGGTCATCCATTGGTAGCTCAAATTCCTCGTCACCTGTTGATGAAAGTTCAAAATCCAAATCCCACTTGTAAATACCAGCAGGCACAGAGGATTTTGAATCAAAGATTAATTCACCTAAACCCATCCCAATTGATGATGTGATTAGCAATGTAACCAATGCAATAATTGTAGGCTTAGCGACCCAAGATCTGCTATCAAATTCAAAGTCCTTTATCGATTGATAATCATTGATTGAATCAATGACAATAGGCCCATACTGAACTGAAAGTATTGCAAAAATAGCGAGCGGAATGATAATTGCAAAGTAGTATCCAATAGCAGGACTCCATGTCGTTAAAATTGTAGATGATGTAGAATCAAACGTGAACCCTCCTGGAGTTGAAGTAAAGCCACTGCTAAATGCAGACCCTAATTTACTACCTGAAATAGATGCAGAAATCTCAGAGTGGAATACCTCATTATCCCAAGATGGGCTCAAATCTTGCAAATCGTTGTCGATTTTTTGGGACATTTCATCTTCGAAATTCCCAATCGCTCCGTATGAATATATCAGTAAAGTTGATGCTAATACAAGCATAATCCAACCATTGTTTGTACCTGATATTGCGGATGAGAATTTCCCAATATATCTCTGCATCAGCATAAACATACCAATAATGATTGCACAAATTAATGGCCAGCGCAAATCTAGCATAACTTTAGATGAATCTGATAATTCTGAATGTTCTTTGTATGAATCATATGAACTAGTTTCTTCTCCTTCGAATGAAGCATTGCCTAATGCCGTGTCATTGTCAAACTGGATGTAAAATGGATTCATATTCCAAGAGATTTCAGATGAATGCGTTGTAACATTAATCTCTCCACTGAAGCTTTCAGAACTTTGTTCAACTTCCCATTCTTGGTTTATTGTTTGCCATGGCGTAGTTACAGAGCCTATAATGGAAACAACCAAAATCATCCACAATACGGCCACTAAATGGCTATTCGCTAAACTAAATATCTTCGAATCTTTAATCCAAATCGATGCATCTTCAATCTCTAAATCCTCTTTGAGATATGATATATTAGCAATGCCTCCAATCAATGCAAGCATTGAGAATACAAATAATGCTAACATCATGAAACCTGGATTCCATTCCTGATAAAATGTAATTGATTGACCATCAAATGGTTCGAACTCAACTGTGGCACTACCCCAAACCCCTTCATCAACATCCCAATCCAAATCAGAATCTGCAATTTCATCTGAATAATCTGAAAGACCAGATGTGATGCTAAAGACTGAAATTAACGAAATGACACCCATGAATATCATCAAATATCCTTTAATGGAATTGAACGAAACGAAACTGTTAATGCTGATTTTCTCTTTTCTATTCATGAAACAAAATAAAACCAGAATGAAACACGACATAGTTATCAGTCCTAATCTTCCATCCAAAGTTTCAGCTGAATCCTCAAAGGCTTGTTCAGGCCCATCTATTTGTTTGTATGAATAACTTTCACTATATTCTCCGCCGAAATAGTCACTATTATTCTCACCAAATCTATCTTCACTTTGGCTTGTTATAATTGCAGAATCAGTGTAGTATTCATCAGTAGTTTGAACATCAAGGTCATCATTGCCAAATTCTTTTGTTACTTCAGCGAATGAAGTAGTGTGTAATGAGATCAGAAAAACGATGAGAACTATTGGCGACCAGTATGCGATATTAGAGCGTTGACTCAACAACTTCTCTTTCCACATGTTGGTGACTCAATCTAATCTGTAATCTACTTTTACCCGGTTATATCAGATTAATTTCTTTTCCTGCCTTTTCGAAAATACGTAGAACTTCATCAAGGTCGTCTCTTGATAATCCAGCAGACATTTGAGTCCTAACTCTTGCCTTATCTTTGGAAACCATTGGGAATACAATGGCTCCTGCCATAACGCCTTGGTCTAGCATTGCTTGTGACAACTCCTTAGCTTTGGAAGATTCTCCACACATTACAGGAATAATCGGGGTAGTTGAAACACCAGTGTCGAAGCCTAGTGATTGCATTTCGCCACGGAAGTATTCAGTATTCTCCCATAATTTAGCGTGATGCTCTGGTTCATCCATCAAAACTTCAACAGCGGCTTTCTGTGCTGCTGCAACACCAGGAGGTTGTGAGCCTGAAAGTAACCATGAACGAGAATGGTTCAGTGCGTGTTTCCTAACGATTTCTTTACCGGCTAGAATTCCTCCCTGGACTCCAAGTGCTTTCGAGAACGAACCGACTTCAAAATCAACTCGGCCTTGAAGTTTGAAATGGTCAACAATTCCTCTGCCTCCATCCCCAAGAACACCTTCACCATGACAATCATCAACCATCACCATTGCATTGTATTCTTCAGCAAGAGCTGTTAATTCATCAAGGGGGCAGATGTCTCCATCCATAGAGAAAACACCGTCAACAATTACGAGTTTACGATCAGCACCTTCGTATTGTTTCAGAGTTTGCTCGAATGCACCCATGTCATTGTGAGGGAATACTGCCCTCTGTGCTTTAGTCAGCCTAACTCCATCGATAATCGAGCCATGGTTAAGTTCATCAGATATTATCACATCTTGCTTGCCCTGAACTAGGGAAGGGATTAATCCGACATTTGCAGTGTATCCGGCAGAATAAATCAGAGATGATTCAACACCTTTGAACTCAGCAACCTTATCTTCAGCTTCAAGATGAATGTCCATAGTTCCAGCAATAGCTCGAACTGAACCACTTCCTGCTCCATATTTTCTTGTTGCTGCAATTGATGCTTCGACCACTTTCGGATGGGTTGTCAAATTCAAATAATTATTTGCAGAAAGCATGATTGTAGGCTTTCCATCCATTGTACATCTAGGTGTATTGGCACTTTCAAGGGTTGGGGGTTGCCACAGTAATGCCTGTTCCTCGAGTTGCGAGTAGCGCTCTTCCATCCAAGATAAGTCACCTGCCATGGCCTGTCCATGGAGAGGTTCTACATCTTGTTTGCCCACTCACAAACAGTCATGAGTCAGATGCGTGTCGGCGGGTCATGCGCATCGACGGTATAGTTTCGTCAGGGCTCGGCCGAGCACACATTTTCATGTCGCAACATCACTACCAAGAACAATTCAAAACCATAATCGGCAGAAGTGCTTGGCCTGGGACTTTGAACGTCGCAGTGAAAGGAGATTTCCTAACCAAATACAAGAAACTCAGAGTAAGTGCAGGTCTTGATGAAGGTGAAGGGAGTCAAATTGAATCTCACCGAATCAAGGGGTTTGACAGAGATGGGGTTTCCTTTGGGGGAGCGACTGCATTCTTAGGGAAAATAATCTGTGGAGAAGGAGATCATGAATGTGCAATCCTGATTCCTGATTTGACCAGGCATGAAGATGTAGTAGAGGTCATTGCAGGAATTTTCCTGAGAGAAACTTGTGATTTATCAGATGGGGATATGGTCAGTATCGTCCTTGAATAATATCGAACTGTCTAATCAGAATCTCTTTTTGCTGTTGGCGACACAATTCTTGCCAACGTGAACTCGAATGATCAGGCTTAGGAATAACTGGCTCTGTTGATTCTAACGCAGGGATTCCTTCCCATGATACAGACCAAAGTATCAGCCAATCTGGTTCAGCCAATCCTAGATCAATTTCGGTTTGAGGGTTATCTCGGGCTTCGATTACTTTATCGACACTTTCGTAACCAGTGGAAACTGCAAAAATGGCATTTGCAATTCTTCTAACTTGATTCCAAATGAATGCTTCACCAACTATCTCGAACCCAATAATGCGTCCAGAGTTAATCCACGGCCTGCATGTTTCAACAACACGAGTAGTTGAACGGTTTGTTTCTCGACGGCAGAAGTTATCCCAATCATGTTCACCTTCAAACAATGAACAAAGATGTTTGAAGTCTTCAATTTCCGGTTCAATCCAGCCTTCCATACATTCCATTCGATAACGATAAGTTCGGTGTAATGCACGCCTTGGACTCCAATCTTCATCTACTTGTCTGGCATCAAATAGAGAGATTGTGTCTGGGATTTGATGACCTACAGCTTTCATGAATCCTACTTCACCCATCGCGTCCCAGCGGTTTTGATCAATATCAATAAATCCGCCATTTTGACGAACATGGACGCCAGAATCGGTTCTACTTGCCATCGGGACTGGCATTCTTTCATTTGTCCATTTCAACTTCTTTTTGAAAATGTGCATGAACTCACCTTGAACGGTAGGAACATCTGGTTGAACTTGACTACCGTGATAGCAATCGCCAAAATGTCCGAAACGGAAGGCTATTCGCGCCTTCCCCATCTCGATTCACCTCATTCTTCGCGAGAGAGCATTTCAATTGCATCTGCTGGACTGTATCCCAATCCGCCAACAGACCAAATGAGTGCCTGTTTGAGCCATGGCTGTACCATAGGGTTTTGCTTTGTAGGGTCCATCACTTCAATTGCATCAACGATGTTTCGACTTGCGTTAAACAGTACTTCGTCAACAGGGATGTCTTCAATCTCCAGTCTTCGAGCGTAGCGCTGGAATTCTTTAACAGCAACTGGTATCCTTCTACATTCAAGAGCGAACGTAGCGAAATCACCGATGTACTCGACGTTTTCTTCATCCATTTGCATAGCTTTCTTGTAAGCCATCATGATCTTCCCACCAGGAATCACATCATCCTGTGCTTCGGTGTTCTTCATGTTTGCAAATTCAGCGTACATGTGGTGAACTTCAGCATTTGTTTTGTGGACTGACATCAAATCATCGAGTTCTGCAATGGCCCCATCTAGGTCACCGTTGCGCAATTTTTCAATCGGTCCTTGGAGTACTTTGTCATCGCTCATATCGTCGCCTCTATTTCGTGGGCATCCTTACAGTTTTTGAAACCTATGTGTGATTACTGACTTTCTGCAATCTGGTCTTTCAATTCATTGAGAATGCCAGATTGGCTGTGTCTCTGATGCATTTCATTCAATAGATTCTCAACAGATTTCCAGTTTGTTATGCAAAAGAATGAGAATTTAGGGTCAGGCAAGTCGATTTTACGAGTTCTTTGGTATGTGATGAATGCGAAAAGTTTCTTGAATATGCTTCGAGTAACTTGCCCTTCTACACTGTTTGCATCTCCGCTTGGAACAGAGTTCCCTGAAACGCCTGCAGAAATCGACATGGCTTCTTCACCAATACCTAGTTGGCTACCTGTGTCGCAAATAATTGTGTTATATCCTAGCATTGCACCCATGAATGTTCTCTGAGTTCTAATCTCATTGATGTTATCGAAAAGAATTCTTCTTCCATCCCCTGGGATGAATAGATGCTGAGTAAAGATGACCCTGTGGTTGGTGATTGCATAGTGAAAACTCCTTTGGTAGAAGATAGTCAATGCGACGAAGAGTATCGACCAAAATAGTCCGAACATAAGATAGTCAAAATCATCAAGAGGAATAAATCCGCTTTCGATAATTCCGAGAGATTCCATGATGTTGTCTATGCTAAGTACCATTGGTGTGAATGCAACCAAAAGCAGGTACATTGTACTCCATTTGCCACTGGTTGATCCGTTTAACATTCTATTGAACCAAGCAACTCCCAGCATGACAAATACGAATCCAAAGTTCCCTACCTTTCCGAAGGTGATAATTCCCTGCATTATAGTTGAGAATGTAGAACCATCACTATCCCAGTTCATCTCAAACATCCAGTGTGCGAATAATATTAACAAAGCAATTCCGTACATTGGCGTGAAAGCAAATAATGACGGTTTGATGTCTTGGAGAATCTCTTCATCATTTGTAAGTCTGAATTTCTGTTTCAAAGATGCAGATGTATCAACAGCAGCATCCTCTGCAGCCTCCTCTACAGGGGTTTCTTCGGCAATTTCTTCTTCGACAGGTGGTTGTTCCTCATCTGACATAATGACCCTTCCTAATTGCTAACGACACATAGTCGATGATGAACCTTGCGGCGATTTTGTTAGTGAAGTAGCCCCCAAGAGTGTTCTGCATTACCGCGAACAACACCCCAATCGCTACGAGTTCTGACTCCTTGTTCATCATCAATCTCTAATCTTGTCACATCTAATGGATACTCATTGTAAGTTAGATGTGACTTCATGCCGCCGCGAGTCGGCTGGTCGAAAGTCCAATGCGCTCTTGTGACAGCTCTAGCCTCAATTCTAATCTCAGTTATCCCATTCCACATGTGTACATGGAAGGTAGGCAACCCATCATCATCACAAGTCCTTTCCACTCGCACTTCACTAAACTTCTCACTCCGGCCTCTGCTGACATCATGAAACAGTCCTCCCATCGAGAGTGGTAAATGAGTAATATCTCGGCTTTTCCAAGGGCGTGAGTCTTTAGCAGTAATTGTTGGTGATACGTGAGGTACGAACCAATCTATGTATGATCCATCATCTAGATGCAGCATTCCCCAGAACCATGGCGGTGAAGGGGCTTGTACACACACTTTTTGGAAGTATGCAGTACCGGAGGTTTCCTTGCCATCAATAGTGCCTTTGCACAGAGTTCCGTGTAATCTAGAGATTCCATATCCCATCCCTAGTCCGTATTCTGCTTGGGCTACTTTCATACTAGACATCGCTTTGTTCCAAGGCTCCATCTCCAAATCGAAATCGCCATGATCTGTTTCTAGCCTTAACCAGAACTTTGATTCATCTGGAGTCAGGCCCATTGAAAATTCCTTGCTTGTATGAGAGGCTACAACTCCTCCCTTATCGTGAGGCCATTTCGGATGGCCTTCAGCCAAAACAATAATTCTGCTCTCTTCAAGGACTAATGGTTCAATCATGTTCTCACCATCATACCACCATGCTGCTACCATTCCATCCATTGCGATAGCCCCATCGTTGTCGAAACCAGGTCTCCCCACAGGAGTCCATGGGTGTCCATTCACTTCGACAAGTGGATTGTCCTTAGTTGACCAGAGTACCATTAATTGCTTGCCAGCAGGGTTGCCACCTTCATCATCTAGCATTACCAGCCACCACCACCAGTCCCATGTTAGGCGATGTATTGGTGGTAGGTTTTGCAACTTCCACAGGCTCGATAAGTCGCCTTCAAACCTTTTCATTTCTGCCATCAATCCACTTCCTTGCCTTTGAAAATGCTTTGACCGATGAACCACGACAATGCTCCTTGGAATACCAATACTAAACTCGAGATTACAAATGCAATCCAGTTGCTAACTCCGAGACCACCATTTCCACTAAATGTTCGAAGAGGCTGCGCACCAGGAAGTGCTGCATATTCCGTCTCGCCTAGCCAATTATCTTCTACGACCTCGCCTCCGCCCCATAATCCCATTTCGATTAATTGCCAATTATCTGGCCAGCATACTGCGACTCCAGAATCTACAATTATCATTCCCCAGCCGATTACTGAGAAGTATCTTATCGATGAATCTCCACCACCTAACAAGGCAACAAAGGCCATTCCTAACTCCCATGCAGCGAATAGTATTGCCAATATTACTCCGTTTTTCCATATGATTCCGAATCCACAAAATATTGTTCCATATACTAATGATACAAGCATGGCGGCCCAAGCAATAGTCATCCAAACACCAATATCCTTCCATCGGAAGATTTCCTCCCCTGGGCCCGTGAAGCCAGTAATTAGAGCCATGGTTACACACAATCCAATAATGAATGGCCACGTGATGCCTATGTACCCTAGCATTCTGTAAAGAAGAACTTCGCCTCTGGCTATTGGCTTTGCTAGCATGTAATGTATGGTGCCATCATTCATTTCCTCGCGAATCAATCCTGTTGCCAAAAATAAAGGTAAGAAAATTCCTAGAAGATAGACTATTCCGAATTTACCGATTCCAAGAATAAAAGCTCTGTGTCCTGCTTCTTTACCATATTTATCTTCATCAGGATCTTCGTCAACACTACTGTCGGCATCAATATTTATGGTACCATTTAATTCGTCAATAGTTACGACAATATCGCATTCTCGATTGTTGTCATTTGTGTCCTTTTGACTGCTTGTATCTAGGTTTTCACAGTCTCCATCATCATCTTGGCCAACATAATTTTCGCCATTAGAAAGAGTGTCCCAATCAATATCATCTTCATTTATCCATTTTTCAGGAGGATCAGGTTCTACCCAATCTGGGAACGATTGATCAGATTCAGGGTTAGTTCCTTCCAGTCTTTCTTGGCCGTCAGGATAGCCATCTCCATCAGTATCGAAAGAATCTCCATCGTTATCAATTGCCTCAATCTCTGTGTTCATTGCTTCAATGTAGAATAACAACATTAGGAAAATTGCTACAGATGCAGCACCTAATACGACCCATGTAGATATCCTTGTACGGTATTGACGCATTGTGAATTCTGCAATGGCAGTAGACTTACGGTCAAGCTTGGACCAAATTGTATCCATGCGATTACTCATAGAGAGCCCCCAGTTAGGTACATCAATATGGATTGAAGGTCATCGTCTGGATTATCAATTCCAGTTACCAATTGTTTGCTATTAACAATTATTTCAGGCAATCTTTTGTGAACTTCGCCGAGATGCTTTGTTTCGATTTGCAATTTGCCAGATGCTTTGAAAGTGATCCCAGTAACTTCCTCAAAATCTACGAAGTTCTTTGCTAATTCGCGAGGGTCTTCACAATCGATAACAATCTTGTGAGGGTGTTGGTCTAGCATTTCTCTGATCGCATGTGAGTTGCCCAATGCCAATACTCTGCCCCTGTGCAATATGACAATTTGTTCAGTAATGCGTTCGATTTCATGCAAGATATGGCTTGATACGAGAACGGTTCTACCCATTGCTCCCAATTGCTTAATCACATTCATGATAGTAGTTCTTGCAAGAGGGTCGCACCCCTGTAGTGGCTCATCAAGAATTATCAATTCAGGATCGTTAACAAGTGCGTGAGCGATTTTTACTCTCTGACGCATACCTTTAGAGAACTGACCGATTCTTTTGTGCATCACATCCTCTAAGGATACGAATGATAGAACTCTTGCAGCTTCACCAGCAGCCTCATCCCTAGTCATACCGTGTAAGCGAGCAAATGTCGTGACGAAATCAAATGCAGTCATCCAATCGTGCAGCTTTTCATGCTCTGGAACAAATCCGACTCTTGAGTATGGTGCTGGGTTTTTCCATGGATCAGTTCCGAATAACCTGATGGCTCCTGAACTTGCCTTTACTTTCCCCATCATCAATTTGAACATAGTTGACTTTCCTGCTCCATTCATTCCAAGAATACCTGTGACTCCACCAGATATGCCAAGAGAAACCCCTCCGAGAGCATTAATCCGTCCATATGTCTTCGAAACTCTATCAAACATGATTACTGGAGTATTAGCAACTGGCTTCCAATCTTCGGTCTCAGTCTTACCATGTTGAGTCATATCTGGCATCATTCTCTGGTCACCTCCAGGGAAGATACTCTATTTGCTAGGAGATAAAGGGCTAATCCATTCATCACAACGACTGAAATCAGACTCCAAACCCACGGGTGGTCATACGTCATCTCCGTTCCAATCAATGCTTGACATACATGTGCTACTGCATCAAATGGTGATATGACATAGAGAATCGATTTGTCAAATAAGCCATCGATGATTGCTGCCATTGAACGTGTCCCCATCAAGATGGCAATCAACCCAATTGCGGGGAAAAAGCGACCTCTGGATACACTAGACAGAGCTAATCCTATTGAAGTATATGTGAATGACAGAATGATTCCACATGCAAATGTGGCTATGAATAACGGGAATGTGTCAATAATCCAGGCCCAACCTTTGCCCATAACCAAAATGTCTGCAAAGTAGTATACGGCAAGAGTTCCATCAATTATGAAGAATAAAATTAGACCCACTGATAAGAACTTCATTGCAGCATAGTCAAACCGATTAATTGGTCTCGAAAAGTACATTGCACTTGTTCCATGAGCCCTGTCTTCGGAAATCATGCCTCCCACCAAAAGCGCTGCAACTATTGGGTAGTAGAGGATATTTCTAGGGAAGAAGCCCATTACGTGGCCGTACATATTGTCTCTGTTAACGCCCCATATCCCATACAACTCTGGCTCTCCAATCATCCCGAATAACAAGACCATTGCGACATCGGTCATCGATGCAATTATTACAAAAAATATGAACAATTTAGTAGGTATGTTCCAAGGTCTATGTCCCTTTTTGAAAACACCCAATAAATGATGGCGTAGGATAGCCCAGTTCCTCATCCACCTTGGGTTCAGAGTACCTTCCCATGGTTTGTATATCTGCTCAAAAATTTGACCTTCTGGCATTGCAGCAACTTGCGCACCGGCTTCCTCATCCCCACTGTCTGCTGACCATGCTGCCTGCATCTGGCTCTTGCCGGTGACTGGAGTTTCTGCACCGTACATCTCGTCCTTAGATGGAACTGGCTCGAAAGGAGTGTTTTCTGATTCCACTTCTTCCAATCAGACACCTCCCAATAAATCTTCAGAACTCTTGATGTCATGGCCTAATCTTTCCATGATAACCAAGAATAGGTCTTCTAAACTTGCCTCATGGTCATGCATCCTTCTGACCTGAGTTCCAACATCAGATGCTGTTCGTAGAATTTGGTTATAGGTTTCATCTCCAGTATGTCCGATTCGCATTACGCGCCCTTCCCTTCTGACTTTCATGCCCCTGTCGGTTAGCGCTTCTTCCATCTTATTGGCAGAACCCCAAACATGAATCTCGACCTCCCTATCAATTGCTTTTAGATCTTCAATTTTACCTTGGGCTGCGAGTTTACCCTTATGCAATAAAACAATATTTTCGCAGACTCTTTCTACATCGTCCATCAAGTGAGATGCCATCAGTACTGAACGATGGCCTGTGTTAACTGTCGTCTCAAGAGTGTTCAACATGAATTCTCTAGCTGTGGCGTCCAAGCCGTTACTCGGTTCATCTGCGATAATGAGGGCTGGGTCGTGAATCAAAGCGCAAGCCAACTTTGTAGCCTGTTTCATTCCCGTAGAGAAAGTAGAAACTTGACGATATCGCTGTTCTCCAAGCCCTACATATTCCAAGGCTTGATGTGCCCTTTGTAGAGCAACATTAGGGTTCATTCCAATTAACTCACCACTGTATCTGACTTGGTGAATAGCTTCCATTCCAGGATTTAGTGCATCATACTCTGGCATGTAGCCTATCCTTTGTCTGATCATGTCTCCTTGAGTTCTAATATCAAAACCTAGAACCTTACCTTCACCAGAAGTCAATTGTATTAGACCAAGCATTGTCTTTAGGAAAGTGGATTTACCTGCGCCATTAGGACCTAGCAGTCCAGTTGCGCCTTTTTCAATCTTGATGTCTAATGAATCTAGAGCAATATGTGGACCGTATGACTTAGTTAGAGCAGTCGATTCGATAATCAACTCTCTTACCATAGAACTTACACACCGAGACGGGCACTTGAATATGCCCCTTTCAGGGGCAGCCTTCTCTCACCTTTACTGCAATACCTTTGTTGAAGCATGCCAGTTCTCCAGCAGTAGATTGAGAGCGACCAATTGCTAACAATTTACCCTCTGAATTTACGATTAAAACAGTCTCTCCTGGTCGAACCCAAGGGTCACAGGCTAATACAAACCCATGCATGACATTGCGGCCTTCGTTTACAAATGGTTCAGCATCACTGTCTACCACTACCCATGCGGGGCCCTGCCCTGCATAGAATGAGAAATCATTCTCATTGAAATTGCTAGGCGTTGCTAATTTTCTCAAAGAATGAAGTTTTCTTGCACCTTCAACCGTTAGAGACATTCCACCCTCTGCAAGTCTTGGCGAAAATAAATGCAGTCCTTCAGAATTTATGAGGTTACGAATTCTATTTGTCCTACTCATGACAAATGTCGAATTTTCACATAGCTGAATTGCGTCCTGTAAATCAACATTGTACAATACGCACAACTTGTCGATTATCTGGCCTTGCTTTTTCAGATCTGGAGTTCTATCCATTGGTTCAATACCTAATTGTTCGAATACTCGGTTGTGCAATTCCTCAGTATCGGATATGTCTACAGATACTATCTTGCGATCATAGATTCCAAGTCTTTGTAACTCCCTCTGCATCCACGCGTAGTCGGGTTTTCTTTTCCATAACCATTCCGGGCCCTCGATGTGCGCCCAAGGATTCAGGTCTTCAAGGCCCCAAGGTACCAAACCAAGTGGTGTTTGAACAAATATTTCCATGTCGTGAGAATAGATTCTTTCCACTAAATCTCCCACTCTTTCACGCCATGGTGCGCTTGCTCCGTGGAATACAATCACGTCTCCCGACTTACGAGATGTCCAGCGAGCAAAGAGTCTCCTTCTGGCCATTTCAACATGAGGTCTGTGGTGAGTGTCCGTGCCCCCCCAAGATTCGCCTCCATTGCGTGGCGTATACTGTGAATGTACTAGCCAGTCCCAATTGTCTTCCCACTTCCCTCTCTCATTACCGGTTTCCTTTGACGCCGATATTTCATCTAATATTAGAGGGTCCATCGATGACCTTGCGGGATTGGTTACAATCCACAAGAATGCTTCTCGAAGGGCAGGGTGTTCGTGACTTCTTCTTTCGGCAAGTCTCCAGATAGTGCCATCCCTTACAGCTTGCCGGCATCTTGACATTTCTTGCAGGGTTACCTCTAGATTATATTTGGAAAGCAGAATAGTTCTTTCCTGCTTATCCATTGCTCGGACTTCCGCAGGAGAATAGTTTGTGATTGCAGGCATGAGAATCGGCCATTCTTCAATGTCAGAAATCCTTTCAGTTCCCCATGGGGTCAATAGTCTTCCATCTCTGGCAAACAATACATATGCAGCTGAATCGAAAAGGTCCGCCCCCATTGCTACAAGCATCGGGAACAACATTGGGTGTCCACAACCAAACATGTGAACTGGGCGATTTGGTGCTAGGTTAGATTTGCATGCCAACATAATTTTTGCCAAGTCGCGATATTTTTGTTGTTCCATAATAGGAACAATTCCCCCAATGGGGTGAATACTGAAATCTAATTTACTCATACCGACAGAACTCTTGACTCTTAATTCAGGAAATAATCCCCCTTGGATAGGACCATTTAGCATTACATCACCTGCTGTCTCAATAGAGATCTGTCCTCTATCGACAGTCTCATCCACTGCTTTTTCAACTTGAGAATATGTCATGTCTGGACGTGTGAATATGTCCAGCATAGTAGCAATATCAACTCCGATGTCTTTCTGGAACTTCACTATCTCTTCTACGCCAACTTCTACATCTCCATAGACATAAGATTGGAATGTTCCCGAATCGGTCATAACTACTCCCGGGTAATCAATCAACGAGTGAACTCCTTCTGCGAGTGCTTTTTCCTTGAGATTATCATGTTTCCATATTACATATGAATTAGTGATGAGTGCTTGAATTCCATATCTATCCCACATTTCTCGCGGTTCGATTGTCCTAATGTTTGGATTGATTACAGGAAGTAGACACGGGGTTTCTAAAATTCCATGCAATGTGTGTAATTTACCAAGCCTGGCTTGTCCGTCTCTTGCAATAATCTCGAAACGCCCATTGTCCTTTTCGCGGCAACTTTTGGGGTCTTTCCGCCGGCCGTCCTGCCACTTCATGGTGGGGCGTCCCTAGTATTCAGCATCAACCTTGTTGTCAAAGGTTGAGGCGTTTAGCCATTAATGTAGCAAGATGGTTTTCAATAGAGCGTAGGTGCCCTGTCAGTGTTACTCGAGATATCCCAATACTTGATGCGATATCTGTAGGGGATGACCCTCTTGGGTTCTGGTAATACCCCATTTTCCATGCTGCAGCAAATGCAGTAATTCTTGCTTCTGTAAGGTCTTTTGTGAAATAGTCCATGTCGTCAGGTGTAGAGTCGACTACTGAAATCGAGTTTGGCTCCCTCCACAATCTGATGCCTTCAACCATTTGTTTACATCCTTCTGGTGATCCCCTTATGATGACAACAGCCTCGCTGCGGCCTACACAAGAACCAGGAACTACTACTGCTGTTTCTATGGCTTGTCCGATAAGCCCAAGTCCGTGGTAATTACGTACAACTGCAGTATGAATGACATGTCCTTTTTCTTCTCTTACAGAAAGGACATCTTCAACAGCCATGAAACTAATGTCATTTATCGAATCGATAACTTGGCCTTCAAGCATTTTAATTTCAAAGATTTGGCGAAGAAATCCTTCTTCTTCATCTCTCCAAATGGAGCCCATCAAAGTAATTCTTTCACATATCTCAAGGAGTTCTTTGAAATCACTCCGCATCATCTGTGCACCGGAATACCTTACCCTGACCTCTCGCATGATTCATACTAACGGAGCCATTATTTGATTGTAAGCCCAGAATTATACAAAATCCACCTTTCCATGAGCCAAAATAAACTCTCTCCCCAAGTCATCAAATGTGTCTAATAGGCTTGAGCAGAAACTAACTCTAACAATTTCTTCATCGTTTTCAAGGTCATCTTTCACACCTTGCAGGGTGCCAGGCGCTGCCCCGCAAGACAAGCACGCTCCAGTCAAGTCAAGAACGAGTGACAATCCTGATTCTAGTGTTTCTTGACTGGTAACGGCAATACCTCCTCCGTGTCCATCAAGTGCTGCCCTTACAGGACCCAATCTTGCTAATAGAGAGGGCACTAAATCATCAACACCATGCAACGATTTGTTCCTTAACATTTCATCATTTTCGGAATCAGAAGTTTCAGCAATTCTCTTGTTCGCTTCTACTTCCATTGCAGCAGCAGCCTCCCGGCGATATTGCTCCAATATGTCGTCATCCATGGCTCTGCGTTCAGTTTGCTATTCAATAACCCTCGCTTTGCGAGTTACAACGCCGTACAGTCCTTCATAAAGGGGAGGCGGTAGCAGAGGGTATGGGAGACGAGGTGCTGAGTATAGACGACCTCTACGTAAGCGTGGAGGGTACAGAGATTATCAAAGGTCTTTCACTGACAATTAACATAGGTGAAATCCACGCCATAATGGGGAGGAATGGAGCTGGTAAATCCACTCTTGCCAATGTGATTATGGGCCACCCCTCTTATGAGATTACATCCGGTTCAGTCAAATTCAAAGGTACTCCATTGGAAGAAATGGAAGTTTTTGAGAGGGCACGTGCGGGGATGTTCCTTTCATTCCAATACCCCTCTTCAATTCCTGGTGTTCAAGTTGGTACATTCTTGCGTAAATCAGTCTCCGCTGTTCGTGGCGATACTGCTCCAAGTGCTAGAGATTTCAGAAAGGAACTCAAATCTCATATGGAGGCATTAAGTATGGATCGTTCATTCCTATCAAGGTATGTTAACGACGGTTTCAGTGGTGGAGAAAAGAAGAGGTTAGAGATTCTTCAAATGCTATTGTTAAATCCAACTCTTGCTCTTTTAGATGAAACCGATTCAGGACTGGACATCGATGCACTAAGAGTAGTTTCTGATGGGATAAACAGCGTTGCTCCCAATGCTGGCTGTCTACTCATAACCCATTATCAGCGATTACTTGAGCACGTCAAACCAGATTTTGTGCATGTAATGATCGATGGAAGAATAGTCAAAACCGGAGACGCAACTCTCGCAGGTAAGTTAGAAGCCAAGGGGTATGATTGGCTAGAAGCATGAGAGGTGAATGGAATGTCAGGTGAAACAGCAAGAGAAGCAGTAGGGGACTATCGATATGGTTTCCACGATCCAGAAAATGCCACCATTCGATTCGACAAGGGTCTCTCAGAACAGGTAGTCAGAGATATATCAGAACTCAAAAACGAACCTGAGTGGATGACAGAAATCCGTGTGAAAGCTTACAACCGTTTCATGGAGATGCCGATGCCAAAGTGGGGCAACTGTAACATGCTTGATCAGATTGATTTTGATTCAATTACATACTTCCTGCGTTCATCCAAAGGTACAGAGAATGATTGGGATGACGTTCCAGATGATATCAAGAATACCTTCGATCGCTTAGGAATACCAGACGCAGAGCAAAAATGGCTTGGTGGAGTTACTGCTCAGTACGAATCTGAAGCAGTTTACCATTCGATACGAGATGATCTTGAAGAGCAAGGGGTAATATTCCTCGACATGGATTCTGGACTGAAAGAGTATCCTGAAATAGTAAAGAAATATTTCTGCTCTGTTGTTCCTGCAAGTGATAACAAATTCTCAGCACTAAATACTGCGGTTTGGTCAGGTGGTTCATTCCTCTACATTCCAAAAGGGGTACATGTTGAAATGCCAGTTCAGGCATACTTCAGAATTAACGCTAAAAACATGGGGCAATTTGAGAGAACTATGATTATTGCAGATGAAGGTTCTTCAATTCACTATGTCGAAGGATGTACGGCGCCAACTTATTCTACAGAATCACTACATTCAGCAGTTGTCGAATTAATTGCTATGGATGGAGCAAAGATTCGTTATTCAACAGTTCAAAATTGGTCTGCTAACGTTTACAATTTAGTTACCAAAAGAGGAGTTGCCCATGCAAATGCAACCATCGAATGGGTAGATGGAAACATCGGTTCGAAACTTACAATGAAGTATCCGTCAGTTCTTCTCAAAGGAGAAGGTGCTCATGCTGAAGTGATTTCAGTTGCATATGCTGGAAAAGGACAACACCAAGATGCTGGAGCTAAGGTACACCACCTGGCTCCAAATACGACGTCCAATATATTGTCAAAGTCGATTTCAAAGAACGGCGGGCGCTCTTCATATCGAGGAATGCTTCAAGTTACGCCCAAGGCTAGCGGTTGCCGCTCAAAGATAGTTTGTGATGCACTTATGCTTGATGCAGATAGCCAATCAGATACTTATCCTACAATGGAAGTTGGAAATGCTAGTGCAGACTTAGAACACGAAGCAAGTGTATCTAAAGTCAGTAACGATCAACTATTCTATCTCATGTCTAGAGGACACAGCGAAGTAGAAGCAATGGGACTAATCGTTAATGGTTTCTTTGAACCTTTTACCCGTGAGTTGCCAATGGAATATGCAGTCGAACTCAATCGTCTTCTTGAATTGGAGATGGAGGGTGCAATCGGATGATGCTTTATCCGGAAATACCAATTCCACCTCGCTCCGAACACCTATGGCGCTACACTCCTTGGAAGAGAATCCACCCGACTAATGTCGCAGAGATGCCTCAATCCGACGCCATAAAAATGGCTCTAGGTACGGATTCAGAAATGGAAGGTAGCGAGGAAATAGGTCGTTCATTCATACATTCAATTTCGAATGTCTGTAAAGAAATAATTCTTTCCGACGAGTCTAAGGAATTAGATTTGAGATGTTCGGGGCATATCTGCTCAGGTGAATTGAAAATCAAATCCTCGGGTGATTCGTCTCTTATCATCCGTATCAGCGGTGATTCCGGTTGGACAGGAATTAGAGTTCTTGGAGATGTATCTGGACAACTTTCAGTAGCCCTAATCAACGACTTATCTGCGGATTGCCACCTACTTCGCTGTGAAGATTGGATAGTGAATCGTGATTCTTCATTGGAATTGTCTACACTCTCGACCGGTGGATTTCTCGTCAAATCAGATATTAGAATAAAACTGGACCAAAACGGGGCAGAAGTACGAGGAGGAATTGCATCAAACGGCCATGGAAGCCGTCACGATGATCACCATGTGGAAATCGACCACAAGGTAGGACACACCCAATCCTCTCTAGTAATGCATGCTGCTTGTAATGACTCATCACATTCTGTGGGAACAGGATTGTTGAGTATTAGAGATGGTGCGGACAAGAGTGATGCAGGACAAGTTTTCCGTAATTTACTACTTTCAGAAAAAGCGAGAGCTGAAGCAATTCCTGAATTAGAAGTCCTGGCAGATGATGTCAAAGCGGCTCATGGGGCGGCAAGTGCGCCAATCGATTCAAATCAACTTCATTATCTTCAGTCTAGGGGATTATCTGGTGATGAAGCATCTTCATTAATTGTTGAAGGGTTCCTAATGGATGCATTCCGAGATATTAAAAATCAAGATGTTATTGCCTCATTAAGAACTAGGCTTTTGGTGCATTTAGAGTGTCTAATTAATGGGTGATTAAATGAAGCAAGATTTCCCTATCTTTTCACGTCTAGTGAATGGTAAACCGTTGGTCTATCTTGATAATGCTGCAACAACCCAGAAACCTTCGTGTGTTATCGATGCGATGTCTGAATTTTATTCGGTATCGAATGCGAACGTTCACCGCGCAGTTCACACCCTTGCTGGCGAAGCTACAGAAGGATACGAGAAATGCCGTAAATTACTGAAACAAAGGTACAACGCAGAATATGCTGTTATCACGAGCGGCACTACAGAAGCCATCAACCTAGTTGCTCATGCATGGGGCAAACATAATCTGAGTTCTGGTGATGTGATTGTCTTGACTGAAATGGAACATCACAGTGACATAGTTCCTTGGCAAATGCTAGCTGAGAAAAGCGCTATCGAAATCAGATATGTGCCAGTAACTGATGGAAAGTTAGACATGGATGCATTTGAAGTTGCTCTTGAAGACGCAAAATTAGTTTGCGTAGTCCATACCTCCAATGTCCTAGGCGTTAGAAATCCAGTCGAAGATATAATCTCCCTATCGAAGGCTGTAGGTGCAAAAGTATTGCTAGATGCCGCACAAGCAGTTCCTCATGAGTTAATTGATTTCAGAGAACTTGGTGCTGACTTTATGGCATTTAGCGCTCATAAAATGTGTGGCCCTACTGGCATAGGTGCATTACTAATCAGTAATGATGCATTTTCAGAAATGGAACCATTTATGGGGGGCGGAGATATGATTGATACCGTTACTTTAGAAGGCTCAACATACCAAACTAACGAGCATAAATTCGAAGCAGGAACTCCTCGAATTGCAGAAGGCGTCGGCTGGGCTGCTGCTCTTGAGTGGATATCAAATGTGGATCTAGAAGCCCATCATGCCCGCCTATTGTCGATAGCCTCAGATGTTGCAGAACAACTTAAGAATCGTGGTATGGCTGTTTATTCATCATTAGGTCCAGGAGATGCCGCTGTAGTTTCTTTCAATCATCCTACTATTCACCCCGAAGACTTTGCACGTCTCTTAGATGCGCAAGGTGTAGCGGTTAGAACCGGTCACCACTGTGCACAACCACTAATGGATAAGTTGGGAGTTAGCGGTACAATAAGGGCTTCATTCTATCTTTACAACGATGCGTCAGATGCTGAGGTATTTCTTTCAGGAGTCGACAGAGTTTTGGAGGCAATGGCATGAGTTGGCCAGTTGCTATCCAGGAATTAATCGAAGAGTTTCAAGATATTGATGAACAATTCGAACGTCTCGAAGTTCTAATGGAGTTTTCTGAAGAAGTCGAAGAACTCCCTGTCGAAAGTTGGAATAACCATAATCTAGTCAAGGGTTGCCAATCAATTGCGCACATTGAAATTGAGATGGTTGAAGGCAAAGTGTGGATGAAAGCCGCTGCTGATGTAAAGATGGTACAAGGTTTACAAGGAATATTATCGATTGCAGTAAACGGGTCAACACCCGAAGAAGTGCTGGAATTAACTCCTGAGTTTGCAGAAGAAGCAGGAATCCTAAACAGTTTAACTCCATCAAGGTCAAATGGTTTTCGAACTATGTTTGATATGGTTCAAAGAAATGTTAGAGAGGCGATGTAATGGCGACAAAAGACGAAGTGTTAACTGCTCTAGATGATGTTGAAGACCCAGAATTAAAATTATCAATTGTTGAACTCGGACTGGTTTATGATGTCCGTTTTGAGTCCAAAGAAGGCAAGGAACATGCCGAAGTGGACATGACTCTAACAAGCCCAGGATGCCCTGCTGCTGCAGAAATAATGGCGGCAGCCCATCGTGCAGCACTAAATGCTGTTGAAAGTGTTCACATCAATTTAGTCTGGTCTCCAAGATGGGATCCTAAAATCCATGCATCTGAAGATGCTAGGATGGATATGGGGATTTGGGACTGATCACAGATAGACTTCTTTGTGATGGATACTGTTTTTTGGCCCCATGCGGTTTTTGCGTATTTCAGCAATATACTGTTTACCTTCATCATTTCTACAATATGTAATCTCGCTAGTTCCAATGTAGTAATTCCAATGTGTTAGGAATATTTCAGCTCTTTCTTTTGTATTCGCAACAATAGAAGGCACCTTGTGATACATTTGGACGCTTCGCACAGCCTTCTTCAAGAACTTAGCAAGAACCTCTGGCAATAATTTCGAAAGCCAAGTATCACGCATGTGCATTGCTGGACGGCTGATGATATATCTTGGATTATCAAGAGGGCCAAGAACTTCCTCTAGGGCTTTAGTGAACTTCTCAGTTTCTTCTTCTGTGGCATGTTCAAGATGGAATCTTAGCCATCCACCTCCACGACTTCCTCCTGCAGCTCTACAATCTCTATCAATTTCCCGTAAGTCACTGAGAGTATCGACTATGACCTTTGAAATTTCAAGCATTAACGATTCATCTGTCCATGGATGTTTGTTAATCCCGAATTTGAACCCACCACTGAATCCAGAACTTAATTTGGCTTCGACAGCAGTACTGGATTTGACATTAAACGGTTGGCCAATACCCCAAAGTCCACGGACATGAGGACGGTTTGCAGCACGACTTAGCATCTCTTCATTGAATAATTCCATTCCCTCGTTCACACCTTCTGGCTTTGCGTCATTGAACGCTGCATGAACGTGGCCAACTCCTTTTTCGATAGTCCCGTCGTCACAAACTCCGTACAACTGTTTGTGCTTTCTCTTGAATCGGTCGTAATCATCGAATCCTTTGGTAAACTCTTCTGCTAAGCAAACAATATCCCAATTGTTCGCAACCTTCTCTTTCCAAGTTGAGTCCAATCTAATAGAGCGTCCCCGAAGTTGGTTTATGCTCATACTGGTAGTGACTGTGGTCATATCGATTAGTACATTGATTCTAGAGGCATCCCATCCTTCACCGAGCAAACCTCTAGTTCCAATCAAACATTTTGTTAATCCTTCTTGGAAGAACTCTGTAATCATTAATGAATAATATCTTGGAACCCAATCCTTGCCTTTACCATGTATCTCATGATATCCATCATGCACATGGTCTTCCAATCTGATCTCGACTTCATTTTCGGAAATCCATTGTCTAGCCCTTGACATGAATCGCTCAAACAAATCATCATCAACCAGTACGGTGCTACCAGTCATCAGTATTGGATCAAGTGAATCTCCCTCCGGATGGGATACCATTGAACGGAAAACGGCAATAGCTCCACCCGCCTCATCGTCCAGAATTCCATCAACTAATGATGTAGCAGATGTCTTTTCAAAATCAGTCACAATAACTGCTCTAATTGTATCCCCTAATGTGTTAATCTCAGTTGAGAATATTCTGTTTAGAGCAGAAATTTTCGATGAAGAATATGCCATCACTCTGCCAACAGGTGAAGCGCAAGGCCTAGAGCCGGTTTCTGTAATTTGAATTCCCAGAAGTCTTAATCTGGATACTACCGATTCCGACAATCGATGGTCTTCTTCATCTTTTGATCTCCTCAGTCCATGTCTAACATATCGACTGAGAACAGTTCTCAGCATACTCATTCTTGTCCATGATTCATCATCGCCATCCATTACAATTTCAGGCACATCTTGTGGTAATTTTGTCATAGTGGATTGCAAATATCTTCTGGCATCATCTGCAAATGCCGGATGCTTCCTGTGGAATTCTTTCCAATCCATTGGCTTTCCACCTGGAGATTTCCTCTCAGAAAGCGACTTGAACAACCAACTGTCCAAATCTAGAACGCGCTCTGGACCCTTCGAAAGTTCCTTTTCACGTAACTCGATTAGTAAATCCTCAAATTCAGAATCAACTCCTGCAATGTATTGTAGTTCCTTAGAATCTGGTCTAACGAAGTAGCATAAATCTTGGTAAGGTGCGAGGTTGGCTTCTCTAACCAATGCAGGAACTGGTACTTCGTAATCTACTGGGCCAAAAAACTCCTCATATCGATTAGCATCATCTTCGTCAAAATCCTCTGGTACGGGTGGTGTAGCTGTTAATCCTAGAACTACTGGGTCTCCAAATAGTTCCTTGACTTCAGTTAGAATTCTGCCCCAATGGTGCATTAGATGATGGCATTCATCCAGAATAATTAGGCCAACTCCAATGTCCTTCAAGCGTTCGAGGTTTTTCTTAGCACTCTCACCTAAAATTGAAAGAGCATTTCCTTCTTTTGCAACCATGTCACGAACTTTCTTTCTGTAAGTGCCCAATCTAGCATCATAATAATCTCGATTCCTCTCCTTGAGATCATTTTGCCACGCCGTACATGATTCGTAATCATGGGCTTCGCCTTCGCTAATTAATTTCTCAGCCCACAGAGTTAGGGCTTGAATCTCAATGTCTTCTCCACCCTTTCCGGGGGCTGTAATCGATTGATATGTGAGGGATGTAAGCAATCCCGGGTTCTTTGGGTCTGTACTGATGAAGTCATCCTTTCCATCTAGGTCAAAAAGAGATGTTCTTGCAGCCCATTGTGCTTGAATAGCAGAGTTTGGGGACAATACTAATGCGGGTTTTTTGACTAGATCTGCCCAGACATAGAGGCCAAGGATTGTTTTTCCAGAACCCGGAGGTGCAACTATGTGTAAGCGAGTTGCACCAGACTCAAGTTGTGGAATTATTACTTTGCAAGCAGCATCTTGAGATGGTCTCAATTTACCGGTGAAGTGAATATTGCCAAAATCCGGAAGTGGTTCTGGCATATTTACTCCTTCTCAAACCGAGTATAAGATGGTAGGCACTGAAAAGAACAACTGCAACCTCTTCGAACTACAATTCGTAGCAATGGCTAATCGTTGAAACAGGGTGTTCGGAAGCTTCCTAACACATGAATCTACTGTTTCTAAATCTACAGATTACTAAGAATCGCTCTTCCCCATTCGATAAGCATCTATTACTGCTCTTGCTATTGCTTCAGGGTCGTTGTTAATTTGATTGTCAATTTTGACTCCACCCATGACGGAATCGCCAACCATCACTGAATCTGTAAGAGACAGTGACTTTCCATCGCCTTCATCTTTGGATTCTGAACTCTCTTGAATCATTTTATCAAAATGGGTTTTGGATTCCTTGATTTGTTTTATTTCAGAATCTTTCTCTTGAACTTCAATTTCTAGCGTCACGACCTTTTCTTTAGTTTCCTCTAATTCAGATTTTAATTCTTCAGCAGCATGTACAGCTTGTTTCAGTTCTAAATCCATTGCTTGAAGTACAGCCGCAAAAGTGGCAGGTTCGTTACTTTCAGTTGTCGATTCGGGAGGTGTTGCAGATGAATCTTGTGTTGTTTCCGAATCGATGATTTTCTCCAAAGGCCAGGGGGTTTGGATTCCAAAACCCTCCTCTGCTGGAAGTTCTCCTAGGAGTAATTTCCATCTCGCATCTTTCATCCGTATGATGAGCAATGTCTCATTGTAGATTGCGAATAGTGCAAAACACAAAACCGTAAAACAGAGTCCGATGTAGGCTATTCTTAGATCATATTGTTCATAGCTTTCAGATATATCATACATCTCGCTTAAGCTTTCGGTTGAACCACCTAAGATATTGATACATTCCGATAGTAAACTACCAGAAATAAAGATCAGAAACAAAATGTAAATTACATTACTAAATTGTTCCATTCCCCCTAATTCCCGTGGGGAAATATCTGAAAAATCTTCTTTCCGCTTTCCTGTAATATACCACAATAAAACTATTGAAGCCATAAGAGTTAGGAAACCCACCCATATGAACATTTCATTGTCGCGCACATATATTTCATAACTTTATTTAATTTAGTTGTGTTGATTCAAAAAGGGCACTTCTTTAAACATTAACCGATACGTAGTCTATGCGCATAATATCTTTTACTCTATCTTTGTTGATGCTCGCATCCGTTTTCGCAGGTTGTCTTGAAGAATTAATTTCTAATTAGAAGTGAATATAATTCCATCCTCACCAATGTTTGAGTCATACATTTTCTGTAGTACAGTATTGACTTCTGAAATGTTGTGTTCTTGTTTATTATCCGGTAATTCAAATTTAGTAAAATGACCTGGTAAAACAGAGAGGAATGTTTCAACATCGATATCTGCAACATTCTTTAGATGATGCGGCAGGAATTCAACAACTAATGTTTTACAATTAGATAGAATGTCTTTCATACCTTTCATTGCAAAGTACTCAGAACCCTCTATGTCCATTAGAATTAGATCATAATCATGCTCAGACAAATAATCGTCAAGTCTGTGAGATTCTAATTCAATAATTTCGGGGTTGTCAAAATCATATAGGAAACTGCTCTTTTTTGGTTTCCTCTTGCTTCCACCCGAGTTTACAGTATTGAGTAGAAATTCTACTTTTTCCTGTGAATCACTAGCAAAAATATTGTGAGGTGTTATGTTTTCAGCATTGTTAAGTTGGAGATTTATTTCTAGTAATTCGTAGGTGTTCGGATTTGCTTCAATCGCCGTTACTTCCTTACAATGTTTTGAAAGTGGTATTGCTAAGGAGCCGATGTGCGTTCCAACGATCAAAACTTTTGATTTACTGTTGATAAATTTCTTTAGTCGTTGCACTTCTTCAATACCAAATCCACCTGAACGTAACTTTTGGCCTACTTCAAGGTCTTCTGGGTCAACTGCGAATAAACCGTTTTCACTATTCGTGATGATGGCTCTGATATTATTGCCGAGTTTCTTGCTAAGTCGCTTTGATTTTATTTTCTTAAAACCAAGATTAAGGCGCCAATAAATCGCTCTAAGCATGTTGAACCCTCATTTGAACTTCATGGCTCATCGTTATACTAGCCACTTGCAAACCCACAGGTTCTGTTATTGATTTGCGTGCTGAAAGCAAGTTCTTAAGGCGCAAAATATCGTCTTCTTTGACCGACATACTTGGCTCATAATGTGCCTGCATATGAGCCTATTTGATTCAATGCGACGGATATTCGTGACATGGCCGAAATGGTTCAAAGTCTACTTCGTAACAAGACTAAAGTCAATAATACCATATTCAAGCCCAATACTAATTCTGGTAAATATTCAAGTGAATCTGAAACTGCGAGTCCGAAAATAATCAATGACTGCATTCCGAATCCAAGTACTGATGACATTGTTAATTCAAAACCCAAACCCTTCGAACCTTTACCTGATAACGCAGAGATGATGCTATCCTGCCAACTGAAAAAAATAAGATATATTGAATGGAAAATATTGACGTTTCTTTGCTTCTCCCAAGAATGGGCGACTGGCCGTATGCGTTCATCGATCCGACTCGTAGAGTCTCCCGAACCCAAAGAACGCATCAAAACCGAATAATGATTGAATAATGAATATTGGAATAATGTGGCCAGAATCATTCCACATGTGAATATGACATCCCAATCAAAAGCCCTACCAAATGCCCACATTACAGCAATTAAACCAATCGTGTCTGCTACTGTATCCCAATATCGGCCAACATGCGAAGGTCTTCCACGGATTCGGGCTAATTCACCATCAACAGCATCAATCACTCCCTTAACGATCAGTAAGAAGCATGGAATGACAGTATAGCCTTCAAAAATTAACCATGCACTGAAAATTGTGAGAATCAAATGTAAGTTTGTTACCATTATCACAGAGACTGGTTTTTCTTTCAGGAATCGAGCCATAATCCTAGCGATTGGCCTTCCCCATTCAGATAAATCAATGACTTTTCGCCCCCCATATTTACCCGCTGTCATTTAGACACCCAGTTGGCGGTAAAGCACTACATTGATAATTTAGCGTACAATAAACATGATGCGGAATCAACTAATGTTAACTTTTGTAAAAATAAAAGTCAATTGAATTAGGGGGAATACAAATTTTGTAAAACCTTGAACCATGCGTTTCCATTGTTTCCTTAGTTCGACCAGCCTATTAGTTGACCAACAAAAAAAGCGCAGGCCGAAAGGTTATATTCGTGAGATTAACAGATTTTCACATGGTAGAAATCCTTTGTCCACACTGCGACGGAGATATAGAGTTACCAGATGGAGAATATGGGGAGTTTTCATGCCCATTATGTGAAGAAGATTTCCTCTGGGAAGATGATTCCCTCTCGGAAGAAGATTCCATCTCGGAAGATGAAGCCGTTCATGGCCCTGTTTCTTTTATTGAATCTGAAAATATCGAGTTGAGTTACAAGTTAGCTGCGATAGCGGTTGTAGTTGTAATTTTCGTGATTATTATGGCGATTTCTTCTGCGTTTTCATCAGGAGAGGCTAATACCAGTTCATGGCCATTGGAACAGGTAGAGATTGTTGAGATTACCAATAAAGGAAACAGTGGCATGGAGGGAGATACTTACTATGCCGTGGATATCAAATTCGCATTAAATGATTCAAGGGAAAGAACTACGACGTTAAAATGTAATGCTGAAAGGGATGCTGAGGCATATGTAGAAGATAACCCCGTTGGCACAACTATCGACATCAGAGTCAACCCCGTCAAAGGCGAATCTCCATTTTTTGAAATTGAGGGAGGTTGTCCATCCCCTGAATACACCACTACTGAAATAGTCAGTAGTGCCGCCTGTTTTGGATTGATAATTGTTATTATTGGGTTTGAGAAAATTAGCGAAGTGATTAGATCTAAAAGGCAACAATAGGCCTAGTTTCTAGATTATGGAATCAGCGTTTGACAATGATTGAAAGAATATCACCGTCTTTCAATGTGTGATCTAAACCAACCCTCTGCCAGTCAAACTTAGCAGATGGTCCTTTCACACGTGCGAATCTAAACTTCCTCACGAAATCTCTGTGCAGATTGTTACATACATTTCGAACAGTTGAATCATCCTTAACGATAAGAGGTTCTTCCATGTCTGCTTCCTGGCCTTGCGGTTTCAGAAAGATACTCATGAAACCAAGGTTGTCATAGATGAAATCTTTCAACTCATCCAATCCTGTGCCTTTGAATGCAGAGATTCGCATAATCGGCCAATCCTGAGGTAGTGCTTTTTCGGCTGAAGTGATTTCTTCCTCAGAGGCAATATCGATTTTGTTGACTGCAATCACTGACTTCGAATAGATTCTGCTACCTGCCAAAGTATCGACTAACATTTCTGCAGTAGTGTCCTTCCTTAGAGTTACAATAGCCGATGTGTAACCGAATGATCGGATGATGTCACCCATTTCATCAGACGTCAAGTGTGTTTGCTCAACAGTAGTGCGAACATCAATTCCACCTTTATCGACTCTCTTTACGAATACAGGTGGTTTAGTCTGATTAAGTCTAATGCCAGCATTCTCTAATTCTCGATGCAATACACGGAAATGGGCATCTTGGAAAGGGTCTACAACGTATAGAACCATGTCACACGATCTAATTACTCCAAGTATTTCTTTTCCTCTTCCTTTCCCTTCAGCAGCCCCTTTGATTAGACCTGGCAAATCGAGAATCTGTATTTTTGCACCCTTGTGCTCCATCAATCCCGGAATACAGGTTAGAGTCGTAAAAGCGAAATTTCCAGCCTCAGACTTAGCATCAGTGACTTGGTTAATCAATGTTGATTTACCGACTGATGGGAAACCTACCAATGCAACCGAGGCATCACCCGACTTTTTCACTTCAAAACCTTTAGCAGGCCCTGCTGCTTTTGCAGAAGCAGCTACTTTTTCTTCTTTGAGTTTGAGTTGTGCAATTTTAGCCTTTAACTTGCCAATGTGGGCATTTGTGGCTTTGTTCTTTTGAGTCTTGTTTATCTCGTCGTAAAGGGCCTGAATTTGCTCTTTGATTGTAGCCAAAACACACCCTCCTGTTTCACTCGGGTGGCTGAGCATTCTTGAATGCTTTCAGCGATGTCAGCTAACTAAGTCCCGATGCAATGATGAGTGTTATCTGCTACGGATGAATTATGGGGATAGATATGCGCCTTCACCTAGTTGATGGTGATGTGCTGCTAGATGTGCTCAAAATGGACTGGAGTACTCTCCTTTCAAAGATTGATGACCTTTCAATTAGAGAATTAAGGCCTCATTTAGACTCGAAATTGAATCGTGATTTTGATATCGATTGTGAAGCTGAGTTTTTGGATTTAGTTGAATCGATAGATGATGTTGGAACCGTCAAGGAAGTATTATCCAAAAACTCAGCACATAGTGCGTTATTGAAGTTGATAGAATGGTCAAGTATTGGCTATTGGGAAGCATGGGAAGGACGTTGTTTCATTTATCTAGAAAATGCTATTGGAAGGGAGATATCTGATGTTGAAGAGATGTATTCTCACACGACATGGTCTGAACTGAGATCAGCACTTTCTTCTATGAGCGAATCTGAATATTCTGAGAAAGTCTGCGAGGATTGGATGCAAAGGCGTACTGATTTAGGAGAAACCTTAGACGAAAAGAAAGACCCAAGAATAATTCCTACTTTCGAAGCACATGATCGTACTTCGAGACTATTACACTATGCTGTTAACAAAACAGGGTATGTTCAAATCTTAGGTCGTGACCATCTTGAATCAAGGCAATGGGGACATGGCGATTGGAATCTTGCGTATCTTTTAGATTCGTGATGTTCAAAAACTGGTTACTGGTGGAATGTCCATGGACGAAGACGAAGTTGTTGCTGAAACTACTGTTGGTTCCGAAGTTGAAGATGTCGTTGTAGAGGAAGTTGAGCAAGCAGAGCCAGTAGAAGAAGTGGATCCTCTTGCTGAAGCAATCGCTAGAGCGGAGGCCGCTGAGAAAGAAATCTCATACAGGGATGCCGAGATTCAAAATGTTCGTAAAAGGTTCATGGCTGAAAAGTCTACTGCTATCCAATATGGCGGTATGGGTATGGCCAGGAAGATGCTCAATATCTTGAGTGACATAGACCGGGCACTATCTGTTAATGAGGACGATGGACTTTCACTAATTCGTTCTAAGATGTGGTCCGAGCTTTCGGGTGATGGGGTGTCAAAAATCCAGACCAAAGGTGAAAAATTCGACCCAACAAAAATGGAAGCAATTACCGCAATTCCTCCTTCTGAAGATTTCCCCCCCAACTCTGTAATCGATGAAATTGAAGCCGGCTATCTCTACAAAGATAGAGTTCTGATACCAGCTAGGGTAGTGGTTGCATCCGATCAATAATCGTTAGCGATTATGATTAAGGTTTACCACACCAACTTCTAATCTGTCATGGGTTGGATGAACTTCTACCATCAACACTGGTACAGAAATGTGTTCTGCTATATCTTCAGCAGCAGATAGTGGGAATTCAATACGATTAGTCGCCCCATTGTATCTGATCCATTCTTGGTGAAGTCCAAGAGTTTCAGTTAATTCTTCAACATCTTCTGATGCATCTTCTAGGGAGCAAGGTATTGCTCCGAATACAATCGTATCATCCTCTGAAAGAATCTCATATGGTCGTAAGGTAGCCTCCCCTCTTCTTCTGAAACGGTTTCTTAATTGTCCAGCATCTTTGTAAGATGCAGTACAGAATTTGACATGGAAGTCCAAGTCTTTCGCTGCTTCTTTGAGTTCAATTGCCAATGCTGCTGAACCATCTGCTGCTGCGGTAATACCTCCTGCTAAATTGAACCCTCTTACATCCATATTCTTTTGATTCCC
>JAOMTZ010000015.1 GCA_028356125.1 Candidatus Poseidoniaceae archaeon
GAGAAAGTATTGGATGGACAATTTACGCTATTGACTTGTCTTCTTACTTGAATGCAGATATTGACTATGTTCAAGTTGGATATGACGCAATTTATGGTGGAGGAAACGCTCACCCTAGATTCACTGAAACTACAAAGCAGTTCATGATTACCGATCGATACAATGTCGAATTGTCTGATGGTTCAAGTTCTTGGAACGTAACTACTGTCAACACTGACGGGTACTATGACGGTTCTCTTGGTGGCGGATACGACAATGTTGGAATCCCATCTCACAACTGTAACACATACGGTTACAGTTACAACCCTGGATACTGGGATTACAGCTATAACAAGCCACAAGGTTTCGATTGGGAAGATAACCAATATTCAGCGAACACATACTATCCAATGCAGTACTGGAGTTTATTCAGTCCAGCATACTATGGATTCACTGGTGTTATGGCTCCTCCTGAAGGAATATCCGGATACTACAATGTATGTTCAGCATATGCATCATACTACTCTAACAGCCCTGGTCATGGTCAGAGATTTACCTACCCAATTGTAGATGTATCTGGCTCTAACATTACAGGTCTTACAATGTATGTTGACGTATTGCACAACCGTGCAGACAACTACCAAGATCGTATGGAAATCCTAGTACGCAGTGGGGATGACCCAAGCGACCTAGGAAACTACGTACGTGAATCCGGTACACCATCAATCAATTCTGGTACAATAACTGGTGCTAAGAATGGTATTGAAATCGGTGGAATGTGGGCTGCAGGATCATTTGATGATATCACAGTAACCAACCCGGTTAATGCAGGTCTAGAAATAACAGGTTCAGTAGCTTCGACAGTTACTAACCTAACAGTTTCTGGCGGTGCATACGGAGCACTAATGGGCGCAGGTTCATCTGGTTCACTAGACATGACTGATGCTACTATCACTGGTTCAACAACTGCTGGTATATACTACGTCAAGAATATGGTTGGCGAATTATCTGCTAGTATCTCTGCCGGTACAGGTGCAGGAATCAAATTTGGTTCAGCAACTACCAAAGATATCACATACACTGGAATGACACTCACTACAATGGGTGTGGGTCTAGAGAATGGTGGTAAAGGTACAATCACAATGGTCAACAGCGACTTCACAAACAACAAGGATGTCGTAATCACTGGCTCAGGTTCGGTTGACTTCATAGAAGGAACAGTAGATACTGCTTCGGTAGAAGTCACTGGAACTGGTGTATTCAGCAGGATGCGTCACCTTGACGTACAAGTTGATGCTGGCGGTTCCCCTGTAACTGGTGCTAACGTAATTCTAAAGGACGGTAGTGGCTCACCAACAGGGTCTGCAATTACAGACTCCACTGGAGAAGCTTCTGACCTAACGTTCCTAACAGAGACAGTTTCTCTAAATGGATTGGTTGTTGAAAGCCTTCAAGGATACGAAGCGGTAACTGTGGCACAAGTTGGTTCATACTTCTACACAAGTCCTACCAACAATGCTGGTGACTTCAGATACGCTTTCGATGCAGTTGCATTGACAGATTCTCCTGGAAGCACACACAACATGAACTTGGTAAACACAGTTGATGCACGTGTCTGTTACAGTTTCAGTTCGACAAGTTATGAATATGTCAAAAACTGTCCTGGACAGAGTACATCTGGATCAAGGACTTTCACTTCTGGAATGGTTCAGTATGGATATTACGGTGCTACACCTCAAGACATGTCTAACAAGGTAGTAATGCTTGACGTTGGACTGTGGTACATTGATGGTGACTCTGACAACTCATTGAATGACAGTACAATATTGGTTACTGGAACATACAATAACTATGATTCAATGAACGTCTGGTCTACTTCTCCATACGGTGCAAGAATGTATGCTCACGATTCAAATTGGGTCTCGACGGCAGTAGATGATAACGGAAATCCTCAAGGTATCAAGATCGGATACAATGGATGGAACGATGTTGTTCCTGACATTCAGGACTCCACTATCGCAGGATTGGCAACAATTGTAACCACATATGGATACAAGTCAAGCTGGAGTACTAGTTACGTCTGGGAAGCTGATTTCTTCAACATCCAGAATAACACCTTAACGCACTTTAGAAACACACCTAACACGGGTGCATCTGCTCTACAAGACATGTGTTTGAATGCTGGTAATCAAGGTACGATTATCGCTAACAACGTCCTTTCGAACTGTGGTGTAGGTGTCTCTCTAAGGAGAACTGGATTCTCATACGCTCACGCTCAGTCTTACTGGGGTGCAGATGATGCAATTATCCATAACAACACGTTCAAAGATACAAGTCACATTGATATCTGGTTCATGTTGCAGTCGTACACTGACGGTGTTGAAATTACTGACAACACAATGAGCGGTTCAACAACTCCTTCCTACGGTGTTTACGCCCAGGATAGAACAGCAACTGACATGTTGATTAAAGGAAACACAATCACAAACTCAGCTGAACCGATTTACCTACGTGGTGCACTAGATTGGAATATCATGGACAACACAATCATTGGTCAAGGTGACGCATCATACGCTGGTATCTATGTAAAAGACGGATATGGGGTAATTGATGGTAACACATTACTTGACACCGATGGTGGAATTCTGATTGACGGAATCCAATATGGATACAATGCTAACGTTACTAACAACGATCTCTCTCAGTCCAATGGACGTATTGCTCCTTCAGCAATCGGAATTTGGGCTGAAGATTGTGGTTCTTCAGTAGTTAACTCTGGTGGAAACAACATCAGTGTTATGGAGAATGCAATTGTAACTGACGGATGCGACCTAGTAGACACTGGTTCTAATCTAGATGCTATCGGAGGAAGCGGTGGAGCAGTATACACTGTTCAGATGAATGCTAACGCATACTCTCCAACTACTTTGAACATCAAAGAAGGAGACACAGTCCGCTGGAGATCTAACGAGTACTACAACAACAGTGGTACAGGCGAGCCTCATGATGTTACATCAAACGCAACTGATGCTGGTGGAAGTCCAATCTGGTCATCTGGTGGAACAATGAACCTTGGTTCAACATTCATTAAGACCTTCAGTACAGCTGGTACCTACGATTACCACTGCAGTATCCATCCATGGATGTACGCATCAATAGTAGTAGGAACTGGAAGCACTGGTGGATTCGTATCCGTTGGTGTTAACGTAGTCGGTACAAGTGACGAAATTACTCTAGACGGAACTTCCGTATCTGGATTCGGAACTTCTATCGAGCAGTACGGTGGTTCAATGACGCTCATGGGCGACACACTACTGTCTGGTGGAGATTACGCAGCATACGCTGAAGATACAGACGTTGTTGTCGATGGTGCAGAACTAATCGCTGACAGCACAGGATCTGCAATGTATGTTACAGGAACATCTTCATTGGATGCTACTGACATGGATACATCTGGAATGTACGGATTGAATTCCGATGCAGTCGACTTCCGCTGGAACGGTGGAAATTCAGATGCTACTACATCACTAATTGCTGATGGTGGCGCTGAAGGTTCAGTCGAGAACGTAACTTGGGTTGGTTCTACAACTCAAATTAACGCAGGTTCCTATGTGACTGTAACATCTGTTGGTAACACAGTAGATGCTGCTAAGTTAGTAGTTGACTCTACAGCAGTTATCCATGAAGGTAACTTGCTAGACTTGAGCATCACACACAAGGGTAGCTCAGCATCTGATGTTGGACTATTGATTCAATCAACCGATGGAGAACAGGCAGCATATGTCTCACCAGCTTACCGTGCACCATTCATGAATGCAGACGGTGACCTATCCGAGTGGTATGGAAATGTCAAGAACCCATCTGATGATGCTATGCCTGGTGTAATGTCAAGCGACGATGCTGGCGAGGACTTCCTTGCTACATGGGATGCTAACAATCTGTACCTTGCTCTAACAGGCGTCGACATGGGATCTGCAGACTTGCAGATTTACATCGACTCCAGCACAGGTGGAGATACAACTGGTGACAGTTGGTATGTCTCACACGCTCTGCCATTCGCAGCAGACTATGTCTTCTGGGCAGAGGATGATGGCGCAGGTAACTCCGGTCTGAAGGTCAATGGCTTCACAGGCTGGTCCGATGTTACATCATCATGCAGTGCAATGAGTTCCACAATTGGAAACACTGGCGACACAGACACTGAAATCTCAATTCCTTGGAATTGTATCGGTGAACCTACTAGCACAGTACGCATGATTGTAATCGTTCAGGATGAATCAACTGGTGCAATTGAATCAGTACACCCTGACCAAACAGTTGCTACAGGCGCAGTTGGCCAAACCTTCAATGAAGAGTTAACTATCCTAATGGGACACGGTGACTTAGCAGATGGTGATGATCTAACTAACCACTTGTTGATCTACAGAAGCTATGTTGGTTCTAACACACCTAGCGATGCAAAGACCTACGACATCTCTGTCAAGGTTGACGCAGCATGTGAAGAAGACTGGGGCAATATCAACTCAGTTGACATGAGCACAAACGTTGCTACAAGTGTAGACATACTACGTGCATGTCCAGTTATCCAAGACTTGGTTGACGTCACAGTTAACGAAGACAGTGGAGCTTACACGCTAACAATGCTAGACAAGGCTGACGATGTCCAAGATGCAGAGAACACTCTAGTCTGGACCGTTGCTGATGATAGTGATCCATCTCGAAGCCCAACTATGCTTCTTGATAGTGTTCTGTCCTCTGTTGCATCAACCGGTCAAGTAATGACAATCACTCCTGACAACGATCAGTTCGGTGACTATGTCTTCCACTTCGCTGTTGAAGACAGCCATGGATTAACTGCTAGCAAGACAATTACCTTCAAGGTAATCAATGTTAACGACGCACCAATAATTTGTAACGAAGAGCGTGCTGATTGTATGCCGGTCTTTGCAGATGATGGTGACGGTAACCTGAATGTCCTAGACGAAGGATTTGGAAGTGTAAGCAAGGTTCTCGGATCTGCTGCTAACAATTCTGGCTCCTATGTTGTAGACATGGCAAGCAATGACATGGCTAACGAGCAACCTCAAGTTTACTCTTGGAACGCTCACATCAAGGGAGATGACGTTACTGTTGACCCATACTGGGTACAGAAGAAGTACGACACAGTGGCAGAAATGTTCGCTGAAGTTGGCGCTGCTGTAACTTCCCAGGGTGGATTCCAAGATATTGATATGACTGGAGACCCAGCTAGTATCTCACCTAACGGTACTTACACACTACCGACATTGAACAATGTCTCTCTACTGACCTACCTGCTAGCGCAGAATGGCTGTGGATCTGTTTGGTACCAGGAATACATGGATGCTAGTGGAAACAAGGTAACAGCAGTTCGCTCAGATGATGGCTGTGACAGTACAATCGATGCTAACGCAATGGTCTACAACTCACTGAACTACAGTGACTTCTGGATGGAAGCATATGGCGTGGATATTGATTCGTTCACATCTACATGGAGTACAATATTCCCAACTGGTTACACAACCACTGGTGGATACAACCCATGTCCTGCATTCAGTGTATCTGTAGTAAACAATGAGTTGTCAATAGTTGAGAACGCTGCTAACGAACTTGGTGGCGAGTGTACAATCGTACTAACTCTAACAGACGATGGCGGATACTGTGCTAACACCTACCTAGGTCGCACCACAGATGTCAGAGCAAGTTGTGTCTCATACACTTGGTTAATCGACTACGATGTAGTTCACCCAGTATATGGACCAATGACAGTTACAGGTTGTTACAACCTATACCTCGGACTTGCTTCCTTCATACCAGAGTATCTTGCACCTGGAGTTCCTACCGGAATGACATCAGACATCTGTCTGGCATACTCATGGTTTGGAGAGAACACAGATGCAGTAGATTACGAGGTAAACTTCTCAGTTACGCCTGTTAACGACGCACCTGAAGTACTAGACTGGGATCGCCAGGCTGGTGTTGTAATCTCTGACGGAAATGGAGAAGTACCAAGCTTCCCTTGGAAGGTTACTCTAACTGAGGATGATGAGAACGTAGACAACTTGACTTACGACCTATCTGCAATGAAGCATGATAACGACCACGAACTTGTAGATCTTGAGTGGACCATTGTCAAGTCGGACACATGTAACTATGAGAACTACTTCTCTGCTACAATCAGCGGCGATGAGATTGCATTCGACCTAATCAAGGATGCAACAACAAACGCACCTGAATGGGAAGTAGACTACTTGAAGAACAGCGGTATTCACCAGAAGAACCCTCTATCTGGTGAGTTCTGTCCGATTACATTGTACCTACACGACACTGCAACTGCACCAAGTTATGTACCAAACTATGGCATGACTACTGCTAACTATCAGCAAGGTGAAGACAGTGTAACATTGTATGTCCGTGTTGACAACGTCGCAGAGAATGTACCTGATTACTTCCTATCTGATGTATCTGGATTTGACTTCAATCAAGTATCCAACATCATGCCGAAGACCTTCGTGCCTACTACAGTCACAATCGGTCACGGTGGAGATCAAGGTCCGTACAACTACGCACACATGCTGGAAGTAACATTCCATAGCAATGGATACAACAGTGCAGATGAAACAGAAGAAGGCTATGTGAACCTAGGTACACAATACGTCATGCCACCTGCATATGGAGACACATTAGAAGTCACAGACTTCGTCTACATTACAGCCACAAGCAACAGAGTTTGGGTTGAAGTAGATGTCTTGAGTTGTGTTGATGAATCTTGTGACATGTCTGCATCACCTGAAGACCGTTACTTCGGTTACTCCTTCCCTTACGCACACAGCTGTATTGACAGCAATGGTGAGCAAGCGGATGCATGGAGTTGTCCTGGTGAAATTGGAAGTTCCAGCGCAGATGCTAATGGAAACCCATCAGTAGTTACTCTGAACAACAAGCGCCGACCAATGCTAGAAGACCAAGATTGGTGTAACAACTTGATGAGCACAGACGACAATGGATCAGATTGTGCACAACCACGCACATTCGGAGAGACTACAATCGGATCCGGACAAGAACTACCGACCGTTGTACGCTTGATTGGAACTGCAGATGTACCATCATTCGCACCATCAATAATTGCTATCAGCGCAGCAGGATTATTCGTCAGCGCACTGGTTCTACAGAGCCGCCGTGATGATGAAGAAGAGTCTCTAGAAGAGATGATCCTTGAAGCAGATGAGCAAGCAGTGAGCCCAGTTATCGCTACCATCTTGATGGTTGCAATTACTGTGGTTCTATCTGGTGTGATATACGTCTGGGCATCCAGCCTTGCAGATACTTCTGCAAAGGGTGTCCCTCGTATGACTTTTGACGTCGATTCAGATAGTGGAGAATTCCACAGAATCACCGTCACTGCAAGTCAAGTGGAACTAGCAACACAAGCTATGGAAGTAACCATCGAATATACTGACGCAACAGGAGCAATTGTCAATGGGCAATACAACCTTGCCGAAACTACTGTCTATGGATTCTACCCTGGTAACTCACCAAGTATGGTTACCTTTGGAGATTCAGTAGGCGGAGAAAACGGTGCTGTTAAGTCAAGTTTCGATACAGGTGATACTATTTACATCAAGACAATTGATGAAAATGGTGACCCTATCGGTGACATCTATGTCTCGATCAGTTACGTGCCAAACGCTGGACAAGGATCTGTTCTGCGAACTTGGGACAGTCTTTGAGACGGTAAGTGATTGGTGAGTACTTCATCCTCTCTTTCGGGAGAGGATGGAGTCTCAACTTGTACGCAAAAATACCCACCTTTCGAGGTGGGGGACGCCCCACAAAGGAGTGTGGCCCCAGGATTTCGGTCCTGGGGCCCTCCCCTCTGTAACCTTCTTTCTTCTTTTATTTTCAACAAGTCCAAGTGCGATAGCCTGCTCCCCCCAATTGGAGTGATGGATTTGGATAAGCCTCTGTGTGTAGCATTCGATTGTGACGGAGTACTAGCAGATTCTATATCTTCTTGGAGAACAATTCACGATCATTTCGGAACTAGTTCGAAAGACTTGCTTCAAAAGTTCATGGCAGGGGAATTAACTGATAATGAATTCATGAATGCTGATATCGCATTGTGGAAAGAGAAGTCATCTAAGATTCATAGAGATGACTTGTTTAGAGCATATTCTGGATGTAAGTTGATGAAGGGAGCTAAGGAATTAGTGGCCGATTTAAAATCAGCAGGAATCCATGTCGCAATCGTATCCGCTGGTGTGGACTTGTTTGTACAATCAATAGCAGGTCTAGTGAAAGCAGACGATTGGATTGCTAATGGTTTCAAGTTTGATGAAGAAGGATATCTATTGGATGAAGGCGTTGTAAGAGTTCCTTCCAAGGAGAAGTATACCTCAATTCAAAGACTCCTAGACATACTTGATTGCCCTCCTGATAGGTTAGTTTCTATCGGAGATTCAAGCATGGATTTATCGATGAGAATTGAAGGTTCAACCTTCATTGGATTCAATCCTCAAAGAGATGTAGCCAAAATCGCATTCGCAGAGGCTGGAGTTACCGTCGTAGAGTCAAAAGACTTGAACGATTTACGTCCTTATCTTGGTATCTGAACATTTTCGATTCAGCAAAAGCAACGCACTGAGTGGCAGTTTTTGATAGTGGGCCCGGTGGGAATCGAACCCACGATCAACTCGGTGTAAGCGAGGTGTCATAACCGCTAGACCACGGGCCCAACCGAGCCTACTTGGCACCTCTTTTTGAATAGAACCCCTGTAACTTCAAGAAGTACGGGCTCTCGTGCCTACCTGATGGATGAGGAAGTCCAAGCCCTGGCCGCTCGTTTGGTGCGCCGCTTGAAAGAGGTACGTGCAACGATTACCATTGCAGAATCTTGTACAGGTGGCCTTTTGGCTAGCACTTTGACAGATATATCTGGTGCTAGTGATTGGTTCGGGCAAAGTTGGGTCTGTTATTCATATGAATCCAAGATCAATGAATTAGAGGTTCAAAGAGAACTATTGGAATCAAAAGGGGCAGTAAATGCTACAGTTGCCATTCAAATGGCAGATGGTGCTAGAATTCGTTCTGGTGCAGATATTGCAATCTCAATAACAGGGATTGCGGGCCCAGTGGCGCTCAACTCAAACAAACCAGTCGGATTGGTTTATGTCGGAATTGCTTCCGCACATTGGGCCAATGCAGAATCAGTCCAAATGGGCGGTACAAGACAGGAGAACAAGATTTCATTCGTACATTTTGCATTGAAAACAGCAATTGATTGTTGGGACAAGGCAAAGGTAAGGCAAAAGGATGCAATTGCTGAGAAAAAGAAGGTAGCTGCAGATGCAGCAGTAGCAATTGCCAAGTCTGACGCAGAGAAGGCACGTCGAGCAGCAGATGCTGCTGCAGGGGCTCCTTGGCAAGATGAGTCATGGCAAGAGCCGGGTGCATCCGTAGGTGATGATACGGACATTAATTGGGAAAAAGAGTGAATCTGTTTTCTTGAATTATCCGAACACCTCTTGTACGTCCGATTCTGTCTTGTAATCATGGCAACCGGTTGGGGCGAGATTCTCCAGCACTTGATGAGTGCAGGTCTGATTGTCAACCGTGGTGTGAAAGAGCGGTTAGAGCAGCACTATGACCCATTAGGTCTCATTGCCGAACTTCATTCAAAGGGTGTAAAAGGTCTAATGACAGTTGATATGGTTCCTGCTGCAAACTCTGGAAGAATCATTGCGCCGATAGTAGAACCTATGCCTGAAAAAATCAATATGCGAAATAATCTTCCAGATTGGAGCAGAGAAGATTTCCCAATGGATGCTGTAGATGCTATGATTGACATCAAAGTGCACTATGACATTACAGGGAATAGTACCACTGAAGGCAAGATGGGGGACATTAACAATGCCTTCAACGATCGCCTAGAACGATTACGTAAATTGATAATTACAAATTCTAATTTGCCTCGAAGGCCTATGGAAATTGCAAGACTTCAGGCTGAAAAAAGTAGATTCCAAGCACGTGAAAATGTAGCTGTGGCTATTGGTTTGGTAAACGATCCTCGCCATACGAAGAATGGTCATCTGATGTTCTCTTTAGAAGATGCAAGCGGAGAAATGAGTTGTTTGCTGATGAACAGAAAGGGCGAGGACAGGGTGATTGAACATGCTCAAATTGTCGAATCAGGATTGATGCCAGATGATGTAATTGGAGTGTCAGGAACCTTCTCACAAAATGGAGACATGTTCTACATCAATGACTTGCATTTCCCAATGCAGGACAAACACGACAAGAGTTTTGCAGAGCAAGGAGTTTCAGTTGCTTTCTTGTCAGACATCCACGTAGGTAGCAAAACCTTCCTTGAAGCACAGTGGCATAAGATGATTCAATGGTTCAACAACGATCCCTTGGCTAGAACAATCAAGTATCTTGTTTTGTCAGGAGATTGTGTTGACGGAGTTGGAATTTATCCAGGTCAGGATAAAGAATTAGCAATCAAGGACTTGTATGGCCAATATACAAGATTTGCAGAACTGCTAGAATTACTGCCTGAATGGGTGGAATGTATCATGCTTCCTGGAAACCATGATGCAGTTAGGCCTGCTGAACCTCAGCCAACACTAGAACCAGATATCCAACAAGATTTCAACAGTACAACATTTGTAGGAAATCCATGTGACTTCAGCCTTGATGGAGTTAGGCTCTTGTCATATCATGGTAAATCGATAGACGATTTCGTTGCAGGACTTAGAACTGTCACTTATCGAGACCCTGTTGAAGCGATGAGGCAAATGTTACGACGCAGACATCTTGCCCCTCAGTGGGGTGGTAAAACACCACTTTCTCCTGAGCCAGAAGATGGACTTGTGATTAGAGAAGTGCCGGATATCTTCGTAACAGGTCACGTTCATGGTCATGCATGTATCGATTTCCGTGGGACCACACTAGTTTGCTCTTCAACTTGGCAAGATCAAACATCGTATCAGAGAATGTTAGGTTTCCAGCCTAAGCCCTGTATGTTGACCATCGTAAATCTTGGAACTCACAAATCGATTTCAATTCCGTTTGCGTGATTACCAAATGTGCTCTTCAAGAGTGCCCTCACTTACTACTTTTGTAATTCCAGTTATACCTTCAGTATCATCTACTAACAACAAATGAATTGCCCGGTTATGAACTCCTGATTGAAAGTTCACACCTCTGTGGTCTACTCCGATTAGGGTGCCATCTAGTTCGGCAAACATCCACGCTGGAGTTGCTTTAGCCAAATCCTCTCGCCGAATTAGAAGCCATCTGAGGCCTTTCATTTCTTGGCGAAGGTCGCCTTCAATCTCATGAAACCATCTTGAATACATTCTCACACCTTGAATCTCAATAATGCGACAGCTCCGCCCATTCCCAGTAATTGCTCACCCGCATCATGGTCTGTCGAGCATTGTACTAGATTAGCTCCGATATCACTGAGCCCGTTAACAACAGATTCCCAATCTGCTTCTCTCAATAGATCTGCACTTACCAGTAGCGTTTCTATGGCGCCCTCTTCTAGCGCTTTGATTATGGATTCTCGCCCGTAGGCTACTGCGCCATCAGTGGAAATTCTTTTCCAAGCCTCTTCTAGCATTGCAGTTTCTTTTACAACAGCATGTTCAGAAAGAACGTCACCTGCAAGACCTTCGCTGATAACTTCGTTTGCAGCGCCACGCCCACCCATACTTGTGGCAATCAATTTCTTTGCCCCATTTATCATCGGTGCTAATTTCTCTCTTGAATATCCGGGACCACAAATTACGATTGGTGTTCCTTCCTTGATTGAATCGTTTGCTTCTCTAGCGATCTTTTCAAAGAATGATTTAGAGACACCTTCACTAATTTTAGCTCCAGTGTATTTCCCTCCTCCTCGCATTGTCCAAGTTGAAACTTCTCTCACGCCTCGGCTACTAACCTCGTATAGTATCGCTTCATCTGCTTCAACTACAATGATGACTACCTTCGCTTTTCCACTATTTGCGCAAGCCTGTCTTATCAGGTCATGATCTACAGATGGAAACTGGTGGTTCGAGGTTAGTTCAACTTCGTCTCTTAATTCGACTATGTGCGTGTGGTGGCTTCCATGATCGAATTGGGCTTCTTCGATTATTCCATGAACTCGTAAAGTCTCTGCGAATGTGTGGAACTCATTCGACTCTATTGCTAACTTAATCCACATTTTTTTTCTTTCAGCTGCTTTTGCTCTTCCGCCTTCTTGGCCAGCAGTTGTTTGGTCGCGACGTTCTCCAAGCATTGCAATGCTCCTGCCTTTGACACAAAGACGAGCCAAGGTCCAGAGGTCATCATCACAGTCTATTCGAATGCGATACAACCCGAAATCACGCTTGAGAACTTGCATCTGCTTCACCCGAATACGCCGAGAAGGTTTCCGTCTTCATCCATATCCATGTCCGAAGCAGCCGGTCGCTTAGGTAATCCTGGCATTGTCATTATTTCTCCCAGAACAGCGACCACGAAGCCAGCACCAGAGTTCAATCTAAACTCTCTTATTGGGACTTCAAAGCCTGTAGGTGCACCTAGTAGGTTAGCATCATGGCTGAATGAATACTGAGTCTTTGCCATACAGACTGGCAGGTGTCCATACCCCCAAGAATTGATTTGCTTGAGTTGCCTATCCGCCTTCGCTTGAATATTGATTCCATCAGCACCGTAAATCCTAGTGGCAACTCTTAGAGCCTTTTCTTCAATCGGGGTATTTGGATTGAATAGTGGAGTGAATGGCCTTCCTGCAGCGATGTGATCTTGGCAAGATACGACTACTGCCTTTGCTAATTGTGCGCCGCCTGCTCCACCTTTTGCATGCACTTCAGTCAGGCAAACTTGCGATGCTCCTGATGTGCGTGCGCATTCAATTAGACAATCTAACTCTGCATCGGTATCACTAGCAAACCTGTTGACAGATACTACAACAGGCATTCCGAATTTGGACATGTTGCGTATGTGACGGTCAAGATTGCTTTGTGCACCAGTTCGCACTGCATCGACATCTTCTTTTTCGATTTCTTCTTTCGAAGGGCGACGTGCAGCCCGTGCTCCAAATGCTCCTCCATGTAGTTTCATAGAACGGACAGTGACATTCATCACGACACAATCCGGTGCCTTTCCAGAGTTTGCTGCCTTGATGTGCATGAACTTTTCAGCACCCATGTCTGAACCAAAACCAGCCTCAGTGACTACGAAATCAGCCGCTCCGAGCGCAAGTCTGTCCGCAATGATGGATGAATTTCCATGAGCAATATTTGCAAATGGTCCCCCATGGATAAATACAGGATCCCCTTCAATGGTTTGAACAAGGTTTGGCAAGAATGCTTCTCTAAGAAGTAGTGACATTGCCCCTGCAGCACCTATGTCTTCTGCTTTTACCGGGCTTCCATCCATACGCTGGCCGACTACGATTTCGCCAAGCCTTCTCCTTAAATCTGCATAATCCTTGGCCAATACCAAAATAGCCATCACTTCACTTGCTGCTGTGATGTCGAATCGGTCTTCTCTGACAACTCCATTAGCCGGACCGCCAAGACCCACTGTTACGTTTCTGACAGACCTGTCGTTTAGGTCGATAACACGAGGCCAAATAATCCTGGTTGAATCAATATTCTCATCATTTCCATGCTTGAGATGGTTATCTATCATCGATGACAACAAGTTGTGAGAACTGGTCACAGCATGCAGGTCTCCTGTGAAATGTAGGTTGATGTCTTCCATTGGGAGTACTTGCGAATGCCCCCCGCCTGCAGCACCACCTTTGATTCCAAATACAGGTCCCATTGATGGTTCACGAATCACACATGTGGCTCGCTTTCCGATTCGATTTAGTGCCTGTGTTAATCCAATTGTTGTAACTGTCTTACCTTCTCCAAAAGGGGTAGGGTTTACACTGGTGACTAGAATTAGAGAACCTTGTGGTTTAGATAGCCTAGATTTGAGTGCTTCCCATGTGATTTTCGCTTTACCACGACCCATTGTCATGATTTCACTATCACTTATTCCAAGCTTCCATGCTATAGCCGAAATATCTTCCATTTCTGCGGCTCGCGCTATATCTAGATCACTCTGCATGGACACTCTGGTGTTTGTAGGGTTCTTGAAACCACGGTCCCTTTAGGGACCGCTAAAGCCGGTTTCATTCGTCCTTCAGACTTCCCAAGTAGTCAGGTAGGTCTACACCTGCCATCTTGGCTACATCATGCACTGGCGGCAATGCGTGTATTAGGCTTGAAACGAAGTTAGCAGTGGAGCCTTCTCCCTTACCGCTACCCGCTGAATCCCAGACAGTAATCTTGTCAATCTTCAAGTTAGAAATTGCTTCAACTTGGCGAGATACGATGCCTTCTATCTTCTCTACCATCAGTAGTGTAGCAGCGGCCTTGGTGTCTCCACCTGCGCTTGCAACTAATTGCGAGTATCCAGTAGCCTTTGCTTCTAGTACCGCTTGGATACCTTCCGCTTCAGCATTGTATCTTGCAAGAATAGCATCTGCTTCACCACGAGCGATACGACGCTGGCGTTCCGCTTCTGCTTCGGCAGCAATCTCGATCTGAGTCTTTGCAATCTCTTCACGTACGATTTCTTCAGCCTTGAGTCTCTCTTGCTCTAGCAAATATTGTGCTTTCTGAACTTGCATCTCTGCAGTTCTGCGAGCAACTTCTGCTCTTTGCATTGCTTCTGCTTCTTTCTCAGCAAGGCTTGCATTGTAGTCAGCGATGCTTCCTTTGGAGGTGTTCTCTCCTTCGATTGCATTTGCTTCCAAAGCAGCGACTTCCTTACGTCGGTCTGCATCAGCAGCTTTCTTTCCTTTCTCAGCGGCTGCTGTGTTCTCAGCAACTTGGATGTCACGAGTACGGTATGCTTCCGCTTGTCCAATAGCACCATCACGGTCTGCAGCAGCGACGTCAGACTTTGCAGCGTTTACCGCACCTGCAGCAGCCTTCTGTCCAATACTCTCGATGAAATCGGAATCGTCTGTTATGTCACTGATGTTAACGTTGATTAGGTTAAGCCCTAACTTGTTAAGTTCGTGACCTACGTTGTTGCGGATTGCTTCAGCGAATAATTCACGGTCGGAGTTGATCTGCCTGATTGTTAGAGATGCAACGGTAAGACGAAGTTGACCGAAGATGATCTCAGATGCCATTTCCTGGATTTGTGCAGGAGTAAGGTGTAGTAGGCGTTCTGCAGCATTGTTCATGATTGTAGGGTCTGTACTTACACCCACAGTGAACGTGGAAGGGACATTGATTCTGATGTTCTCTTGTGATAGAGCCCCAGTTAATGGAATGCTAATGGTTAGAGGAATCAGACTCAATTTCTTGTAGTCTTGAATCAATGGCCAAACCATTGTTGCACCACCGTGGATACAACGTGATGCTTTGCCACCACTAACTCTTCCATATACTACCAAAATCTCGTCAGATGCACATCGCTTGTATCTTGTTACAAGCATGATAATTCCAAATGCAAATATTAGTCCAGTTCCCATTATTAGTAGGAATAAAGTTGTTCCAGTTTCCATTTTACTCGCCTCACTCTTCTTCTGTTATTATTTCATCACCACTATTTAGTGGTTCAACTATCATAGTAGCTCCTATGACGTCTACGACTCTGATTAGTTCATTGCTTGGAATTGATGCGGTCTTATCCTTTGCACGTGCAGTAAGAGTTCTCAGGGTTCCATCTACTGCAACTTGGACTTCACCTGTTGAATTTGGTAAAATGCGGGAGTAAACGTGCCCCTTCTCTCCAATCGCATCAGTATGCCTCATGGTCCCGTCTGCTTGCAAATTTGTTATTCCCTGCATCATCACTCGTACCATGAATAGAGATCCGCCTGCGGCAAAACCACCAGCGACTACTGCCAGTAATTCCATTCCAGTTGCAGAAACAGTGAACAGACCCATAAGTCCGAACATCATAACCGCCGCAGCAATCCCTTGGAGGCTGAATAATTCAAACGAGAGGTCAGTATCTAGGCTGAAATCAGTATCGAATGCAGTATCAACAACTCCACCTAAGATGTCGCCAACAAGCATCAGTCCCATCATTATGATGAAAAATGCGGCGCCTAATACAGCACACGTAATGAAGATCAGTTCTATTGCAGATGGAGCATCGAATCCCAATGCCTCAGCAAACCAATCTAGTAGACCCATACTCGACCCTATCCTACGCTTGTCGCTTTACTTAATGACCTTATTCCCAGCAGTGGTGCTGTCATTTTCTTGCTTCAACTGATATTTTTCGAATATTGCAACAGTTGAAACCGACAATCCTGCCAATATTGCAGAAATCAGAATGTGTAGTCCAGCGCTGTAACATATCAAGAATACCCAAAGTGGTAGAAACAGGGTTAGGAATCTTTTCATGAATGGCCAGAACCCCTCAAATAGGTTTTCTGAACCATCATCAATCATTAAATCCAACTCAGAAAAACACAGTTCCGATAAAAATGGTCAGTGCCCACATGCCTACTCCGAGCCAGATGCCTTTACCTTGTTTCGAAATTTGATCTTCATGTACTTCTTTATTCATGTTTTTTAGCGGGTTGATCAATAATTCTCTTTGTTCAGACCTTAGCACTATTAGGCCAAGAACGAAACATGCAGCGGCTCCTGCCCCGAATAATGTGGTAATCGCACCCTCGACTTCTTCCATCAACTTCAATGCAAGCCAAATCTGAGTTGCTGCCATCAAGAACCAGAGAAATGAACCGCGCTCGACTGCTGCTGCCATGTTTGTCCCATAACCCATTCATAATTCATGGTTGCCCCGTTTTGTTCGATGATTTCTAACTAAATGTAGGCTTATTCAAGTACTGGAACTTGTGATTATGTCTTATGGCGAAGGTCAGTCACGGAGTGGCCGGTGAGCCAATTGTTCACTCTTTGTCTCCAGTGTTGACCGCACTTGTCCACTCTCACCTTTCACGAATTGAGGGAATTACATTACCTGGTCTGAAAGGTGTGGTTGTTATTCCTACAGAAGGAGTAGAGAATGCTCTAGCTTGGGGATATGCTGGCTCCCTGCCTTCACCTCCAGTTTGGGAATTAGTCGGCTCGCCATTAGGTAAATTCAGAGCTAATACTCTTCTTGATAGGGCAGTTACTGCAAGTATTGACGCACACCCTGAAGCAGATCCTCGCCTTCCGAATGCTCCACTACCGGTTGTAAATTTCGAATCGGTATCAGTTTACGATGATGAGGTGTGGTTGTCTCTAACTTCCCCTCTCAAACATCAGTTGTCGGCAGCAGCAGTCAAATGTATCGATAATGCAATGGAAATCCGCTCAGTCAATACTTTACGATGGGATGGCCAATCTTGGTGGGCCGCCTCAACCGATGGCCCAGGGATGCTAATCGTAGCAGAAGTATTTGGACACAAAACCTCCAGTGTTCTTGGAATAAATGGAGGTGGGGGAACTGCAAGGTCTGTAGCCGCTGCATGGTGTGCAAGAGGCGGTACAATCAATCAATTAGGTGGGAATCGTCTTCTGGAAGATGATGGTCCATGGGTATTCACTGAAGATGAACCTTCGATTTCGATAGATTTTGATAATGACGGTGGGGATTTACTGGTTAGATACACCCCAATGGATGGTGATTACGATTCAAGAATCGAGAAGTTGTCTAATGTTGCTGATGGTCGTTGGCTACTATGTGCGCAGCATCTCATGTCTTGGGCTAGTCTTTGGGCTCCTAAATATGCGGAACATCTACCTTCAATTTCTCTCTTAATGACAAGGTTGGTTGCAGTTGAGGTGCATTTAGGATGAACAAAGTAGTGCTATTTCTAATCGCTTTAATGATCATCCCCACCACTATGGCAGAGGAATTCCCTGTTCAGAATGTGAACTCAGGGTTTGTGGGATGGTCACAAAATGAAAGCCCTGCTATTGATGAATACAGAATTTCTTATCCGTCGGTTACAGATGGTAAAGATACAAACGTAGCTCAGAATGGACCATTTGCGATTGTAGTTTTCATTCCCGATGATGGTGAATCCGTAGAGCAATACATCTGGCTTCAAGACGGACTCTCTAAGTGGGGATATTTCAGCATAGTAGTCTCTTCAAATTGGGAATCTATTGAACAGCAATTGATTGATTGGAACCAAAACGGAACCGACGACATTCCTAGTTTACAAGGAATGTTAGCTCTGAATCATATTGCTCTGTCAGGGCATGGCACGGGTGCACATGAAGCGGCAGAGATTGTGAAATCCGGAGTATCTGAAATCGATGGACTATTTGGGCTTGGATTTGATGGTACTGATACTTCGACAACATCAGAAATATTGCTTTCCAATCCCTCCTCTGCCTTATTCCTGACCGGAACCACAGACGAGATAGCTCCTGCCAGTGAGAATATTTTGACTTACGTAGATGATTGGTTTGGAGCATGGCAAATTATGTACCCCCGGGGGGCGAATCATTTGGGTTATCAAGAGAGTGATACTTTCTTTGAAAGATTTGCAGATGGCGACTCGACTATGGGCAGAGATGGTCAACAGGAGCATGCCTTGAATCACATTTTACCATATCTAAACCTATCACTTAGGGGAGATGATTCAGCATATCAGGCGGCGTTTAATCGTGAAGACAAGTCCGTTTCTTCAGACCAGGATGCTTACATTGACGAGGATTTATCTCGCTCCAGATTGTATGATATGAGTAATGTCTCATCTACTGCATTATCCGTATTACAAGGCCAAGAGTTCACAATTTCTTCTGATGTAACATTACGAGATGGAGGGATTGCAACTGGCAACACCACCTGTCTTTTGCCAAGCGGCGACACTGTAACTGGGAATTTACAGAATGGGGTTGCATCATGCACACTCAATGGTTCGATGTTTTCTCCAGGTACAGCCATAATCGAGATACAAGTCGCAGATTATTCTTTTTCAGATTGGTTAGATTTCACAGTTATCCGTTTAGGGACTCCTTTGGAAATTGCTGAACCTTTGCCAGAGGTTACCTTGAATCAACACTCATCAGTCACAGTTGTTCCAGATATTTTTGCATTTGACCCAGACGGTGAAGAGGTGTTATTCTTGGATGCATACATGGTTTCTGATAATGATAGCATTTTACAAATTAACAATTCTTTAACAGAATTGGAGATAACTCACCAAAACATTCAGGAATGGGCGGGTACAATGGAAATGAACATTGTATTGGCTGCAGGTGACGATATTGCCAACATCACGGTGAATGTCTCGGTAATCCCTGTAAATGACATAGTTGTACAAGATGATGTTGTTCCTCAACAACAAACCATCGAAGACGGTGAAAGCATAGTTGTAGATTTGAATCAATATGTAAGCGACCCTGAAGGACAAACATTGGTACTAACGGCTTCCAGAGAATATCCTGGCCTTAGAATAAATACATCTCTGCCCACTATTTTGATAGATCCTCAGACACATTGGAATGGTGCGGAATTAGTAGAGATTTTGGTGTCTGACGGGGTCACAGAACCGATAACAGTTGTAGTTCCAATAAATGTCGCTCCAGTTGATGATATAATCCAATTTTCAGATTCAGTGATTGAAGTAGAAATGAATGAAGATGGTGTACTTATCCTCGATTTAGATAACTTCACCATCGATGTCGACGATGATAATTTAGTTTACGAAGTAACGGGTTCTTCCGAAATAGTCGGGTTCTCATTAGCTGGTAGCGAACTCGTTTTCGCTGGTAATCCCGATTTATTTGGAATTAGCCAGTTCACAATAAATGTTAGCGACGGTTCTAGTAATAGTTCGATGAATCTCATAGTTGATACAAAATCAATAGCAGATCTCCCGGTAGTTGGTATTTCCACTATTGACGTGGACGGTAATACAATCTCCATCTTGTGGACTATTTCCGACAAAGATGGCGGTGCAGGTTTGATTTATTCAGTGACATTTGCCGGTGAGTCAATCGAGCAAGGAACCGAATGTATTGGGGATAAATTGTTGACATGTGTCACTAATACCGCAACAGGGCCAGAAGGGACATACACTGTGGAAGTGAAAGTTTGGGATGGAGTTGCTCAAGAGTGGTCAAACACTGCTACCAAAGATGTTGATGTAGAAAGCGTGGTCATCCCTCAAGATGATGCAGAATCAGAAGTGGCAATAGGAGATTGGGTACTCCCAATCGGGCTAGGTCTGATAGTTATCTTACTAGCAGGTTATCTTATTCTATCAAAAAGAGAATAATCAAAGAGGAATATTTCCATGTTTCTTAGGTGGGGACCATTCCCGCTTAGAGGATAGAATCCTTAGCGCCCTAATCAGTCGGATACGGCTTTCTTCTGGTTCAATGACGTCATCTAGCCACCCATTACGAGCAGCAACATATGGGTCTCCAAACTTAGATTTGTACTCGTCAACCAACTCTAACCTTGTCGCTTCCTTCTGATCTTCTTCTGCTGCAGCGATTTCTCTTCGGTGAATGATGTTGACTGCACCTTCTGCACCCATTACGGCTAGTTCTGCGGTGGGCCATGCTATGTTGTAGTCAGATTGTAGGTGCTTGCAACTCATTGCCAAGTACGCTCCACCGTATGCTTTTCGAGTGATTAGAGTCATCTTAGGAACAGTTGCTTCTGCATATGCGTACAGCAACTTTGCACCGTGTCGAATAATCCCTCCCCATTCTTGGACCACACCCGGTAAGAATCCGGGGACGTCTTCAAAGGTGACCAGTGGAATGTTGAATGCATCACAGGTCCTGATGAATCTAGCAGCTTTAATTGAGGCATCAATATCTAGGCAGCCAGCCAGTACCTTAGGCTGGTTTGCTACTATTCCTACCGACTTACCATCTAGTCTGGCATATCCAATGATAATATTCTCAGCGTAGGAATTGAATAACTCCATGAATATTCCATCATCAACAATCTCTTCGATTACCTTGACCATATCATACGGCCTGTTGGGGTTATCGGGTACTAGGGTTTCCAGTTCTGGATTCAACCTTGTAGGTTCATCAGCAGTTGCTTCAACCGGTGGTGATGACATATTGTTGTCGGGGAGGAATCCGAGGATATCGATTGCTAGAGCACAGGCTTCTTCTTCGTCATCAGCGATTAGACAAGCGATTCCAGAACGGCTAGCATGAAGTGTAGCTCCTCCTAATCCTGCAGCATCAACTTCTCCACTAATACATTCAGGGGTTTCTAACGGCGAGGACATGAATAATTGCCCGTGGTCATTACCCAGGATTGTGAAATCTGCTAGACTAGCGCCGAGTGCAGAAACTCCAACCACTGGTCCAAGAACCAGTGAAACCATTGGGATTCTTCCGGAGCATTGTACTAACTTGTCTAGGAGTTCTCCTGTTCCAGCAAGGGCTGTAATCCCATCCTGAGCGCGCTGTCCTCCGCCATCCCATATTCCTACAAGAGGTACTTTGCTGCGTTCTGCCATTTCTACAACTTTGGCGATTTTCAGAGCATGCATTTCGCCCATTGAACCGCCATGTACTGAGAAGTCTTGTGCAAAACAGTAGATCCTTCTGCCATCAATCGTGCCGTGTCCACAAACAACTCCATCTCCAAGAGTTGGGTGCATGAACATCCCGTGATCAGTTGACCGGTGTGTCAAGAATGTATCCAACTCTACAAAGGAATCTTCGTCCAAAAGATTGCTTATCCGGTCCCTAGCAGTACCCCTGCCAGATATGCGAATGCTCTCTTGGCGCTTCAGACCCCCGCCTATGCAAGCTTGCTCGCGACGGTATCTCAAGTCCTCGAGCGCCTCGCCCGAATCTTTCGACATGTTACCTTCCAGTCCTCAGAGGTTCTTCATTGAAGCGGTTATGATTTGAGTGATGAATTGTTCTCTCCACACAAATTCTCAGTTAGTATTGAAAGGTCTTTGTTATTGGATAATGCCCAGTGTATTTTCGCTAAAAGTGCTTCAGGTGAAGATGTAGAACCATGGCCTAATACTCCAATTTCCTGCTGATGCCTACCCTTTGAGTATACATTCAAATCTACCGGGCCATTAATACATTGATTTCCGACTATAATGGGTATTGTTGCCGATTCAATAAAGCGTGCAAGTTTCGTATTTTCTGGAGCATCTCCGTTCGGGTCTTCAATCGGTAAATGGCCAAGGCCAGTGCCATGAATAAGTATCGCTGAATAATCAGCACTCACAGCGGCTTCAAGCAAGTCTGAATGTAAGTGTGGGCCCGCCATGAATTGTGCTACCCTGATATTAGTGTCATACATTGTTGGTGCAGTTATGTCACGGCTTTGAGGACGCGGCGATACAGAATGAGATAACCCGTTTCGTGAAATTTTAATTTCTCCAATTCTTTCACCGTTTACCATTTGGAAAGCATTTCTTCTAGTGGAGTGCATCTTCCTAACACTTACCCCTGGGCTTACAGCACATACTCCATCTCCTGAACCAGCATGCATTACAGTGACTGCAGCATCGCTTTCTCCCGTGACTTCAGGGCCGTTTGCTGCCCAATAAACTGCGGATAACAAATTCTCTGTTGCATCTGAGGATGCTCTGTCTGATGACCGCTGAGAACCAGTGAATACAATTCTTCCAGCAGGTCTACCTCCTTCACCTGCAAAAGCGAAGGAAAGGGCGGCTGCACTGATGTGCAAAGTGTCAGTTCCGTGAGTAATCACAACTCCTACAGAACCAGAGTTGAATGCAGATTGGCATGCTTCAATCATTTTGTTCCAATGCTGTGGTCGGATATCATCAGACCACATGTTACCTAATTTGACAGCATCAATATTTGCAATTTCAAGAATCTCTGGCACACTGGATAGTAACTCTTCAGGTTCAAATCTAGCGACCACTGCCCCGGTAGCGTAATCCACCTTGGAAGCGATTGTTCCCCCCGTGTGGATAATTGTCACCTTCGGTAAATCTTGATTTTGCTCCACGCTATTAGCTTCGACACCTTTGCTCACAGCATCACTAATTTCATCAATAGATTCCACCATGTCAATTGGATAACTAACATTGTAACCATTTACAAGCTTTACAGTGATATGGTCTTGAGCAGCACCAGGCAAGACTACACCCTCATGTGATGTATTTCCAGCAGGGCCGGCGACTAACATCTTGACCCGCTTTCCAATCGTGGGCATCTCTACCATGAGTTAGCCTAGTCCTAATGTCACTTGAATGTTAGTGATTGAGATAAATCAATCAGTGCAATCTGAACCTTAGTAGTCGAAGCCATATATTGCAAACAACATATTTTTGATTAAAAATAAAATCATTGGTTTAACCAATTGACTACACCCGTGTCAACATCGTAAATAGCACCCAATATCTCAACTTCATCATCAATGAGTTCGTTGCTTTGTAATGATTTCACGTCGGCTTTCAATTTCTCTTCTGCATTATCGATCATCCTAGGTTTGAAGTTTGAGAAGTCTTTGTTAGATAGTTGAGTTAGTTTCTGTTGTACAATACTCAGTGGCATACTCGTCATAGCACATTTTGTATGTGGCATGATAATTATTGTGCGGCAGTTTAGAAGATGTGTGGCAAGAATGATGTCTTTTTCAACTTCAGGGTTTAATTGGCCACCTGCATTTCTAACGACCTTGACATCACCTACATTCAAGCCAAATATCTGATGAGGAACAATTCTTGAATCCATACATGTCAGTATTAACAATTCTTTTCCAGCAACTCCGGGGACATTCGGACTAGAGAGTTCTGCCGAAAATCTTTGATTTTGGGAAATCAAATTACCGAGTAGATTTGATTTCGTCATGAAACGCTGTTTTTCAAGGTAGCATTTTGTTATTTTCATCTGAATGAGTGACAATATGTTCAAACCGGTTACGAAGATTAAGTGTGACCAATGATACATCACAATTAAATGAGGAAATAGAAGCGAGAAATCATGGCATCTACCCGGAGTGTTTCGATTTTCACTGCAATCGTACTTCAATTGCTAATGTTTGGAGCGATAGCCTCCCCATTAGCCGATTTAACGAACCCCTACGGAGATGAATCGAAAATGAACAATGACCTCATCGAAAAGATTGGTGAAGTTGATGGAAACACTGTGCTGCCAGTAATTTTCCAACTTAATTCTCCTGTTCAGTCGAGTGATGAATCATATCTTACTGAACTTGGATTCGAATTATTAGGAAATGCGCCATTAGTTGATGGCGGTTTGATTGAAGGTACTGCCTCTGATATTCGTCGTCTCTCGACTTGGGAACGTGTTGAATATCTAGAGTTAGACAAGCCTCTAGAATTCTTTTACCTACCTGCTGAATGGGGAGGAGACCCTACTGAGCCTGGGATAATGATGCATGAAACAACACATGTGGTAAGGGCTACTGATGTATGGGACAGGGCTATTATCACACCATCTGGAGACGTCGAGCGAGAAGTTGATCTCTCCTTTTCAGAGTGGGATGGAGATGGAACTGCAATCGTCGATTTAGATACAGGCGTAGATGCAGGCCATCCGGACTTTGATTATCTTGAACCATGGACTGGCGACAAGGTAATTTATTCAGCTAAGTTTAATGGGATTTCATGGTCTGAAACTCGTAATTCTGACACCTCCTCTGGACACGGTACTCACGTTGGTGGAACTATTGCAGGTAATGGTGATGCATCAGGTGGTAGAAGAGCAGGTGTCGCTAAAGGTGGCCAACTAGTTGCCTTAGGAACTGGAGATGGGGCTTCAATCTTTGCCGCAGAGCAAGGACTCGAATGGACATATGACCATTCGGTACCAGGTCAGAATCCATATCATGTGCGTGTCGTTTCCAACTCTTGGGGTACTGATGGAGATTATGACCCGAATGGAGTAATCGCACAACTCACTGATATGCTAACCTTTGACAACGGTGTAGCAGTCATATTTGCGGCATCTAATTCTGGCGGTTCAGGTGGGGAGTGCTCTGGAGATCTGCGAACCAATGTATATGCAAACACACCATCAGCAATTTCAGTTGCAGCCCTCACTCACGATGGTACAGCAGTAACATCATTTTCTTCGAGAGGATGCATGACTCAACAACACACTTGGCCTGATGTTGGAGCCCCCGGGCGTGACATTTGGGCTACAGCGCCTCGTGGTACTGCTATTGATGCTTCAACTAGAACACAAGGAGATTTGTATTACATGTCAATTTCTGGAACTTCAATGGCGACACCTCACGTAGGTGGAATGGCGGGGTTATTGCTGAATGTAGCTCCTTCCTTAGGTGTTGCAGATTATCATAGAGATGACCATGACTTTGGAACGAGTATAGTCGGTGGCGATGGCACAGCATCCTATGGCCAGTTTGAAGATTGGGATGATGCAAATTTCAGCCGTGTTCATGAGATTGAATTGATACTCGAACTTACAGCAAGGTACGAAGGAATGGCTAATTCCTGTGAAGCAGGTAATGATGAGGACGGTTGTGCCGATATTCCAGCAGAGTGTTATCGTAGTGCTACTGGAAAGTGCCACGACTGGAGAGTTGGCCACGGTCTGACCGATACAGATGCTGCGGTCGCATTAGCAAGAACTCTTCAATTGATGAGAGATCAAGATAACGATGGTATTGTCGACCACCCTGAATACAATGTTTGGGATGCTTATGACATCTATGAAAATATGATGGTAGATGCAACAATTCCGGTAAATACTGACCGTGTAAGGCATTCTTGGAAAGGGGACTGGAATCATTTCAACAATGGAGCCACTGGAGCAGTTTACTACACTGAAGATGCTCACTATGTATGGATTCCAAACGGTACATCCCGTTTAGAGGCAACTTTCACAGCAACAGAATTCGACAGTGATACAGCCCAAGCTGGAGCCTTGCAATTATCTATTGATTTGGGAGAGGATGGTAGTGATGATGCTCAAGGTGCAGGTATTAGACAATCTGATTCTTGGTATTATGACCTTGATGTTGATCAAGCTTCTTGGGGCAAGTGGGCTGAATTCGACATTTCAGGGCAAGCGATTACCTTGTTTGGGGTTATTGAAGACATAGAGTTCTTTGAATCTAGGATACCATACACAGTTGATGTAATGCTGACTCTTGATTTATCCAGTCCAGTTGATATCCAATTCGACCAACGTCCTGATTTCTATTCGGACCTGAATCCAACAACTCCTTCTGAAGTTTATGATTCTTCAATGGATGGTATGCTAACATTTACCAAACCTGCGTATGACCAGAAAGGTGTAGTTTCTCTTATCACTCCCAAAGAAACAGGAGACGATAGTGATGACAGCGGCATATTTGCTTCAATAGCCCAATTATTCACTGAAAACCCTGCAACTATGATGTTCATTCTTCTGTTGATCTTATTGGTTGCAGGCGGGGTTGGCTATGCAATGAGAAATGAGAAAGAAGAAATTCAAATGGCCATTCTAGAAGAAGACGAGGCATAGTTCATTCATTTTGAACAGACTACTAGTTCTAATTCAAGTCTAGTCGCTAATGGTTTTGTTTACCCTCAGAACTATCTTGGATTGCCTTAGCCAGAATTACAGCAATACAGTGATTGCTTAATTGTGAGGGGTGGTGGACGCAGGGGGATTTGAACCCCCGGCCTCTTGGTTGCAAACCAAGCGATCTTCCAACTGATCTATGCGCCCTTATCCTTGCGGGTAGGCTTCTCCCTTTTGAGTATTCACACGCGGTCAACAGTAGCATCTCGGTCTGGACCTAAACCTACAGACGAGATTTTTACTCCAAGCAATGATTCTAGTTTAGTGATATAACTCTGGGCTGCTGCAGGTAATCCCTTGAATCCTAAACCTTCCGAATTGCATTTGCGTGCAATACCTAACCATTCTTCTAAAGAGTGGGAGGCGAATCCAGGAATCGTGACATAAATCGGTTCACATTCTTCGAGAGCTACTGCGCTTGCTGGCATTTCATTGATCTCAGTATCGCCCATCTTGTATCCTACACAGATTTTGATCTCATCTAATCCACCTAACACGTCTAACTTAGTAAGTGCTAATTCTGTGAATCCATTTATTCTGTTAGCGTGACGCATCACAACAGCATCGAACCAGCCACATCTGCGCTTACGGCCAGTGGTTGTTCCAAATTCATGGCCTACAGTACCCAAGTGGTCTCCATCGTCATCGAATAACTCGGTGGGCATGTGTCCGTTTCCTACCCGTGTAATGTATGCCTTAGTAATTCCAATCACAGTTTCGACATGACCTGGATGTATTCCTGCACCGTGTGATGCATTACCCCTAGATGTTACAGAGGATGTGACATAAGGGAATGTTCCTTGATCAATATCTAGTAAGCAACCCTGTGCCCCTTCGAGAATAATGTGCTCTCCCATCTTCAGAGCATTGTCAAGAAGTATCCCAGTGTCTGTGATAGCTGAGTTGAATCGATTAAGAATCCATCCAATTTGCTCTTCGAGCTCTTGTGCTGAAACCCTTTGTCTGCATCCCGCATTTTCTAATGATTCATTTTGTCGTACAGCCATCTCTTCAAAATCACAGTATGGTAAGTCTGCAAATCGCAAGCCTATTCTGTTAATCTTATCAGCATAGCATGGGCCAATTCCTCGACCAGTTGTCCCGATTTTTTTATCTAAGCCATCGATATATGTGTGGTAAGGGAGTATGATGTGGGCCCTGTTAGAGATGAACAGGCGATTGCCAGCAGGATCTTTTGCTCCTCCTTCAACCCAGTCGCTAAGTTCTTTGTCTAGTACCCAAGGGTCGATTACCATTCCATCTCCAAGGACTAATCCACAGTCCTCTCTGGTAATACCCGATGGTAACAAGTGGAATTTCAGCACTCTGTCGCCTAGGACAACTGTGTGTCCGGCGTTGTTACCGCCTTGGAATCTGGCGACCCAAGTCGCATTTTCGGCTAGTCTGTCGACAAGCTTTCCTTTACCTTCGTCTCCCCATTGGGCGCCTAAAACTACAGTGGCTGGCATGCTCTTCAAGAGCCTCTCAGCGAATAGAGTGCATGAACTATGCGCTAGGATTGTCCGAAATTTGGGGGTGAAGTTTGAATGTGCTTAGACAATTATTTCTATATTTAGCCTATTCTGAATCAGAAAAACCACGGGTTTAAATACTCCGCCAGCCAATATACATTGTTCACGAGGAAACACGCAGTTCTATACGCTTAGTAGAGCGTTTGAATAGTGGGTAGTCCTACAAAAACTACTTAAACTCGTGACACTACTACATAACTCGGAGTTGGTAAGACATGGAACAAGATGAACAAGACCGCCGCCTGGCGGAGAACAAGAAGAAGATGCAGAGAGACAATATCGTACGCGGAGGCATTGGTTCTGCACGTCCACAGCGCAGAGTTGTTGATGGCCACACTACCCCGTGTGTAGAGTGTGGAGTCTTGGATTGGAAGAGCGATATCTCTAGAGGAGAAGTTTCATGCAACGGCTGTGGTTTGGTAGTCGAAGAGAACAGTATCGACCCTGGTGCCGAATGGACCAACCACGATAACACCACAGACCGTTCTCGCGTTGGAGCACCTTCAACCTATACCTTAGCCGATAAGGGATTGAATACTTCAATTGCGAGTTCAGACCTTTCTTCCGGTGCAGCCGGAAGGTTGGGGATGTCTGCAAAGGCACGCCGAGACTGGCGTCGTCGTCGTACCATCGACGAGCGCTCTAAGACCCGTGCAAGTCGTGCTCGCAATCTCGTTAAGGCAAATCAGGCTGTCCGTGATAGATCTGGCCTGCCTAAGTCGATGCAAGAAGAAATCTGCCGTCTCTACAAGATTCTATCTGAAGAAGGGTACGTCACTGGACGTTCAATCGCTGGAGTAACTGCTGCCTGCACATACCTTGTTGCAAGAAAAGAAGGTGTGCCTCGTCAAATTCCAGATGTAGCGGAGGCTTTCCAAGTCAACGAAAAGGAACTATCAAGAATGATTCGCCACATATCACGTAAGTTTAGAATGCACAAGTTGTCATCTCCTGCAGATTACTTTAGTCGTTTCATTAGCGACTTGAAGCTACCTCCTAACACGCAGTTACAAGTCGACCGTTTGTGGGACATCCTTCAACCGCATGTTGATGTCTGGCAGGGCAAGAAACCGATGGGAGTTGCTGCCGCATTAATTTACAAGGCTGCTTCAGAATCTGGCCACAAGAGAACACAGGCTGAGATTTGTGAGGTGGCAGGAGTTTCAGAGGTTACCCTACGTGGATTGAACCGTCTTGTCGAAGGTATCTTCAAGAGTTTAGGGGAATCTGGCCAAAATTGAAGATATATTCATTTGGGCGATGTTACCGCATCGTAACATGAGCCGTAGAACAGACCGTGTCCAGAGGAAAGTAAGAGTTCCTTCAAACTTAGGTAAGAAGTCCAACAAGAAGAAGGTCGAAAAGCAGGGTGAGATACCTTGTGGGATCTCTAGTTGCGATGGTTATTCGGATAAGCACATGGGCGGAAGGTCTCTCAGTCAAGAGAATGCAATCGATACTTGGGGAGAAGGTGGCTTCTCAGTCCGCAAGAATCGTGTAAGGGTTTGTAAGAACTGTTACAAGGTCTGGAAGAAAGACAACAAAGATGATAGCAATTCTCACTATTGATTCACTTTCACTTTCAGTCATAGGGTCTGGAAAAAGAAAGTAGACCTAAGGCCAGCAATTCAGTTGTCATGAGACAGTTGAGAACGGTGATAAGATCGATGGTTACCTCCGATGGTTGCGTAGTCGCTATGGATGATGCAACCATAGTTTGGAAACCTAAGAATGGTAAGCAAAGAAGGGTGAAAATCGAAGCACAAGCGAGCGTAATACTAGGTTTAATGGGACCTCAAGGTATGATCGACAGAGTGGTAGTGGGCGATGAGTATGGCGGTGTCAACTTAGTATCATTATCCAAGATGGAAGTTCTTGATCGGTTTGTGGTTGGCAACTCAATGGTTCGCTCTTTATGCGCTTCATCCATCAGCGGTGAGAGCATACTAGTTGGGTGTGAAAATGGTTCAGTTTACATGGTTGGCCAAAATATACCAGGGCGTGTAGTGAATCTGTTCGAGTTAGATGGGCCTGCATCTGCATTGAGGATTATTGGCCAAGATCTGCATATCCAACAAGGTTGGGAACGCAAAGTCGTAAGTTGGACAGGTCATCCGTCACTTATCACTGCTTGAATTCTCTTTTTCGTTCAATGGCCAAGGGGGCTCAGAAACTAGAAAATAGGCGGTTCTTGCTGGCCTGGGCCAACTTCTTGGAACTTCCCCATTATTCTCTTCGCATTCTTCGAGGAATTGTAAATGCATATTCAAAACCTCATCAATTCTTTCACTACCCTTGATTGTTGGACCTCTTGCGGGAACCAAACTGCTAGGCGATAAGTCATGGATTGTTTTCAGTGATGTGATCAGTTCAGGAAGGCTTCCTCCCGGCATATCCCACCTTGACGGGGTATCTGCTCTTGGAAGGACTGCACCGGATACTAATACTCCTCTTTCAGTTTCGAAGTACCCCATCCCATCTGTACAATGGCCTGGCAAAGCTAGAGAGAATATTTCTCCATCTCCAAGTTTGAATACATCGCCTTGGATGACAGGTTCACATTCAGTACGTGGCATATCAGAATCATAGCGGTTTGACCAAGTAGTGAAGAAGTCGCCAGTTTCCAATACAGAAACTGCATCTGGGTGGATGTGAATGGGAATGTTACCATGGCCTTCAGAAATGTGTTTCGCAGCACCGGAGAAAGGGTACCTTCGACTGGTTAATAGAATACGTTCCAGAGGTTTTGAGTTTTCCAGATGTCCTGAAATCCTCTCTATTTGCAGCATTTGATACCAAGTAGTGCCTGTATCAACTAGGAGTGACGATTCACTTCCTGCGAAGATTGTAGCATTGGCATCATGGTGTATGCCGGGCAGCCTTACTATGCGCACATTGACCTCCACGAGGATGCGGCCCTTCAAACAGAGGGTGATTTGACACGGGTTTGGGTTAAATACAGGAAGTCGGTCGGCGAAAACATGGCTCGATTCCCTGAGGCAGAAGCACGTTTACTTCACCGCAAGATTTGCATGAAGTGTAATGCACGTAACGCTGTTCGTGCAACTTCATGCCGAAAGTGTGGATACAAGGGACTACGCCCTAAGAATATCGAGCGCAAGGGTAGCTGATCACAGTCCCAATAATGGCATGATAAATGCCATCGGACCTCCTAGGAGGAACATCGGTAATATCGCCGGCCATAAGAATACTAACAATGGGTACTTTTTGGTAACCCATACTTCTTCTACACCATTTTCTTTTAGAATTTCAATATCTTTAGTTAATTTTTCGATTGTTGGAGTTTTTCTTGGTGCTCGTGTACGATGAAGTATTTTCTTTTCACCATTAGGCATCTCGGCAATTGTAGTAAGTAGCCACACATGGTTTGAAATTACATTATCAACATTCATTCTTTCTGCATGCCAGATTAGTTTCAACGACGTATGCCCGTTTTTTAGATTCTTGAATGTCATAATTAATGGTAGAATTAAGAACGCAAATCCACCCCAGACTAGCAATGCTATTGCAGGCGGCATTGCAATTACAGAGTTCTCCATCGTTTCAGGGAATAGAATTGGTATACTTGACCAAGAAGGTACTAGGATTGCAACCCACATCAGGCCTTTACAATCGGCGCCGCCATGGATAAGACGAGTTCTCCACGCCATCTCGACTAAGACGAGGGGTATGAATACTGCAAATGTTGACCACCAAAGAGTTGCTTCAACAGAAGCATCACCTAGTATTACAGATAGTATTGTCTCATCAGTGTGCTCAATGAGACCTTTCACAACTCCTGCAACTCCTACAATATACCACAGGCTAACAGCGATGTCCATCCTGCTTCCAGAAAGTATGTCCTTCATCGTAGGTCTACCGATTACGGAGATTGAGGCGTAGGCAACCATTCCTGCAGCTGTGGCAAATACATACCATTCCGCTTCAGCAACCAACAAATCAAGTGTCCACAAGAATATAGCTGGTTTAGCCCACACTATCCAGAATTCATTTGGGACTCTCCGTTCTTTATGATCTAGCCAACCTGCAATTCCAAGGGCGCCAATTAACACAACCAGACGAGTCCAAGATATGATTTCGGCTGAATCCATGCCCGACGGGTGGCGGCAATCACCTTAAAGCCGCTACTCTTGAGCAACATCAGCACGAGTCTTTGTGCAGGTGTATATCATGTCCGACATCGAGAACACGATTATTCAAATCGCATCAGTAATTAACCAAATCGACGACCCTAAAGTACCGAGGAATATCCGTAAAGGTGCTAAGGACGCTTGCGAACAGTGGCTTCTGAACAAAGCTAAAGAGATGGATATCAGAATTGCAATAACACAAGCAAAGTTAGAGGAATTGTACGAAGATCCTAATATTCCACCAGAATTTGGAACATTGATTCTGATGATCAATACCGAGTTGGAGAAACTTCTCCGCCAAACTCTTTGATTATTCTTCTTCATTCTCTGAATCAAGAGATACTATGAATTCAATCAGATGGTTTTTGATGTATTTTGGGACTCGCCCTGGTTTTAGATTCTTGAAGGAATCTGAAAACCGGTCTCTTCCAGCCAATGCGCTCTTGATGAAATCAATTTCATCAATTCTAGCCTTGCCTCTCCTTAGGATTGTTTGAGCGGCAGACCTGCCAGATATACGCACAACTTCGGCGTCACTGACGCCCAAAGTTTTCTGCAACTCAGACAATTTGTGGAATTCACCAGTGGACAGATTTCCATCCTTCAATGCATCTTGCCAGGCTTCTTCAAGCGTTGGGGCTCTTTCAGATAGCATGATTGCAATTGGTCGTGTTTCCTCTATGTTTTCTAGAACAATCTTGACTATTACGAATAGAGGTACTGCGAGAATCATTCCTACAATTCCCCACAGCCAGAATGAGAAAGCCGTGATTAGAAGTAGTACGACAGGTGAAAGATCTAATGCTCTTCCAGCCCACTTAGTCTCGATGTAATTACCCCAAACTTGCTGATTTACTAGTAGGAGTATTGTCATTAGAAGGAACATGCCAATATTCGGGATTAGAATAATCCCAAGAATTAGTGGAGGTATAGTGGCAATAAGTGAGCCAATGTAAGGGACGTAATTGAGTATGAATGTCATCACGGCCCATACGAACCACAGATCTATTCCAAACATGAACATAATCATCGCAGCAATAATTGCACTACCAATCCCACAACCAGTTTTTACAATGATGTAGGTGTTAATTCCCTCTTCGATTTGGCTTTGAATAATATCTACCTTTTCTGAAGAACTACCTGGCCAAGCTCTTTCTATTCGCCCAGGCAGTAAGTGAGCCTCGAATATAATGAATATCAGGAAAAAGAGTACGGTGATGCTGGTCGTTATCACGGCTCCAACTTCACTTGCAACAGAGGTTATCAAATCGGTCGCAGCCCCTCCTGAACCAACTCCTAGATTCTGCAGGTCACTTCCTAGCGTTCCATCATCTCCATTTACTGACTCTTTTATTGCAGGGCCAATTATTGGGACATTTTTCATTTTCTTCCATTTCTTTTCCAATTTATCGTTGTACTCATCTTGACGCTCTTCGTCTTCAACGAGTCCTTGAACCTGCGACCATGCCATAAATGCAGCCGAGGTAATTATCAGAATAAACAGAAGTAACATTGTGAGGTATGATAAGAATACAGGGAAGTTGTTCTCTGATAATTTATCAGCCCCTGGCTTAAGCACGAAATATATTCCAAGGGCGATGAAAAAGGGCTTTAGCACACTTTCAAGATGAATCATTGCTAAACAGAATACAGTTAGCAATATCGCAGAATGAGAAAATGTAGAAATTCGGCGATGGAATGTTGAATCATTAACTACGCTCGATTGTTCCCCCATAGTTTACGACAAATGTATCGCATACTTGAGTTATACACCAGTTTCTGTTGGTATTTGTTTCATTCTGAATTGTAAGAACAATGCGATTGCCATCATGATTCCACATAGATGGAATGCAGTTGCAATTGAAAGAATCCCGGTTTTCATTACGGTAAAGTCCCAAACTAATCCTCCTGTGAGTGGGCCAAGAATCCTGGCAAAAGCCGATGCAGATTCTTGGGCGCCCATGACCATTCCCATCTCCTGCCCTTCATCTATGGTACGCTGAGCTAGAATCGCAGAAAAGGATGGCTGGAACAGTGCGTTACCAGTGGAAATCAACATTACGACCAGACCCATCGTTATCCAGATGTATTGGTGGGATACATATGGCACCAGTACTAATCCCAGTCCACAGGTAAATGTTCCAAATTTCATTAGGTTTAACGAACCATATTTTTTGGTCAGTCCGCCAATAAGTGCACCTTGTATAATCATTCCATTTATTCCAATTATTGCGAATACTCTACCATTTTGAGCTTCAGAAAAACCTAGATCATGTTCTGTGAATAATACGAATACTGCATGCATTATGGTGAATCCAAATGAAAACATAGTTGCAATCATTATCAATCTGCCAATTTGTGGCATTTTGATTGCTTTCTTCATATCCCTACCCATGTTGTATATTGTAGAAATAGGGTTTAATGACACCTTTACATCTTTAGATGGCTTGTGACTTTCAGGTAATTTGTATACTGCAAAGAAAAATGATATTGTCGAGAGAAGGGAGGCTATTAGGCATGGTAGAAGGTAGGGGTGGGTGTCGAAAATCGTATCGTTAAACATGCCCCATTTGTCTGCAGGATTAGAAAATTCACCTCCTAAAAATGGTCCAATCGTGAAGCCTACGCCGAATGATGCACCGATTAGGCCCATCCTTTTTGCTAAATTTGAATGGTCTGATACATCACCGATGTACGCTTTTGCTACTGCAATATTAGCATTAAAAGCCCCTGCACAGAATCTAGCAAATAATGCCATTAGTAGACTTGTTGAGATTCCAAATAATGCGAAGAATACAGTATTTCCAACCAAGCCAATTAGGATAATTGGTTTTCGACCCATTCTATCGGATAGTGAGCCCCATAATGGCGAAAACAAGAACTGAGCAGCAGAATAACTGACCATCATCAATCCAACCCAAAGGCCGAATTCAGTTATTCCCTCGACAGTAGCTAAATCTTCAATGAAATAGGTTAGGAAAGGAATTACAATTCCAAATCCAATCATATCTATCATTACTACAAGAAAAAGAATAGGCAAAGCAGAGCCTGATTTTGTTTCTTCAGTCATAGCGAACCTTCCTTTCAGGATAGTTGACTATTGGGTGATACTTCAGGTGTCAAACGGTCTATGACTGCAGATAGGCGTTCAACTAGGCTAGTCTTCTTATCACCCTTGAGCAATGCGTGTTCCATTACTTCGTCAAGTGTATCAACTGCGATTACTTCGATGTGTTCGTATTGTTGATCTAGCAATACGTCCTGTGCATTAGCACGTGGTATTATGACGGTCTTAATTCCAGATTTAGCAGCAGATTCAATCTTGGCAGTTACGCCTCCGATTGGCAGAACTTCTCCGCGCACAGAAAGGCTTCCTGTCATTGCCAGGTCTTGTCGAATTGGTATGTTTTCTAGCGCCGATATAATTGCAGTAGCGATTGTAATGGATGCAGAATCTCCGTCTACACCATGGGTATCGACAAATTGAATGTGTATATCATAATCTGAAACATCTTTTCCAGTTAATTTCTTGATGACAGCACTTACATTGGTTACACTTTCTTTAGCGAGGTCAGAAAGACCACCTGTGGCGTATACATGTCCTCCGCTAGATAGTGATGGTGTTACTAGGGCTTCTACTGGTAACATAATTCCACTGAAGTCGGAAAGTCCAGAGTCGGCGCCTAGAACTGCCAGGCCATTGACTCTACCAATTCTGTTTCCTGAGTTAACGACCAATGAATATTCTTGACGTCGCTCAATCATTCTGTCTGCAACTTGCTGTTCAAGAGGTTTAGCGATGTTGCGCGCTGCTAGTACATGTCTAGATGTGGTGAGTTCAGCACCTTCTTCACAGGCTAAGTCGCCAGCGATTCTTACTAAACCACCAAGTTCACGTAGGCGTAGAGATAACTTTCCTCTTCTTCCTGCGCGTCTTTGAGCCTCTCTTAGAACTACTGAAACACCGGATCTATCGAAGTGAGGTATTTCTCTTGAAGTTCCTAAATCTCTGCGAACTTCCTGAGCGATGAATCGTATCAAACGTCTTCGGTTAGCGGTGGTATCTGGCATGTGGGAGTTGACGTAAACTTCGTATCCATAGCCTCGGATACGACTTCTCAAAGCAGGATGCATTCCTTGAATTGCATCTAGGTTTCCGGCTGCGATTAATATGAAGTCGCAAGGTACTGCTTCTGTCTTGGTAAGTGCTCCACTGGATCGTTCAGATCTTCCAGAAATAGGGAATGCTCTTTCTTGCATTGCAGTCAGCAATGCTTGTTGTTCTTCTAATCTAAGGAGGTTGATTTCATCGATGTAAAGTACTCCACCGTGTGCTCTGTGTATTGCTCCAGGCTCTACTCTTTCGTGAGCAGGTGTTTCCATTCCACCGCTCTGGAATGGGTCGTGCCTAACATCTCCTAGTAAACTACCGGATAGCGTGGCAGTAGCATCTACGAAAGGAGGTGCATCTTGCCCTTGGTGCTTGACTAGTACCTTAGGGATACGGCCCTCATCAGCCCCGCCCATGCGTGAACGAAGGAACATGTAACCGAACATTAGCAATAGCATTCCGAATAGTAGTGTTAGAATATCTCCGCTTTGAATTGCCACTACTGCTAGTAAGAATGCAATTGCAACAAATCCAATCATCAACATTTTCTGACTCTTTTCTCTTTGAATCCTAATTACTTCTTTTTGACTCTTAACAATACGGTCACCCCTGCCAGCAGGTACTGTTCGGACGCGTGGTTCATTCTCATCATCATCATTAGGATAGCAAAGTATGTCTTCCAACTTATCTTGTGGAAGAAGTTCAGTCATAGAGCGTGCTAGCATAGATTTTCCAGTTCCAGGGTCACCAATCATCATCATGTGGCGCCTCTGTTCAGCAGCTTTGCGGATTACAATAGATCCAGCATCTTGACCGATTACTTGGTCTACTAGTCTTTCTGGAATTGGTACTTGATCGGTTGAGGTGAAATCCATTCCACGTACCCATTCGTCAATTGGTGTAGAATTAATCTCTATGTTGTCTGCAGCCTCAGGGCTCCAAACTGTGACCATTTCTTCCTCCTTTTCAGTAGGTGAATCGTCCTCTTCTGAGGTCGGATTTTCATTAACTTCCTCTTCGGTCACAAATTACCCTCCACACGGTCCGTTTTAGCCGTTTGGCAAGCACCATAGGTGTGCCAAGCGATAAATCCCCAGTAATCACTGCTGGTATTGGTGGCCGTAATACGCCCACTGCTCCATGGTCCATCCTGCAGGGAGTCCTCCAGGTGGTAGTGGAAGTGCACCTGCTGGCACTTGAGTGACGGCAGGGGCAGGCGTTGCAACAGGTTGCTGGAATATTTCTTGTGCTCCGCCATACATCGAGTTGGCAATTGCATCGTTAGCAGGAAGTTCGTTGGCCCAATTTACAGTTACTTTTTCAACTTCTCCATTTCCTCCACGCATGAACATTAATCCTGCGAGTAATCCCGCTATCACAACTCCAACGACAATTAGGATGACTGTGAGATCAAGTCCAGAGGAAGATGGTTCGCTGCTACCTGAATTCTGTTCGATACATGTTGTGTATTCACATGCATTCTCAAGTTCAGTTTCTAGAGCCTCCAGTTCAAGAGTAGTTTCTTCAAATTCTGAAGTTCCCTTTTCCATACCTTCTAAGTCAGATTTCTTCTCAGAAATCATGTCTTCGATTTCGGAAACCAGTACGTTGACTTCCTCTTCTGTCATCGACTCTGGTCCAGGTGCAGTTTCTTCTGCAGTCCACTTTAGGTCTGAGTCCTTGAATTCAAACTTATCACCGTTAGCTGCAATTGCAACAACTTTCGCTAATGCAACGTAGTCTTTCTTTTGCATACCAGTTTGATCAATCTGTCCATTCAATGGATCGAATGTCCAACCTGTGTTCTTTGCAGTTATGTCATGTTCTAGTATGACGTTTAGTGAACAAATGCCAGTTAGGGAATTACATTGCTGCCATGTAGTGGTAAGCGACGTGATAGTCACGTCATTTTTGTTTAGGAACATGGTCACTTCTGGAACTTCATCAATGTAGACATTAGATACACTAACTCTTAGATCGGAATCAGCATTTTCTCCTACTGTCATTGGCATACTGTCGTACACATCAACAACTAGAACATATGATTCAGAGTCATATCTGTCTTCGACCTTGATAGTCACAGTCTGCAGTCCTTCGTCTTCCCAAAGGAGTGTAAGTGTGTTGTCTAGGAAGTTTACTCTAGCAGCACCAGGTGCTGGATTGGTAGCAGTAACTGCAACTTCAGCAACATCTCCATCTACATCAGTAAGAATTTCATTTAGGTAGATTACCTTCTGTTCTCCTACTTTCAATCTAAGTCCTTCAAGTTCTGATAGGTCAAGTCTAGGAGCGTCGTTAACCGGATTGACTGCAATAGTAATCATTTGGTCAGCAACTTGCTCACCATCGCTAGCACGGATTGTGATGGTAGTTTCACCATTGATGTCCGGATTACTTGTTTCATAATTCAGTGCGAAACCATTCAAATCAACATTCAAAAGACCAGGGTTAGTATTATCGATAATTGCCAATACCAAATCTTCGGATGAAGCTATGCCTCCATCCGCATTAGTGTCGGATAGGTAAGGTAGCAAGAATAACGAAGATGATGCATCTTCGTTTACATATTGCTTCTCTACACCAGCCCACCGAGGCTGTCCGTTTTCAATAACATTGAACAGAAGAGTTCCGAATCCAGTATCTACTCCGTCGTTAACTGAGATTTCTATGCCAGATGCTGTTGCTTGTCCATTGACAAACCTGATGTTTTCGAAGTAGACTTCGATTTCTTCTGTAGCGGGGTGCCATGCAACAAAGTTAGGGCTGGAACTTGTTATTATCAATTGATTTAGATCAGTTTCAGCGTCATTTATGTTGTTGATAATTGAGACCTTGGTAGACGTCTGTACCTTCACTGTAGGCACAGGTTCAGATGTGATTACAGGAAGTGCATTCTTTAATTCAAACCCGTTATCGGTAACTAGCCAATCACTTGTTTGCATTCTTGAGTCAATGGATCGGACGCGGATGTCGTAGTATCCTGCTCCCATGTCCATTCCCGGCTTGACCAGATACTCTCGATGTTCGTTAGATGTTCCCTCTTGAGATACTTCTTCTCCACCTGTTATCAGGTTTCCATTGATCCACTGCTCCATTCCAGCAGGCGAAACTTCTAGGTCGAACGTGAAGAATGAAGTGTTGGTATCAACAGCATCGTTGAAAGTAGTCTTAGCTTCTATTAGGAAATTATCTCCTCTCTCGATTTCATTGTTTCCAATGACTTGTGCCTTACGTGCAACAGGAACTAGGTCATGCGGCACAATTTCTGTCCCTTGGTTGTTCGTACCAGACTTGTCTGCAACTAGGTTTGAAAGTTCTACTCCAAATGTAGTTTGATATGCACTTGCAGGAATACTTGTTGTGTCAATCTGGCCATAGAATGTTTGGGTGGCGCCATTGCTTGCGAAGTTAGAGAGGCTTTGAGTCGAGCCGACGTAGTTCTTGTTTATTCCAGACTTGTAGAAGAAACGTACGTCTCCTCCGTCAACATATGCATCTACTCCGTTGTTAACAACTGATGCTTGTAAATTCAGTACATCGCCATTGATGTATCCGCCGTTTGGGGCACTCGGATTACTGAGAGTGAATGTTTTGACTCCAATGTCGATAGTTGGAGCCATGTTTGAATCTGCTGCTGATATTACATTGCGATGAGAAGTGTGATCTCCATCCAATAGTGCTGCTACCGTGAGGAAGTTGTCAGCTGAACTTATTCCACTAACTGCTCTTGCGGTTGAAACAGGTACTGTCCAAGTTTTGGTCACTGGCGTACCTGATGTTAATGTTAATGTCTCGAATCCGCTGTTTCCGTTGTTGAGTAGCCACTTTTTCCACAAATGTGGTGGGTGGTCGGAGCCACCGCCTGCTGTGTAAGGTTCGTATCCTTTTTCTTCAGTTACTGCAGCGTAAAGGTATACGTTCTTTGTGCCTGTTCCACTGTAAACAGCGGAGATTTCAATGTCCATGTTATTGCCGTTTTCAGATTGAGTAACCGATAATGCGTAATCGTTTGCGTTCTGCATGTTTCCACCATTTTGGTAGTAACTGTCGTACGACTGCCCGCCTACAGTGTAGTATGTGCCGGATGCCGCATCGCCAAAGACCGTAACTGGGATTCCACCAGTGTATCCCGGAGCGTTTTGGATGTGGCTTCTGCGATTGATTGGGGAATCAGCTGGCCATCCTGATGTTTGAGATTCCCAAAATGATACGAAAGTAAAATCGGCGGATTGGCTTCCGCCTCCTCCATTAGTGTTGTACAAACTTTTCAAATTATTTGTAGCCGAAATGCAGGGTCCACACCAATGGGCACCCATGTATTCAGCAAATACTGGGTGGCCTGGGCTTGTAGCCTCCATTTCAACAGGCGCATCCGATAACTCTGGGGCCACATTTTCTTCTTTTGCAATCATTCCTCCGAATGAAGCCAGAACACTCAGGAGCATCAAGGCAACGATGGAGAAAGCAGTTGTACGTATAGTCTTCATGCCACTTCGTCTACATGCATGGTATTTAGTCATACTCTGCTCAAGTCTCTTCCCCCTACGGGGGATTTTACAGATTTGAAGCGAATCGTTCTTGGTCCATTCCTCCTCGGACATACATGGCAGAGTATGCTGTGTTGATGGAAAAAGAAGGCCGGGTACACGTTTTGGAAATCATTGATGAAATGGCTAAGTACAAGGGTTTAGGAGTTCTCAATACTGCTACTCTGCTCTCTGATGTGACTGTGGGAGAGGAAGTTCTTGTTGGACAGAAATACCTCACCCGGATGCCCCCTAGATTACCTGAATTAATTTCCGGTATGGCAAGAAGAGCCCAAACCATTTCATCCAAGGACGCAGGTGTTTTCATCAGCAGATTAGGAATCGGTTCTGGCGATACAGTCCTAGAAGCCGGGTTAGGGTCAGGGGGGCTTTCTTTACACCTTGCTAAGGTGTTGGGTAACTCCGGTCATCTTGTTACGGCTGAACCAAGGTCTGAACATGCAGATGTAGGATTGTTAAATCTAACCCGGGCTCGAGAATGTTTTGCAGAATTCCCGCAACATACTCATATTGAGGGGATGCTGGAAGATGTAGTTCCGGATATGAGTTTTGACGCTATCATCTTGGATATGCCTGTGCATTCTCCTGCTATTTTGGCTAGTGCTCCTAAACTAGTTTTTGGTGGACGTATTGCTTGCTATGCTCCAACGACTTCACAATTAGAAAAGTGTTGGAGATCATGCGAAGAAGCCGGTCTAGAAGTTGAATGGGCTGGAGAATTAATGGAACGTCAATGGGGTATTACCTCTAAGGGTGGAATGAGACCTGTAAATGGCCCATTTGGCCATACGGCATTCCTTCTTTTTGCTCGAAAGAAGTGATTACTCTACAACTCTAATTCTTGTATCACACTTAGGACAAGTGAATCTAAATGGTGGCTCACTGCCTTCTGGTACACCTAAGCGCGCTTCACAAGAGCAGCAGGTCACCTTATTGTATTCATCAACCCTTACTTCGTTTGGACCTAATGGCACTTCTTCTTCTACTTCATCTTCCTCTTCTATTTGTGCCGGCTTTCTGAAGTATCGAATATATGTTACCAGGAGTAACGCAATAGCCCACCCAGAAGCCAGTAGTATCAGAGAATTCTTGTTGTCCAACTCTAATATTCCTAAGTTCAACCCATCTGGGGCAAGGTGTGGTCCAGCTACATTTGCAGTAATTTCCTGAGACTCATCTCTAACCGTCTGGCCTTCTACTTGGCTTACTGAACTGATTACCAATACAGCATCGAACCCATCTAGGTTCAGAGGTGTTAGCATCAGTCTGAAATCTTGACATCCATTGCTTGCCAAACTGTATGTCGAATTGATGCCAGTTTCTCCTGCACGGTAGAATACTCCGTCCATTTGGGGTTCGTTTTTACCTAGGAGTTCCAAAGTTCCTTCAACAAATGTATTTGCCTGGTTACAGATAGTTAGGGAGATAGTTTGCTGTTCAACACTCTCGTCAAATGTGAGTGTGTTGCTATCAAGGGTGAATGCAATCACATCATTATTCCATGTGGACTCTACCTGATAAGACTCATACGAAGTTACCATCATTTCAGACCGGGCAGCCGAGGTTAGTCTGAATGTTAATGCATAAGGTCCGGCATTGGCGTTGTCTTCAATGGTACACGACCACGGAATTGGTGTAGATGACATGCTAGGGGCTAATTCGACAACTACATTGTCTAAGTTACAATCTAATTCTAAGGTATTAATTTGCATAGAATCACTCGCAGTCCCCATGTTTGTAATGATCACATTCCCGTAGATTGTCTCACCTGGAGCTGCTTTATCATCATCGCTCATAATCGTAATCATGCCATCTGCTACTTGCGGAATGACATCAATAGATAGTGTGTCATAAACCATTGAATCTGCGGTGCTTGTTACGGTAATGAGTAATTCGTTTCCATCAACTGGTGCTCCAGAAGCAATTTCTCTAGCAGATATGGTGATAGTGCCAGACTGTCCTGCATCCAAGGTTAGAGAAAGGACATCAACGCTTATTGTGAACCAGTCACTAACTTGTGAGTTGTTGATATTAGCGACAAAGGTTTCTGTAGATGTTCCAAGGTTTGTAACCTGCAATGTGAGGTTTGAATTTCCTAACGGGGATGCAATGATTCGGTCTTCACTTGAATCAACCAACACCTCTTGCCTGTCTGTGATTTGAAGTTCGAGAGTCAAATCTGCCGAAATCCACCCTCCGTCAAATGTTATTGTGAATGAGTAACTATTCGGCTGGAGTCCAGATGTGGATAACAATTCGAGTTCTAGATTAACAGATTCATTGTTTGCCAAACTTATTGTCTCAAGTCCTTTAACTACAGATATTCCATTAGGTAATCCAACTATGGATGCTGTTAGTTCGAGGTCTCTTGTTCCGTCATTGGATAATCCAAATTGAATCGAAGAGTTTTGTCCGGGGATGATGACAATTCGATTGTCAGCAGGTCCACTTATCTCCATTTCAGCATACTCCTTGACTTCGAAAATACCACTAGAGTTAACGCTTCCAGCGCCACTATTTGTCGATGATATCGTGAAGTCAAGAGAAATATTACCTACAATTGATGAATCGATCATCACTTCCATTACAACGTACTGTGAAGCACCTCTCGCAAGAGTAACCGGTTCAGGGTTTGTGAAAGTAACACCTTCTGCATCAATTCCAATTAGAGAGATTGTATCTTCTTCTGTACCAAGGTTGGTAATGGCAACATTAAATGTTTCAGACTCATCAACATCTAACTTAATCGAGGTGGGTAGAACCATAGATAATCCCCAAATTTGCCCCACATAAACGTCGAAATCGTAATGTTCAGTAATTGTATTATCTGTATCTAATGTAGCATCAATCTTAATTGTGCAAACATCGTTTACATGTGAGTTTATTCCTGCAGTTATCACCATTTCTAAGTTGTAAACCGAGTCTTTGATAATGTTAGATTGGTATTCGGATAATTCAACAGTACAATCTCCACTGTCAACCATTGCTTGCCATGTCCAATCGCCGTCAGCTGATGAGAGACTTGTAATCTCTACAGTAGATGTTGTGTTATTACCTGGGAGAAGAGTCTGTCCAGAGGTGTGTGAGAAAGATAAGTCATGGGTTGCAGTAACATTCACTACCAAAGTAGTGCTTACAGAATAATTGCCAAATACACTCGCTGCGAATAAATCGAATCCAATGTATCCTGGTTCTTGATTAGATGGAATAATTACTTGGAGTGTAGCGTATCTTACTTCAGCAGGATTCATCGTATCCATCGAGTCATCGACGAACCTGACTAGCCAACCTTGTGGTATCGTGCCTGAACGTGCAGACCTACTATCGGATCCTTCTCCGCTA